>NZ_SRIC01000109.1 GCF_004684775.1 Streptomyces sp. MZ04
CGCCAAGCCCTCCCCCGGACCACACGCCCCCGCGACGCGCCCGTACGCCCCGAATGCGCCAGGAGGTGCGGACGCAAACGGGTTGAGTGGAGGGGGTGATTCCGGCCAGTCGTCGCCGCTGAGAACGCTCTGATCTGGCCGGTCTTGCGGTTACGAAGTAGATGCCCCAGGCATCCAATGGGATCTGGACAAGGGAGCCTCTCCGTTTGCGAGGTACATCCATGACGGACTCATCCGCATCCACATCCGCATCCGCATCCGCATCCACATCCACATCCGCACCTACAGCCACCCCCATCGCCTTCCCCCAGGACCGCACCTGCCCCTACCACCCGCCCGAGGCCTACGAACCGCTCCGCGAGGAGCGGCCGCTCTCCCGGGTCACCCTGTTCGACGGGCGCTCCGTGTGGGCGGTCACCGGGCAGAGCACCGCCCGCGCGCTGCTCGCCGATCCGCGGCTCTCCACCGACCGCGAGAACAAGGCGTTCCCCGCACCGACCGAACGCTTCGCCCGCCTCCGCAACCGCCGCCTCGCCCTGCTCGGCGTCGACGACCCCCTGCACAACGCCCAGCGCCGCATGCTGATCCCCAGCTTCTCGGTCAAGCGCGTCGCCGCGCTGCGGCCCCGGATCCAGGAGATCGTCGACCGGCTCCTGGACGCCATGGCCGAACAGGGGCCGCCGGCCGAGCTGATCGGCGCGTTCGCGCTGCCGGTACCGTCCATGGTCATCTGCGCCCTGCTCGGGGTGCCCTACGAGGACCACGACTTCTTCGAGGAGCAGTCGCGGCGGCTGCTGCGCGGCCCGGACGCAGATGACGTCGACCGGGCACGGGACGAACTCGACGCGTACTTCGGCGCGTTGATCGACCGCAAGCTGCGCACTCCGGGCGACGGTCTGCTCGACGAGCTGATCCAGCGGCAGCTCGAGGCGGGCGGTCTGAAACGCGACGAGCTGCTCGGTCTGGCGACGATCCTGCTCGTCGCGGGGCACGAGACCACGGCGAACATGATCTCCCTCGGTACGTTCACGCTCCTCCAGCATCCGGAGCGGCTCGCCGAACTCCGCTCCGAGCAGGCGCTGTTGCCTGCCGCCATCGAGGAGCTGCTGCGCTTCCTGTCCATCGCGGAGGGGATGCTGCGGGTGGCGAAGGAGGACATCGACGTCGCGGGGCACACCATCCGCGCGAACGACGGCGTCGTCTTCTCCACGTCCCTCATCAACCGTGACACCGCGGCCTACGACGCCCCGGAGGAGCTCGACTTCCGCCGTACGGGCGGCCACCACCTCGCCTTCGGGTTCGGTGTGCACCAGTGCCTGGGCCAGAACCTGGCCCGCGCCGAGCTGGAGATCGCCCTGCGGAGTCTCTTCGAGCGCCTGCCGGAGCTGCGTCTCGCGGTGCCCGCGGCGGAGATTCCCTTCAAACCGGGCGACACGATCCAGGGGATGCTCGAACTCCCCGTAACGTGGTGATCGCAACGCCGACCGGCAACTGTCCTTCACATAATGGGAGATGAGCGTGCGGGTTCATGTCGACAAGGATCGGTGCGTGGGTGCGGGCATGTGCGCGCTCACCGCGCCGAGCGTCTTCACCCAGGACGACGACGGCCTGAGCGAGGTGCTGCCCGGCCGCGAGGACGGCGGCGGCGACCCCCTGGTGCGCGATGCGGTCCGGGCGTGCCCGGTGGAGGCCGTCACCGTCGACGAATCCTGACTGAGCAGCACCCCGCCCGTTGCCGCCTGAGCGGTCTCGGTGAAGTCCGGTGCGGTACCGCGCCCCGTAAGGGGCGCGGGGAACCGCGCGACCAGCCCCCACCGGCCCGCAGGTTCATCACCGCACTTCCCGCGGAGCGCTTAGCGCAGCGTCACCGTGAAGCTGCGGCCGTACGCGTGCCGGGTCTCCACGTCGATGCGGGTCCCGCCGGGCACCCGGCTCACGCGTACGCCGTCGTCGGCCGTGACCTCGCGCAGTGAGCGGCCCCGGAGCAGGACGCTCACCGTGTCCCGGTCCATGGTCGGATCGGACACGGCGACCGTGGTCTCGTCGCCGTGTCCGGGGCGCCGCACCAGCACCGACGCGGGGCCGTCGATCCGTACCCCGGCGGCCTCGTGGTGCCCCGCGGTGAAGCTGTTCGCGGCCGTCAGACCGAGGCCGGTGTGGGCCACGGCCTGCAGCCGCACCGTGTTCGCGAGGACCTTCAGCGGCTGTCCGGAGCCGTACGACCGCAGCGCCGCCTCGGCCGCGTTCGGCACCAACGCGTAGGCCAGGCGCGCCGGTTCGGCCCCGGCAGCCCCGTCCACGGTCACGCCGAGGACGGTGCGCGTCACCGGGGTGTCCGGGTTCGCGGTGCGGACGACCCGGCGGCTCCGGGTGACCTGGTCGAGGGCGACCCGTACCCGCGGGGTGTCGAGGAAGACGTACCCGACGGCGGTCTGCCGGGTGGCGTTGGCGTACCGCAGCCAGGAAAGGTCGCCCGTGCCCGCGCCGGTCCATGGGCGGCCGTCACGCAGCATCCCCGTGACGGACACCCGGTCGTCCGGCGCGGCGGTGCGCGCGTCGACGGTCGTGGTCACGGCCCGTCCCGCGCCGTCGCCGACCCCGGCGGCGAGCACCACGATCTCCTCGTCGAGCAGGAACCACGACTTCGTCGCCGCCGCGTTGCGATAGACGACGAAGTCCTCGGGCAGCAACTTCCGGTCGGCGAAGGCGACATCGCTCGACTGCACCATCCCCACCGCTCCGTACGCCCCGAGCACGGCGCCGCCCGAGTGCCCATCGGTGCCGCGCGGGAAGTAGACGTACTTGTTCTGCGACTCGGAGGAAGAGGTGAAGTTCAGGGGGTGGCCCGGGTTGTCGTAGTACGGCTTTCCGTACAGCTCGGGGACGGTGCGGCGCCGCTCGACGGGCGCGGTGACACCGGCGAGGCCGTACGGCGAGACCGTGGTGAAGTAGTCGACGCCGTACGCCTGGGTCTGGTCCTGCCCGGAGAGGTAGAGGTAGTACGCGCCGTCGCCCTGGAACCACGGCATGAGGTTCTCGCCGCTCATGTACTCGTACTTGCTGATCCGGTCCGAGCTGCGCGCCAGCGCGAAGGCGTAGCCCGGTCTGCGGTGCACGGTCTTGTCCATGGCGTTGAAGGCGACGCTGCGCGCCGCGGCGTTCAGGTCGGCGGGCGGCACCGAGGCGTCGGCGATGATGTCGGCGTAGCGGACGATGCTGACCGGGGAGACGAAGGCGGTCGGGTCGAGGGCGGCGCGCGAGGTCGCCCTGACGTGCTTGACGTAGCTCTTCAGGGCGGTGGCCTCGGCGCCGGCCGAGAGCGATGAGAGGTCGACGACGGCCTCGACGACCACCGCGACATCGGTGTAGCCGGAGGTCGTCCGCGACACCGCGCGCCCCTTGACGATCTCCATCATCCAGCCCTCGAAGATCAGCGGCGCGAAGCCGTCGCGCACCCACTTCTGGACGGTCGGCACCAGTTCCTCGCCGTGCGCGAAGCCCGTGCCGTCGAGGATCTTGAGCGTCTGTACGACCCGTGTGAGCAGGCCTTTTCCGTACGATCCCGTGTACGCGACGGAGGCGTGCTGGATGAAGGAGCCGTCGGCGTAGTAGCCGTCCGTGACCCCGTGGTTCAGGTGGTACGGGTCGATGGTGACGAAGACCGTCAGCTGGTCGGTGAGCGCCTTGCGGATGCGGGCTTCCCCGCCGTCGGGGAGCAGCGCGCCCTGCAGGATCCGGTTGGTGGTGATGTCGGCGAGGTTGGCGCCGGTGTGGAAGCGCGAGTCGAGGTTCACGTCCCCGTCGGTGCCGTTGCGCAGGTAGGCGTCCATCGAGGCGACGTAGGTGGCGGTGAGGCCGGGTTTGTAGGTCCGCACCTCGTCGATGAGGAGCACGAGGGTCTTGCTGACGTGCTGGGAGATGCCGATCTCCCAGTTGAACCAGTTGCCGTAGTAGCCCTTGGACTGGTCGCCGTAGTAGCGCTCGTGGAGCCAGCCGAGTCCGTCGATCACGCGGCGCTGTACCGCGGTGTTCCCGTAGAGGTCGGAGGGGGTGCCCGGAGCGCGGGTGGCGAGGGCGATCTCATACAGCTGCTTGAAGGCCGTGTTGAGGTTGGCGTCGTCGGTGCCGAGCACGAGACCGGCGAACAGCTCGCCGTCGCCCGCGTCGTCCATCGACTTCAGATGCGTCCGCGCGGTCTTGGTCACGGCGGCGAGCTTGGCGGCCGTCTCGGGGCGGGCGTTGGACTCGGCGGTCCCCGCGAAGACCGCGACGGTGTTGGCGACGAGCCGGGCGCTGTCGGCGGCCGCGGCGCCGGCCGGCCTGGTGGGGATCACCGCCAGGAGACCGGCGGCCGACAGGGCGGACAGCAGACGTCTGCGGGTGATCTCCATGGCGACCTCCGCCGGTGTGATGGCGATCCGGGCGTTCTGGCGGCCGGAGTCAAGCAGATGGCCCGAGCGGCGACAAGAGGCCCCGCCGCCCATGCTGCCCCACCGGCGCGCCCCTCAGCGGCTAGGCTCGGAATATGACATCCGAACAGCACACATCGGGGCAGTACTCCGTCGTGGCTGTCGCGTCGTCCGCCGGAGGAATTCAGGGTCTCGGAGCGCTCCTGGGCGCCCTCGGCCCCGGTCTGCCGGTCCCGGTGCTCGTGGTCCAGCACCTCGATCCGCGCCACCGGACGCTGCTGGCGGAGGTCCTCTCCCGGCGGACGGAGCTGGACGTCAAGCTGGCGGAGGACCACGAGCGCATCCGCCCGGGGACGGTCTATCTGGCGCCGCCGGACCGGCACCTCCTCGTCGGCCCCGAAGGCATCCTCAGCCTGTCGGACAGCGAGCTCGTGCACTTCGTGCGCCCCTCCGCCGACCTGCTCTTCGAGTCGGTGGCCGGTGCGTACGGGGAGCGGGCCATCGCCTGCGTGCTGACCGGTACCGGCGTGGACGGCGCGATGGGCGTGGACGCGGTCAAGTCGCGCGGCGGCACCGTGATCGCCGAGGACCCGGAGACCGCGCAGTTCGCGGGAATGCCGTCGGCGGCGGTCGGCACGGGAGCCGTCGACTTCGTACTCCGTCTAGAGGAAATCGCCGCGGCCATCCGCGGACTCGTCGAGAGCAAGAGGCAGTGATGAGCAAGTCGTCCGGCACCGGCGGCGGGGCAGCGTCGCCCGAGCGGAGCACCGGTGCCGATCAGGAGGCAGCCGACGGCCGGGGCGGGCCCGCGCCCGAACCCGACGTCGACCAGGGCCTCGAGGACCTGCTCGGCTTCATCCGCGACTCCCGCGGCTTCGATTTCACCGGCTACAAACGGTCCACGTTGGGGCGCCGCATCCGCAAGCGGATGGACGACGTCGGCGTGCAGGACTACGCGGACTACCGCGATCTGCTCGAGACCGACACCGTCGAGTTCCGTACGCTGTTCAACACGATCCTGATCAACGTCACTTCGGTGTTCCGCGACCCGGACGCCTGGGAGCTGCTGCAGCGTGAGGTGGTGCCCCAGCTGATCGCCGACCTGGGGGCCGACGACGAGATCCGGGTGTGGAGCGCGGGCTGCTCCAGCGGCGAGGAGGCGTACTCGCTCGCCATCATGTTCGCCGAGGCGCTCGGCATCGAGGAGAGCCTGAACCGCGTCAAGATCTACGCCACGGACGTCGACGAGGAGGCGCTGCGCGACGCCCGCTCGGGCCAGTACCCGGCGAAGAACCTCGAATCGCTCTCCGTCGAGCTGCGCGACAAGTACTTCGAGCGGCACGGCGCCCATTACGTGTTCCGCCCCGATCTGCGGCGCCGGGTGATCTTCGGCAGGCACGACATCACCCGTGACGCCCCGATCTCCCGCCTCGACCTGCTCGTCTGCCGCAACACCCTGATGTACTTCAACGTCGAGGCGCAGACGCAGATCGTGGACCGCTTCCACTTCGCGCTGCGCGAGGGCCGCTATCTCTTCCTCGGCAAGGCCGAGATGCTGCTGAGCGACGGCGAGCGGTTCGAGGCGCTCAGCATCCGCCAGCGCATCTTCCGGCGCAGGCCCGGCGGCAGCACCCCGCCGTACCCCGCGATCCCCATGAAGATGAGGTCCGGCCTCGGCGCCGAGATGCAGGCCGTATCGCGCACCCGCCAGCTGCGCGACCTGATTCTCGACGCCGCTCCGGGCGCCGCCGTCGCCCTGGACGAGGGCGGCGGCGTCGTCATGATCAACAACGAGGCCCGGGCCCAGTTCGGCCTCACGACCCATGACATCGGCCGCCCCTTCCAGGACCTGGAGCTGTCCTACCGGCCCACCGAGCTGCGCTCCCTGGTCGACCAGGCCACCCATGAGCGCCGGACGCTGCGGGTGAACGGGGCGGAGCGGCGCATCGGCAGCGAGCTGCAGTACTTCGACATCGTCATCCAGCCGATCTCGGGCGGCCAGGGACTGCCGGTCGCCACCAACATCACGTTCACGGACGTCACGCTGGCCACCCAGCTCAAGGCGGAGGTCAAGCGGGTGCGCGAGGACCTGGAGACCGCTTACGAGGAACTCCAGTCCACCAACGAGGAGTTGGAGACGACCAACGAGGAACTCCAGTCGAGCATCGAGGAACTGGAGACCACGAACGAAGAACTCCAGTCGACGAACGAGGAGCTGGAGACCACCAACGAAGAACTCCGGTCCGGCAACGAGGAACTGGAGACCATGAACGACGAGATGCGGCTGCGCTCCACGGATCTGGACGAGGCCCGCGCCTTCCTCGAGGGCGTGGTCAGCAGCATTGCGGCGGGCGTGGTGGTCCTCTCCTCCGACAGCCGGGTCAGGAGCTGGAACCGCGGCGCGATCGACCTGTGGGGGCTGCGCGCCGACGAGGTCCTCGACGAGGAGTTCTTCTCGCTGGACTTCGGGCTGCCCACCGGCGGCCTGCGCCAGGTCGTCGAGGAGTGCATCGCTTCGGGGAAGCGGTCGGGACCGGTCGTCATCCCCGCCGTGAACCGCATCGGCCGGAGCATCGACTGCTCAGTGATCTGTTCCCCGTTCGACGGGCACAACGGCGGTGTGGTTCTCCTCATGGAAGACGTCTCCGAGCCGGGCGGCGGCTGACCCCGCGAGCCGTATTCTGGTGAACATGAAGGCCATGGAAGGCAGTTCGTCATCCGCGGACGGCCAGGCCGAAGCCGCCTGGCAGCGAGCCGTCCGGGCCGCCGACCGCGCGGCGCGCGAGACGGCGACCGCCGAACGCCACGAGCGGCGCTTCGCGGAGACCGGCCGGATGTTCCACTCGACGATGGCCGCACGGCACCACGCGGTCGCCGAGCGGCATCTGACCGCGGCCCGCCTCCAGGAGTCCTACGCCCGCCGGGTGCGGGAGTGGTCGAACGGCCACGGCCCCGGCCGGCCGGAGGCCCTGGGCGTCGACCGCCCCCTGTTCATGGCCGGGGTCGCGGAGGTCTGCGGGACCTCCAGCGCCGCGCTCACGCTGATGGGCGACGATCTGAGCCAGCTCGCGGTCGCCGCCTCTGACCGGCCGTCGCGGGGCGCCCAGGATCTGGAGTACGTCCTGACCGCGGGCCCCGGCCGTGAAGCGGCCCGTGCCGGCAGCGCGGTGTACGTGTCCGGCGCCGCCATCGAGGAGTGCTGGCCCGGCTACGGCTCCGGGCTCGCCGCCCTGGGCCTGAGCTCGGTGGCCGCGCTGCCGCTGACGGTCGCGCCGCGCTGCATCGGCGCGCTGACCGTCTTCGATCCCCCCTCCGCCCTCGCCGGGTCGGGGGCGCTCGACGAGGTCGCCGCGGCCCTGACGGCGGGCGTGCTCCTGGGCCCCGACGCGGATCCCGGGCTGTACGGCGGCGCCGACATCCGGGCCGCGGTGCACCAGGCGGCGGGCGCCCTGTCCGAGCAGACGGGCGCCTCGATCGGCGACGCCCTCGCGCTGATCAAGGCGCGGGCCTTCGCTCTGGGCGAGGCCCCCGATTCGGTGGCGCGGCGCTTTCTGTCCGGGGAACTGAAGCTGAGCGCTCCGCGGGAAGGGCCGTGAGGCCGTCGTTTGTCTGCGGCTAGTTCGTGGCTGGTCGCGCAGTTCCCCGCGCCCCTTCGGGGCGCACCTCAGCCCTGGTGCGTCCCGCCGCGCTCCGCGATGTGCGGCGGCGCCTCGATGCCCGGAGCCAGCGCCGGGTCCGGTATCGGAGTGCCCCAACTGGCCGTCAGGGGAAGGTTTCCCGCCCAGATGCCGAGCGCCGCGTCGGGTCCTTCGCCGTCGTCCGGCGGGCCCACGCTCGTCTTGACGGACGCCTCCTCGAGGGACAGGGCGAGCAGGGTCGTCGCCGCCAGTTCCTTGCGGCTCGGGCGCCGCGCGTAGTCCCACTGGCCGGGCGTCGCGTGCTCGGTGAGCAGCCGCAGGCCCCGCAGCTTCCGCTCCGGGTCGGTGACCTTGTGCGGTACGCCGTAGATCATCGCGCTGCGGTAGTTGACGCCGTGCTCGAAGACCGAGCGGGCCAGGATCAGGCCGTCGACATGGGTCACGGTCACGCAGATCTCGGCGTCCGGGTCGGCGGCCATGCTGCGGCTTGCGACCGAGCCGTGCAGATACAGGTGGGTGTCGTCGCGGCCGTAGACGGTGGGGACCACCATGGGGTGGCCGTCGACGACGACGCCCAGGTGGCAGACGAACCCCGCGTCGAGGATCGCCTCGAGCTCCGCGCGCTCCAGACCGCCCTGCTCGCGCAGCCTGCTGTGGCGGGTGCGGCCGGTCTGCGGGAGCCGGTCGGGCAAGGTCGGCGCTGAGTGGTTGCTGGTGGTCACGACTCGGGAGGCTACCGATATCGCGCCCGAAACGCCATGGCTCAGCAGATGTCATCCGCGCACAGCATCTCGTACGACGAAATCCGCATCCACCCCGTCATCCGTCCAACTCGCTCGTCGAGAATCCAACAACCCCCGCCGCGTGAGTGTTGTGAGGCCCCGCATCCCCGCTGTCTGATGGAACCCATGGATCTCCCCTACTACGAGGACGTATCCCCCGGTTCCGGCAGCCTCCCGCCCCGCGCCTGGTACGCGCGGTCGGACGCCGCCTCCCTCTCCCTGAACGGCAGTTGGCGCTTCCGTCTCTCCGCCACCGCCGACGCCGCCGACGGCTCCTTCGCCTCCGGCGGGTACGACGCCACCTCCTGGGCCGACGTCGCGGTGCCCGGCACCTGGGTGCTCCAGGGCCACGGCGCGCCCGCCTACACCAACGTGAACTATCCCTTCCCGGTCGACCCGCCCCGCGTGCCGACCGAGAACCCCACCGGCGACCACCTGCGCGTCTTCGACCTGCCGGGCGGCTGGCCCGCGGACGGCGGGAGCGTGCTCCGCTTCGACGGAGTCGAGTCCTGTGCCCGCGTCTGGCTGAACGGCACGGACCTCGGCGAATTCAAGGGATCCCGGCTTCCGCACGAGTTCGCCGTGGGGCATCTGCTGCGCCGCGACGGCAACGTCCTCGCGGTCCGTGTCCACCAGTGGTCGTCCGGTTCGTATCTGGAGGACCAGGACCAGTGGTGGCTGCCGGGCATCTTCCGCGACGTGACCCTGCTGCACCGACCCGAGGGCTGCGCGCTCGACTTCTTCACGCACGCCTCGTACGACCATCGCGCGGGGACGGGAACGCTGCGGGTCGCGTCCGACGTGGCGGGGCGGGTCACCGTGCCCGAGCTGGGCATCGACGTCGCGACCGGCGACGCCGTGACAGTGGCCGTCGAGCCGTGGACGGCCGAGACGCCCCGCCTGTACGACGGGATGCTCGCCACGGCGGGCGAGCGGATCCCGCTGCGGATCGGCTTCCGCACGGTCGCCGTCGAGGACGGTGTCATCAAGGTCAACGGCCGCCGGATCCTGTTCCGGGGCGTGAACCGGCACGAGTTCCACCCGGAGCAGGGCCGCACCCTCGACCTCGCCACGATGCGCTCCGACATCCTCCTGATGAAGCAGCACAACATCAACGCGGTCCGCACCAGCCACTATCCGCCGCACCCGGCCTTCCTCGACCTCTGCGACGAGCTGGGCCTGTGGGTCATCGACGAGTGCGATCTGGAGACCCACGGCTTCACCCTCCAGGAGTGGCGCGGCAATCCCGTCGACGACGACCGCTGGACGCCCGCCCTCCTGGACCGCGCGGCCCGCATGGTCGAGCGCGACAAGAACCACGCCTCGGTGATCATCTGGTCCCTGGGCAACGAGTGCGGCACGGGCCGCGGCCTGACCGCGATGGCCCGCTGGATCCGCGAGCGGGACGCCGGCCGCCTCATCCACTACGAGGGCGACCGGTCCTGCGCGGACACCGACATGTACTCGCGGATGTACGCCGATCACGCCGAGGTCGAGCGGATCGGCCGCAAGGAGGACGACGACGGACCGGCCGCGCGCCGCCGACTGCCGTTCATCCTCTGCGAGTACGGGCACGCGATGGGCAACGGTCCCGGCGGCCTGAGCGAGTACCAGAAGCTCTTCGAGGCGCACGAGCGCAACCAGGGCGGCTTCATCTGGGAGTGGATCGACCACGGCATCGCCCACCCGGAGTTCGGCTTCGCCTACGGCGGCGACTTCGGCGAGGAGCTGCACGACGGGAACTTCGTCTGCGACGGGCTGCTCTTCCCCGACCGGACGCCCTCACCGGGACTCGAGGACTACAAGGCGGTCATCCAGCCGGTGCGTTTCGCGTACGACGGTGCGGCGGGGACGGTCCGGATCACCAATCTGCACGACTTCGCCGACCTCTCCCACCTGGACTTCGAGTGGACGTACGCGAGCGACGACGACACGGCGAGCGAGAGCGGCGAACTGGCCGTACCGAAGGACCTCGCGCCGGGCGAATCCACCGAACTCAAGCTCCCGGACGTGCCGTTGGCGTCCCGTGACATCGAGACACGGCTGCACCTCACGGCCGCGGTGTCGGTGGAGACGAACTGGACGAAGCTCGATCACGTCGTCGCGCGGGCCGACTTCCCCGTCGTACCGCGCCCCGTGGCCCGCCCCGCGACCGGCGCACGCCCCACGCCCGACACCGGCCCCATCGCCCTCGGCATCGTCACCCTGGGCCCCGGCACCTTCGACGCCCGCACCGGCGAGCTGCGCACCCTGGGCGGCATCCCGCTGCCGGCCGCCCCGCGCCTGGACGTCTGGCGCGCCCCCACCGACAACGACGACGGGGCGTCCTGGCAGTCCGACCGCCGCAACGGCGTGCGCTGGCGCGAGCTCGGCCTGCACCGCATGCAACACCGCCTGGACGCCGTCGAGTTGACCGACGACGCGCTCACCGTCCGCACCCGCGTGGCGCCCGCCGCGCGCGACGTCGGCCTGCGCACCGTGTACCGCTGGACGTCCGACGGCTCCCGGCTGCGGCTCACGGTCTCCGTGGCGCCCGAAGGCGAGTGGCCGGTGCCGCTGCCCCGGCTCGGTGTCCGGCTCGGGCTTCCCGCCGCCTACGGGTACGCGCACTGGTTCGGCGGCGGACCCGGCGAGGCCTATCCGGACACGGCGGCGGCGTCCGTCGTCGGCCGGCACTTCATGCCGGCCGACCGGATGCAGACCCCCTACGTCCGCCCGCAGGAGAACGGCGCCCGCGCTGACGTCCGTTGGGCCGAGCTGCGCACCGCCTTCGCCGGTGATGGCGTACGCGTCGAAGGCGATCCCGCGTTCTGGTTCACGGCGCGGCGCTGGACGACGGAGCAGCTGGACGCGGCCCGGCACCGCACGGACCTCGTCCCCGGCGACACGGTGTGGGTCCATCTCGACCACGGGCAGCAGGGCATCGGTTCGCAGTCCTGCGGGCCCGGCGTGCTGCCCCCGCACGAACTCCATGCCGCTCCGGCGGAGTTCGCGTTCACCTTCACCGGGGTTTGCGGGTGACTCAGCACTAGACTGGGAGTCAACGACGAACCACGTGCCGCCTTGGGGGGAGGGAGCACCCCTTGTCACAACCGCGGCTGGGTCGCGGCCCGTTGAGGCCACCGGCCACACCTCCTCCCCCGCCGGTTTCCCGCCCCGGCCGCTTTGTGGGCTGGCTGGGCGGCTTCGGCTGCGCGGCGGCGGGGTACGCGGTGTTCCAGTCCCTGGTGGGCGTGTTGCCGGACGCGATATCCGGCGACACGGCCCGCTACGCGATCGCGGCGGTCAGCGGCATCGGGACGGGCGTCGCCGCCTGGCTCGCGGCGGCGCTGATCCGCGCCAGATCGGCAGCCGAGGACACGGACGGCGCAGAAGGCACCGGCCGGGTCCCCGCACCACGCACCCCGGCCGCCGTCGCACCAGCCCCCGGACCGCTGCCGGACCTGATGGCGGCCACCCACGCGACGCTCACCGCCGAGCTCGCCACTCTCGACGACCCGGAGCGCGGCCGCCTCACCGGCTGGGCGCACGCCCTGGACGAGCCGACCCGGCCGGTGCGGCCCACGCCGACCGGCACCGCGTACGGCCTGCACATCGCGCTCGAACTCGGCCTGCCCGACGGCCGGTTGCGTACGTCGGAGCTCGTCCAGACGCTGTGGCGCCTTCGCCTCGCGGACGGCGGCTGGGCGGCCCGCTCGCAGGGCTCCACAGCGCGCCCCGAGGTGACCGCCCTTGTCCTCGGGGCGCTCGCCCGTGCGGGCGCGGACCCGGTGCGGCTCACGGAGGAGGCGACGCAGTGCGCGGCGCGCTTCACCGAGGAGCTGGAGCCGTCCGGGCTCGGCAGGACCCATGTCGTGACGACGATGCTGCGCGGCCTGCTGCGGGCGGCGCCGGACTCGCCCGCCCCGGCCCGGCTGCGCGCCGAGCTGGTCGACCGGACCATCACCGACCCCGCCCGCGAGCACCGGCGCTGCTGGGGCCCGGCCCTGCGCGCCCCCGTCACGCGTCCGTCCTCCGTGCACACGGCTCAGGCGGTGGTCGCGCTCGACCGTGCGGCGCGGGTGCTCGGCGAGGACAGCAACACGCGGGCCGCCCGCGAGGACGGCATCCGCTGGCTGCTCGCCTGCCCGACCCCGGACCACGAGGACTGCGCCGATCTGCGCAACACCCAGGAGGAGGTGCGCCGCCCGCACCCCGTCGACTCCTGGCGCCAAGAGGTCCTTGCCGTACGGCACTTCACCGCCGCCTGGATGGTGCGGGCGCTGCTCACGCCGGACGCCTGGGAGATCGCCGCCGACGAGGGCCGCGAGGAGGCGTGGCGTTCCCTGCTCTCCGGCGCGGTGGGCGCGGTGTGGCGGCAGCAGGACGACGGTATCTGGAACTGGGACGGGTACGATCTCGGCCGCCCGATGTGGATGACCTATCAAGGCCTTTCGGCACTGCGGGCACATGCCGTATGGATGTATCAGCCGGGTAGGTGATCCCCCGGCGCGCTCGCGACCAGGGGGAGAGTGACCGCATGGGTGGTCGGCATGTGCACGGGGCCCGGCGGCTGCTCGAAGGGACCCTGGAGGGCCTGCCCGAGGAGGACCTGGTGCGGGCGGCGCGCACGGTCGTCGCCCGCCTCGGCGCGCCCGAGCGGCTCCCGGCCCTGGTGCGCGAGCTGGCGGCGGGCGTGGGCGACCCGGCGGGCTGCGCGCTCCTCTCGTACCGCCATGTGCTCGGCTTCGACAAGCTGCTCCTGGTCGACGGCGGTCCGCGGCACATGCTGCGCGCCCACATCTGGCATCCGGGCTCGCGCGGGGCGGGCCGCGAGGACATCCACAACCACCGCTCCCCGCTTGCCTCTTACGTGGTGCGGGGCACCCTCGGCATGGAGCTGTACGAGCCGGTTCGGAGCGCGGGCGGCGGCGGGCTCGCGGCGTCCTGGTACCGCGAGTCGCTGTCGGACGAGGAGGGCCACTGGCTCCTCGAACCGGCGGGACCCGCGCGGCTGCGGCTGACGCAGAACGCGGAGTACGCGGCGGGCAGCGGCTACGGCCTTCCGTCGTACGCCCTGCACCGCGCGTGGTGCGCGTCGGCGGAGACGACGGTGACGCTGTTCCTGGAGACGGGGTCGGGGCGGCGCACTTACACGGACGTGTTCGCCGAGGCCGAGGCGGAGGCCGACGCGGGCGGCCGCGCGGAGGCGGTCGCCAAACGGCCGATGGAGGTCAAGGAGTATCTGGCGGAACTGGAGTCGCTCCTGGCACTGATCAGCGCCAGGAGCTGAAGGCCGTCGCGCTGAACGCCTGCTCCACGATGTCCCGGTTGTAGTCGTCGATCTCGACCGTGCCGATGTCGGCCGGGGCGAGCCAGCGGTACTCCTGATCGGGCAGCGGAAGGGACACGTCGAAAGTGAGCGGCCTGACCAGGAAGTTGTCCTGCCAGTTCTTCACCTCGTGCCCCCGGTACCGGCTGACGAAGGACGACTCGCCGACCTTGCGCAGCACCTCGCCGAGCAGCCCGGTCTCCTCCTTGAGCTCCCGCAGCACGCCCCCGCGCGGACTCTCGTCCGGATCGAGCTTCCCGCAGGGAACGCCCCACACTCTCGGCAGGAAACGCTCGGTCTCACTGCGCCGCACGAGCAGCACACGGCCTCGGTGGGCCACGACGGCAGCCGCCAGTCGGTTGTCGCTCGGCAAGTCCATGGCTCCCACCGTAGCGAGGATTCGCGGACCGGGACAGTCAGCCGATGGGCTCCCGCTCACCCTGATCGAGGCGGTACGGGGGATAGACGTCCGTGAGCAGCAGGCCGTACGCCATGACGCGCGCGACCCAGCGGTGCAGACCCATGTTGAGGTCGTACATGCCGCGCGGATAGCGGCCCGTGAAGAGCAGCGAGACACCGGCGTAGAAGGCGAGGAGCCCGGCGAGCCCGCCGTTGAAGCGGTAGCCGCCCGACATCAGCGCGGCCACCAGGAGCTGGGGCAGGACGAGCAGCCAGCTCTTGACGAGGACCAGGCCGCGGGAGAGGTGCTCGGGGTGCGCGATGTCCAGGTGGGCCGGATAGTCGGGGACGTCCCGCAGCGTGAAGGGCGGGTACCGGTCCGTGCCGAGCGACCCGTACGCGTAGTACTCGACGCGCCAACTCCAGCGCAGCACACCGACGTTGAAGTCGAACAGCGCCCGTGGATAGCCGCCGGTGATCAGGACCGCGAAGAAGGCGACCAGGGTGACCAGGAGAAAGCCGATCCAGAGGAAGAGCAGCACGACGTAGTGCGGTATCGCGAGCAGCCACTTCACCAGCCAGAGCCAGCGTGACAGCGCGGGCGCGTAATCGGCCTCCAGACGGACGGGGCTGAGCGGGTACTTGCTCGGTGCGGTCGCCGTGGGCATGGCGCACATGAGGGTCATCTCCCCTGTCGGCCCGTACGTGCCTTCTCTGCACGTGTACGACCGTGGGCGTGCGGCGGCAAGGAGTGGCGCGGCGTCCGTTTTCTTCAAGACCGGGGCGGAGGCCGCCGCCTACTCTGCCGGGCATGAAGAGCACACCTGTACCCCGCTTCGACCTGGTCGGCATCGTCGTCTCCGACATGGCCGCCACCCTCGAATTCTACCGCCGCCTCGGCCTCGGCTTCCCGGCCGGATCCGAGGACAAGCCGCACGTGGAGGCGGCGCTGCCGGGCGGTCTGCGCATCGCGTTCGACACGGAGGAGACCGTCCGCTCGTTCGTCCCGGGCTGGGAGCGGCCGCAGAGCGCGGGCCGCATCGGCCTCGCGTTCCACTGCGAGACCCCCGAGGGCGTCGACGCCACCCACGAGGAGCTGACCGGCGCCGGATACCGGAGCGAGCTCAAGCCGTTCGACGCCGAGTGGGGCCAGCGGTACGCCACGGTCCTGGACCCGGACGGGAACGGCGTCGACCTGTTCGCACCCCTAGCGTCCGCGCAGTAGTTCCCCCAGCGGCATCCCCGTCAACTCCTTGACGTCGCGGGCCAGATGGGCCTGGTCGGCGAAGCCAGCGGCGTACGCGGTCTGTGCGTACGGCACTCCTTCCCGGGCGAGGGACAGCGCGCGCTGGAGCCGCAGCACCCTGGCGAGGGTCTTGGGGCCGTAGCCGAACGCGGCGAGTGAACGCCGGTGCAGGAGGCGGGTGTTGACGCCCGCCTCCAGTGCGGTCGCCGCGATGCCGCGCCCCGCCTCAAGGGCCTTGACGACGTACGTGATCAGCGCATCGGGCGGCTCCGCGCGGCCCGCGCGCTCCAGGGCGAGGGACTCCAGGGCGGCCACCGGGTCCCGGGCCGCTTCCATCCGCTCGGTCAGCCTGCGCGCCTCGGCGGACGGCCACAGGTCGGCCAACTCGACGCGCCGGTCGCGCAGTTCGTGCGCGGGGACGCCGAGGTAGGCGGGGGCGGTGCCGGGGTAGAAGCGGATGCCGACGTACCGGGCGGCGGCCACTGCCGGGCCGGGGTGGTACGCGCGGGTGTCCGGGCCCGCGACCAGGAGCCTGCCGCCGGACCAGAGCAGATCCATGCAGCCGTCGGGCAGGACGGGCCGCACGCTCTGGGCGCCCTGGGCGCTCTGGGCGTCGCCGGTTCGGGTCCACAGCACCGCGCCGGCCACGCGCGATGGCCGCTCGGCGTACACCGCGCCCGACACGCTACGCCGCCCGCGACCGGTGGTCCTGGGGGCTGACCCCGTACACCCGCTTGAAGGCGCTGGACAGCGCGAACGCGCTGCCGTACCCGACGCGGCGGGCGATCGCGGCGATCGTCTGCTCTCCGTCGCGCAGCAGATCGGCGGCGAGCGCGAGCCGCCAGCCCGTCAGATACGCCATCGGCGGCTCACCCACGAGCTCGGTGAACCGCCGGGCGAGCGCGGCCCGCGAGACGCCCGCCTTCGCGGCGAGCGCGGCGATGGTCCAGGGGTGCGCGGGATCGTCCTGGAGCAGCCGGATCGCCTGCCCCACGACCGGGTCGCCCATCGCCTTGTACCAGGCGGGAGCCGCCGCCTCGGGCCGCGAGAACCAGGCGCGCAGTGAGGCGATCATCAGCAGGTCGAGCAGCCGGTCGAGGACGACGTCCTGGCCCGGCTCGTCCTTGGCGATCTCGTCGGCGAGCAGCGGGGTGAGCGGGCAGTCCCACACCTCGGTGGGCAGCACGAGCAGCGGGGGCAGCGCGTCGAGGAGCCGTCCGGTGATCTCGCCGCGCGCCTGATAGGTCCCGATCAGCATCTCGACGGGGCTGTCGAGCGACTGCCCCCAGGCGCGCAGGCCCAGGTCCTTGTACTGCCCGAACGGGGCGCCGCCCAGCGGCACGCAGCGCTCGCCCGGCTGGATCTCGGCGAGCGGCCGGGTCGCCGGGTCGTCGGCGCAGGTGTAGTGGTCGGGGCCGCGGGCGATCGCGACGTCACCGGGACGGATCAGCTGGGGCGCGGACCCGTCCTCGGGCACGATCCAGGCATGGCCACGGACCATGATCATCACCGACAGCGGCGCTTCGTCCGCGATGCGGACCGACCAGGGCGGGTCGAAGCACGCCCGGATCATGAAGGCTCCCCGCGCGCGCGGGCCCTCCAGCAAGCCTGCGAGTACGTCCATGAGGGAAGCGTAGACGCACGCGTATGGGGGTGAGTCCCTGACGGATGGTTCCTTGTGGCGCGCGGCAGTTCACTGAAGTCATGACAGAGAACGCGTTGAACACGCAGCAGTTGGACACGCGGAACAAGACGGTGTTGGTCACGGGCGCCTCCGGCAAGACCGGGCGCCGGGTCGCGGAGGCCGCCGAGGCGGCCGGGTTCACGGTGCGGGCCGCTTCGCGGTCGGGCGCGGTGCGCTTCGACTGGTACGACCCCTCCACATGGGAGGACGCGCTGCGGGGCGCGGACGCGGCGTACCTCGCCTATATGCCGGACGTCGGTGCGCCCGGCGCGGGCGAGGCGGTGGGCGCGCTGGCCAGGCAGGCGGTGGCGCTCGGCGTACAGCGGATCGTGCTGCTCTCGGCGCGGGGCGAGGACCAGGCGGAGCCGGCCGAGCGGGCGGTGCGGGAGTCCGGGGCGCGGTGGACGATCGTACGGGCCAGCTGGTTCGCCCAGAACCTCAGCGAGGGTCCGCTGCTCGACGGGATGCGGGCCGGGGAGCTGGTGTTCCCCGCCGGGGAGGTGCTCGAGCCGTTCATCGACACGCGGGACATCGCGGATGTGGTGGTGGCGGTGCTCGGCGCGGCCGACGACCGGTACGCGGGGCAGGTGGTGGAGATCTCCGGGGGACGGCTGCTCTCCTTCCGGGACGCGGTGGCGGAGATTTCGGCGGCTGCGGGGCGGGAGATTCGGTATGTGCCGGTTTCCGCGCGGGAGTACGGGGGTGCGCTTACGGAGTACGGGGTGCCGGCGGAGGAGGCGGAGTTCCTGATCGAACTCTTCGAGACGAATCTCGATGGTCGCAACGCGAGGCTCTCCGATGGGGTTCAGCGAATTCTGGGGCGTGCGCCGCGTGACTTCGCCGATTTTGCTCGGGAGCATGCGGAACTGGGCGTCTGGAAGGCGTAATTTTTCCCCAATCCCGCCCCTACCCGAAACTAGGGGGCTCCGCCCCCTGGACCCCCGTACAAGATAAATCTTTTAGCCCGTCCGGCGTTTGAGGACGAACTCGGCGGAGCCGGTGATCTGCGGTCACCTCGAGGCCGGCGCAGCCGGAAAGTTTCGGGAAGGGGCGGGGTTGGGGGAAAGGAGCCGCCCCTACTCCGGCGACTCCTCCTCGCCCCCGTTCTTCTTCGCATGCGTCCGCAGCCGCGACGTCACATCGTCCGGCGGAAGGAACCGCGACCACCGCTCGGGGAACTCGGAGGGCATGTCCGGGTCGTCCGGGTCCTGGGAGGCTTCCCGCGCGGCCGCCGCACGGGCCACCACCTCCACCGCCCGCGCCTCGCGAATCCTCTCGTTCGCGGCCCGCGCCGCCGCCGTGGCGACGGACGGCCACACACGGTCGATCGCCGCGTTCACGGCCGCGCCCACCAGGACCGCGAACGCCGAGACGCCGATCCACAGCAGCACCGCCACCGGCGCCGCCAACGAGCCGTAGATCGTGGGGCCTTCGACCGTGCTGGTCAGGTAGATGCGGAGCAGGAAGCTGCCAAGGACCCACATGCCGAGGGCGATCAGCGCGCCCGGCATGTCCTCCACCCAGGGCGACCGCACCGGCACGGACACGTGGTACAGCGTCGTGAGGAACACGATCGACAGGAGCATCACCACCGGCCAGTACACGATCTGCACCACCGTCGTGGAGCCCGGCACCAGTTGGACCACCGCATCCGGCCCCGCCACCATCAGCGGCAGCGCCACCGAACCGATCAGCAGCGCCACGATGAACAGGCCGAAGGCGAGAAGACGGGTCTTGACGATTCCGCGTGCGCCGTCCAACCCGTACATGACCGTGATCGTGTCGATGAAGACGTTCACCGCGCGCGAGCCCGACCACAGGGCGAAGAGGAAACCGATGGAGATGACGTCGGGCCTGCCGACCCGCATCACGTCCTCCAGTATCGGCTCCGCGATCTGCCGGACGCCCTTGTCGGACAGGACCGTGCGGGACGCCTCCAGGATGTTGTTCTCCACGCTGGCGATCGTGTTCGCGCCGGTCCACCGGTCCACGTACGCGAGCAGCCCGATCAGGCTGAGCAGCAGCGGCGGCACGGAGAGGAGGGTGAAGAACGCCGCCTCGGCCGCCAGGCCCAGGATCCGGTATTCCACGCACGAGTTGACCGTGTCTTTGAGCAGCAGCCAGGCGGTCCTGCGCTTGGAGACGTTGCTGTAGAGAGCGCGGGCCCGGTTCCAGCGGCCCGACGACCGCCCGGGTGTTTCATTTGCCTGGTGCACCTCCTTACCGTAGCGGCATGGCAGCCACCACCCACACAGTGACCAACCAGGCTCCGCCCCTGGTGGGATATGACGTCTTCACGGCGGACCGGGCACTTGCAGAGGGAATCGAACGGCATCTCGATCCCGCGCTGCTCAGTACCGCGCAGGAGCAACTCTCCGAACTCGGGCGCGCGGCGGGCTCCGCGCAGGCGCGGGAATGGGGGTTCCTCGCCAATGAGAATCCGCCCGTTCTGCACACTCTTGACCGATACGGCCATCGCGTCGATGAAGTCGACTTCCATCCCTCGTGGCACCGGCTGCTCGGGAAGGCCGTCTCGTCCGGTCTGACCACCGCCTGGGTGCGGCCCGGCGGGCATCTGCGGCGCGCGGCGGGATTCCTGGTGTGGACGCAGGTGGAGGCGGGTCACGGCTGTCCCCTGTCGATGACGCACGCGGCGGTGCCCGCGCTGCGGGCCGATCCGGAGCTCGCCGCCGAGTGGGAGCCGCGGCTGACTTCTCTGGTGTACGACGAAGGTCTTCGCCCCGCGTCGCAGAAAGCCGGTGTGCTCTTCGGCATGGGGATGACGGAGAAACAGGGCGGCAGTGATGTGCGCTCGAATACGACGCGTGCGCGGGCCCTCGCCGAGGAAGGCACCTATGAGCTGACGGGGCACAAGTGGTTCTGTTCCGCTCCCATGTCCGACGGTTTTCTCGTGCTCGCGCAGACCGACGCGGGACTCACGTGTTTTCTCGTACCGCGTGTACTCGCGGACGGAACGCGTAACTCGTTCGCCATTCAGCGGCTCAAGGACAAACTGGGAAATAGGTCGAACGCGTCGAGCGAGGTCGAGTTCGACGGGACGTGGGCGCGCCGGGTCGGCGAGGAAGGGCGCGGGGTGCGCACCATCATCGAGATGGTGGCGGCGACGCGGCTCGACTGCGTCGTCGGTTCGGCGGCGATCATGCGGCAGTCCGTCGCACAGGCCGTGCACCACGCCACGTACCGCGAGGCGTTCGGCGGCAAGCTCGTCGACAAGCCGCTGATGCGCAACGTCCTGGCGGATCTGGCCCTGGAGTCGGAGGCGGCCACGACGCTCGCGCTGCGGCTCGCCGCCGCGTACGACGACGGGAGCGAGCAGGAGCGGGCGTTCCTGCGGATCGCGGTGCCGGCCGCCAAGTACTGGGTGACCAAGCGCTGCACACCGCTCGCGGCGGAGGCCCTGGAAGTGCTCGGCGGCAACGGATACGTCGAGGAGTCGGGGATGCCCCGGCTGCTGCGCGAGTCGCCGCTCAACTCCATCTGGGAGGGCTCGGGGAACGTACAGGCGCTCGACGTGCTGCGGGCGCTGCAGCGGGAGCCGCTCGCGCTGAACGCCTTCCTCCAGGAGGTCGGGCTCGCCCGCGGCGCCGACTACCGCCTGGACGGCGCGATCAAGGGCCTGCTGACCGAACTGGCCGATCTGGACGGCATCGACGCGCGGGCGCGGCGGCTCGTGGAGCGGATGGCGACGGTCCTCCAGGGCTCGCTGCTCGTGCGGTACGCGCCCCCGGAGGTGGCCGACGCGTTCTGCGCGTCGCGGCTCGGCGGGGACTGGGGCTCGGCGTTCGGGACGCTGCCGCACACTCTCGATCTGGCCGCCGTGGTGGAGCGTGCCGCCCCTCGCACGGACTGACCGAGGCGCGGGGGTGGTGCTGCGCCGACACGGCACCACCCCCGCTTTTCAGGCCCCGTTGAGGAGCGTGAACGCCGCGTGAGCGGCGTTGGGCCCAGCTTCGACTCCCGTACGGCTGTTCGCGAGGGTTGCATGAGGTTGCAAGTCAATTGTTCATTACCGAACTAATACCCTTGCGGGTGCCGAAGGGGCACGATGAGTACGGGCCAGGATGAGTGGGGGCCCCGACGCACTGGTCTGTTCGGGAAGGACTCGGTGATGACCGCGACGTCGACGATCAGCCTCGCGAGGATCTCCGCCATGGACTGCGCACAGGCCGCACGGCTGCTCGCCGATGTTCGCCACGCGGCGCTCTCCGGGCAGCGGCCGCACATGATGCCGCGTCCGGTGATCGGTGAGTCCTGGGGGCGCATGCTCGACGACGGGGTCGACCCGGACCGGGACTTCAGGTCGCGGCTGCTCAGCGTGGCGGAGCTCGAGGAGCGCCGCCGCACATCGCCCCTGGTGGACGTCCTGCCGGTACTGCGGGACGCGCTCGTGTCGGTGGCGGACGCGGCGCACCACATCATGGTCGTCTGTGACGCGGACGGCCGGGTCCTGTGGCGCGAGGGCAGCTCCACGGTGCTGCGCAAGGCCGACTCGCTCGGCTTCGAACCGGGCGCCGACTGGGGCGAGAGCATCGTCGGCACCAACGGCATCGGCACACCGCTCGTGGTGCGCAGGCCCGTGCAGGTGTTCTCCGCCGAGCACTTCGTGGAGACCCACCACGCGTGGACGTGCACGGGCGCGCCCATCACCGATCCCCGCTCCGGCCGGCTCATCGGCGTGGTCGACGTCAGCGGCCCCCTCAACACGATGCATCCGGCGACGCTCGCCCTGGTCGCGTCGGTCGCCAAGCTCGCCGAGGCACGGCTGCGGGAGAACCATCTGACGACGCTGGACCGGCTGCGGACGGTGGCGGCGCCGGTCCTCGCCCGGCTCGAGGGGCGTGCCGTCGCGGTGGACCGTGACGGCTGGACGGCCGCGGTCACGGGGATGCCGCCGACGGACCGGATATCCCTGCCCAAGTCCCTTTCCGCTGGCCACACTTGGCTGCCCTCGCTCGGCACCTGCGCGGTGGAGCCGCTGCCCGGCGGCTGGCTGGTACGCGTCGAGGAGGAACCCCAGCCGCTCACCGCGCCCCGCGTGGTCCTCGACGTGAGCGGTCCGCGCCGCTGGACGGTCACCGTCGAGGGCGGCGGCGTCGGCAACTGGACCCACGAACTGAGCCCGCGCCACGCCGAGTTGCTCTACCTCCTCAGTACGCACCCGAAGGGGCGCAGCGCGTCGGACCTCGCCGATGACATGTTCGGCGACCCGGCGCGCACGGTGACGGTCCGCGCCGAACTCTCCCGAGTGCGGCGCTACTTGGGCGCTCTGCTCGCCCACCGCCCGTACCGCTTCCCGGAGGAGGTGGACGTCGAGGTGCTGCTTCCCGACCGCCCGGCGAACCTGCTCCCGCACTCGACGGCGCCCGCGGTGCGCAGGGCGCGACGGGTCCCCGAGCCTTGACGGCGTCGGCCCGAGGCTTCAAGGCGACGCGGTCCGCCGCCGGGCAGTCTGCCCCGCAGCGGAACCGCGCCGACTCACTCACACGCCAGGTATCTCCCGGTCCTGGAACGCCTTGCGCACCGCGTCCGCCGCGCCCTTGCCGTACATCTTCTGCGCGGTCGCGATCGTCGTCACGGCCGCGTCCTCGAAGCTGGTGTCGGGGGCGAAGCCGAACTGGGCGTTGACGATGATCCGGTCCGCGGTGCGGGCACCGAGCTTGCCCCGGATGTCGAAGAGCGCGCGGGACCAGATCTCACCGTCCGCGTGCACCTCGCCCTCCCGGTCGGCGTACGTCTTGTCGCTGTCGATCCGGCGCAGACAGTGCGGGGCGTCCGAGTACGAGGCGGAGTCCCAGTCGGCGACACAGGCGAGGTCCGCCTTCGCGGGCCAGCCGTACTTGGCGTCCGCGTACGCGCCGACCGACACCGCCAGATAGTCGCCCCAGGCCTCGCCGATCGACCCGGCCTCCAGGGAGGTGCCGAAGCCGGGCACCTGGGCGTGGTCGTTGGCACCCGGAAGCTCGGTCCCAAAGCCGAGGCTCTGCAGATACTCCTGTGACTCATTGACCCAGAAATAGGCCATGACCTGCTCGAACTGGTCATCGTGGCGGGTGTACGTCCCGGCGTCGGCGACCTTGGCCGAGGCGCCGGTGTCCGATCTGACGTAGGCCCATTTCCCGCTGAGCCCTCCACTGGAGTCGAGGCCGCGCAGGGCGGCGGTCGCATAGGCGCTCTCGGGAACGGAGCTCGCGGAATCCTTGTCGTCGACGAGGGTCTGGTCCCCCGACGAAGCGCTGCGGGATCTTCCCGCATCCCGGCCCCTTTGGCCAGGGTCCGCGGCTCATGATTCGCTGACCCACATGAGCATCACTGTCACCACGTGGTCCCTCGAGCAGACCGCTCCCACCGATCTGCTGCCCGCCGCCGCACCCGAGGGCGACGACCTGCGGATCGTCAGGGCCGAGATCCCCTCCCCCGAGTTCAGCCGCTTCCTCTACGCCTCCGTCGGCGGCGACATCCGCTGGACCGACCGGCTCTCCCTCTCCTACGCCCAGTGGCAGGAGGAGCTCGGGAAGCCGGGCGTCGAGACCTGGGTCGCGTACGAGAAGGGGACACCGGCCGGATACGTCGAACTGGCGGCGCAGGAGGGCGGTGTCGTCGAGATCGTGTACTTCGGCCTCATCCCCGCCTTCCGCGGGCGGCGGATCGGCGGGCATCTGCTCTCGCAGGGCGTCCGTCGCGCGTGGGACTTGGCCGAGCGCTGGCCGGAGCTCACGCCGACGAAGCGGGTGTGGCTGCACACGTGTTCCAAGGACGGGGAGCACGCGATGGACAACTATCTGCGGCGCGGCTTCAAGCTTTTCGATACGAAGGTTGAGCAGGAGGCGGATGTGGCTCCGCCGGGGCCTTGGCCGGGGGCTTAGCGG
>NZ_SRIC01000110.1 GCF_004684775.1 Streptomyces sp. MZ04
ATCCCCTTCCCCATCCCCTTCCCCGCCGACAAGCGATGCGCCACGTACACCGGCACGACCGACAGCACCACCAACCCCACCGCCACCACGTTCACCACCGGCGCCTGCTGCGGCCGCGCCATGTTGGAGAAGATCCACACCGGCAAGGTCTGCACGCCGGGCCCCGCCGTGAACGTGGTCACCACGATCTCGTCGAAGGAGAGCGCGAAGGACAGCAGCCCTCCGGCCAGCAACGCCGACCGCATCAGGGGGAACGTGATGTCGCGGAACACGCGGAACGTGTGCGCCCCGAGATCCATCGCCGCCTCCTCGTACGAACCCGAAAGGCGCCGCAGCCGCGCGGCGACGTTGTTGAAGACCACGACGACGCAGAACGTCGCGTGCCCGACCACCACCGTGAACAGGCCGAGCCCGATGCCGATCGGCTCGAGCACCGTCCGGAACGCCGTGTTCAGCGCGACACCCGTGATGATGCCGGGCAGCGCGATCGGCAGGACGACCACGAACGAGATCACCTCACGCCCGAAGAACCGGTACCGCGCCACCGCGAACGCGACCAGCGTGCCGAGGACCAGGGCGATCGCGGTCGCGCCGAGGCCCGCCCGCACCGACGTCCACAGCGCGTCCCGCACACCCGCGCTCCGCCACGCATCGTGCCACCAGCGCCACGTCAGACCGGACGGCGGCCATCCCGAACTCCGGTCCCGGTTGAAGGAGTTGACCAGGACGAGCATCAGCGGTACGTAGATCACCGCGAAGCCCAGCGCCGCGGTCACCCGCAGGGTGATGCGCGCCGTACGCGACAGGTGCATCAGCGACCCTCTCCGTCACACGTCATGAGTTGCACCTCACAGACTGTTCAACGCCCCCGTGCGCCGCACGGCCAGCAGATACAGCACGATGACCACCACGGGCACCGTGCCGAGCGCCGCGGCCATCGGCAGGTCGAGCGTGATGTTGGAGTAGACGAGATTGCCGATGAGTTGGGATTTCCCACCGACTATCTGTACGGCGATGTAGTCGCCGAGGCTGAGCGAGAACGTGAAGACAGAGCCCGCGGCGACCGAAGGGAGGACAAGGGGCAGCAGCACCGTCCTGAAGGTGCGCCAGGACCGCGCCCCGAGGTCGGCGGAGGCGTCCAGGAGGCTGTCCGGAACGCGCTCCAGGCCCGCGTGGATCGGCAGGATCATGTACGGCAGCCAGAGGTAGGTCAGGACGATCACCGTGGCCGTCAGGCCGTAGCCGGGGCCGGAGAGGCCGAGCGGCCGCAGCGCCCAGTCGAGCGGGCCGCCCTCGGCGAGCATCACGCGCCACGCGTACGCCTTGACGAGATAGCTCGCCCACAGCGGCGTGAGGATCGCCACGACGAGGAGCGGACGCCAGCGGGGCCGTGCCACGCGCGCCGTGAAGAAGGCCACGGGGAAGGCGATCACGACGCACAGCAGCGTGACCGCGAGCGCGACGCCGACGCTGCGCAGCGCGACCCGCCGGTAGACGTCCGTCGTGAACAGCGCCCGGAAGTTGTCCGTCGTCCAGGTCTTCACCACGTCCGACGTGAAGGGGTCGGTCGTCCAGAACGCGGAGAGGAAGAGAACCGCGAGCGAGCCGATGTAGGCGATCACGAGCCAGGTCAGCGGCGCCGTCAGGAGCAGGGTCAGGCGCAGCCGGGGGCGCCGGTGCAGCGCCCCGGCGGCCCGGTTCACGATGGTGCCGGCGTCCTTCGGCACGTCGGTGCCGGCGTCGTCGGTCACGTCAGCCCTTGATCTCCGTCCAGGCCTGCACCCACTTGGCGTAGGGCACGCACTTCACGTCGTCGCGTCCGTCCAGGCACTGCGGGATGGGCGTGGTCCAGAAGTGGACGCGCTTCCAGTAGTCGGCGTCGTCGGCGTGGAAGGTCGCACAGTGCTGCTTGTCGGCGGTCTCGTCGCAGGCCTTGGCGTTGGAGGGCGCCTCGCCGAAGTACTCGGCGACCTGGGCGTTGGCCTTGGGCGAGACGATCCAGTCGAGCCATTTGTAGGCGCAGTTGGGGTGCTCGGCCTTCGCGGAGACCATCCAGGTGTCGGACCAGCCGGTGGCGCCCTCCCTGGGCAGCACCGCCTTGACGGGGGCCTTCTCCGCCTGGGCGGTGTTCACGATGACCTGCCAGCTGGTGCCGATCACGGAGTCGCCGCTCTTGAAGGCCGAGACCTCCTTCAGGTAGTCGCTCCAGTACTCGCCCACGTTGGCGTTCTGCTTCTTCAGGAGGCCGACGGCGGCGTCGAACTGCTTCTGGTCGAGCGAGTAGGGGTTCTTGATGCCGAGGTCCGGCTCCGTCTTCATCAGATAGAGCGCGGCGTCGGCGATGTAGATGGGCGAGTCGTACGCGGTGACCTTGCCCTTGTGCTTCGAGGCGGCGCCGAAGACCGCCGACCAGGATTCGGGGGCCGGGGTGACCTTGTCGGTGCGGTACATCAGGAGGTTGGCGCCGCGGCCGTGCGGGATGCCGTAGGGGACGCCTTTGACGGAGTTCCACTTCTGGTTCTTCAGGCCCGGGAAGACGTCCTTGTAGTGGGGCACGAGGCCGGTGTTGACGGGTGCCGCGTCGCCGGACGCGATGAGCCGCAGCGAAGCGTCGCCGGAGGCCGAGACCGCGTCGTACTGACCGGTCTTCATGAGGTTCACCATCTCGTCGGAGGTGCCGGCGACCTTGGTGTTCACCTGGCAGCCCGTCTTCTTCTCGAAGGGGGTGACCCAGTCGACCTTCGGGTCGTTCGAACCGTCCTCGGCGTATCCGGCCCAGGCGATCAGATTGACCTCGCCCTCCGCCTTTCCGAGGGATTTCCGCGCGCTGAGCTTGGGCGGGGTGAAGCCCTGGCCGCCGGGCGAGCCCTTGCTCCCCTCGCCGTCGGACGAGCCGCAGGCGGTGGCGAGGGTCAGGGCGCCCAGCGTGAGCGCCGCCGTGAGGGTACGAGTGAGACGCACGAGAACTCCCGGTCGGTAGGGGTCAACGAGCCTGGTTGAGTGGGACGTTGTGCCTCCGGTGCCAGCTCAGCCGCACGCGTGCGCCGCGCAGGGCGGCGATGTCGTCGGCCGACGACTCCAGGTTCTGCCGTACGACGGTCAGCCGGCCGCCGGCGTCGAGGTCGATCAGGATGCGGGTGAGGTCACCCAGATACACGGTTTCTACGACGGCTCCCGAGGCGGTGCAGTGATCGGCCACCTCGGCCCTTTCGGCCTCCTCGGTCCTTCGGGCCTCCTCGGCGACGCCGTCCGCCAGGACCCGGATCTTCTCCGGTCTGATGCCGTACGTTCCTGGCGCGCCGATGATCCGTTCGGCGACCGGCCCCGTCAGCACGTTGGACGTGCCGACGAACCCCGCGACGAAGGACGTGGCGGGACGCTCGTAGATCTCGGCGGGGGTCCCGGTCTGCTCGATCCGGCCCGCGTTCAGGACGGCGATCCGGTCGCTCATCGTGAGGGCCTCCTGCTGGTCGTGGGTGACCAGGACGAAGGTGATGCCCACCTCGCGCTGCAACTGCGTCAGTTCGCCCTGCATCTGCTCGCGGAGCCGGCGGTCGAGGGCGCCGAGGGGTTCGTCGAGGAGCAGTACACGGGGCCGCACGGCCAGGGCGCGGGCGAGCGCGACGCGCTGACGCTGCCCTCCGGAGAGCTGTCCGGGGCGGCGCCTGCCGAGCCCTTCCAGCCGTACGCCCTCGAGTGCTTCACGCGCGCGTGCCGCTTGCCGGGACCGGGACGCGCCGCGCACCTTCAGGCCGTAGGCGACGTTCTGCTCCACCGTCATGTGCGGGAAGAGCGCGTAGTCCTGGAAGACCGTGGTGACGTCGCGCTCGAAGGGGGCGCTGCGGGTGACGTCCCGGCCCGCGAGCGCGACACTGCCCGCGGTCGGTGTCTCGAAGCCGGCGATCAGCCGGAGCACCGTGGTCTTGCCGGAGCCCGACGGACCGAGCAGCGAGAAGAACTCGCCGTGGCCGATGTCGAGATCGATCCCGTCGACGGCGTCGACATCTCCGTAGGTCTTGCGCAGTCCCCGTAAACCGATGGCATGACCCTCCATGGGCACCCCTTCCCTGATGTAGATCATGCACACATCAAGTCAGGCCACAAGGGTGCCCACCGTCCGGCACGTGCCCGCGGGTGCACCCACAGCGGTAGCCTCGCGATCATGTTCGTTCTCGAGTTGACCTACACCGCGCCCGTCTCCGCCGTCGACAAGGAGATGGAGGCGCACATCACCTGGCTCGACCAGCTGTACGCCCAGGGCGTCTTCATCGCCTCGGGGCGCAAGAATCCGCGCGACGGCGGCGTGATCCTCGCCGTCGCCGACGACCGCCCGGCGATCGAGAAGATCGCGGCGAGCGATCCCTTCGTCGTCGCGGAGGTCTGCGAGTACCGGATCACGGAGTTCTACGCGACGAAGACCGCCCCGGAGCTCGCCCCGTACCGGGAGCAGTTGCCCTAGTTCCGCCCCGCGTCGGGCCCTTGGTCCCGCTCCCAGCGGGCGATGCGGCCCTTCTCGCCGGACGCCCAGCAGGACCGGTCCCGGGCGCAGTCCACCGTGTCGTACGACCCCGTGTCGACGGTCCGCCAGCCGCGCCCGCCGTCCGCGGTGACGTCGGTGCCGGTCGGCCCGACGGCCAGTGCCGTGGTGCGGCTCCCCGGCAGCCAGGTGACGCCCGAGCGGTAGGCGGGCGGGGGCTGTGCGGACGGGGTCCAGGTGCGGCCGCCGTCGCCCGTGGTGGCCGCCGCCTTCGGAGAGGGCCGGTCGGCGCGGTAGTCGCCGCCGACCGCGATGCCGTGCGTACGGTCGCGGAAGGCGAGGCCGAAGACGCCGCGGGCCGGATCGCCCGCGGGGATCGGGGCGTCGGTGGCCGTCCAGGTGCGGCCGCGGTCGGCGGAGTGCAGGACACGCCCGCGTGCCGCGCCGCCCGTCGCCAGCCACACATCACGGGGGCCCGAACTCACCAGGCACTGGCCGCTGGCGGCGAAGCCCGCCTCACCCTCCTGGGCGGCGGGCATCCCGTCGCTGGGCAGCACCTTCCAGGAGCGGCCGCCGTCGCCGGTGGACAGGATGCGGTACTTGCCGTCGACCGGGTCGCTCATCGCGAGGCCGTGGCGCCGGTCGAAGAAGGTCATGCAGTCGTAGAAGGCCTTGGGGTCGGTGTTGCGGAACGACTCGGTCCAGGTCGCGCCGCCGTCCGCGGTGCGCAGGACCCGCGACGCCTCGCCCTCGCCGATGGCGAGAACCACGGCTCGGCGGCCGTCGAACGCCTCGATGTCGCGGAACTCCAGCTCGGCGGCCCCGGGCGGGGAGACGTCGCGCCAGCTCGCGCCGCCGTCCGTGGTGCGCAGGACCGTGCCCTTGGAACCGGCCGCCCAGGCGGTGTCGCGGCTGACGGCGGCGAGGCCGCGGAAGCGGGAATCGGTGCCGCTGCCCTTCAGGTCCCAGCCCCCGTGCTCGTTGGTCGGCGCCTGCGCGAGCGCGGGCGCCGCGAGTACCGTCGCCGCGAACGCCGCCCCGCACAGTCCCACCGACATCACACGGCCCAGCGACCGCACCGGCCCTGTCCGGACCATCCGCCCCGTCTGTCCCGCCCGCACCGTCCGCCTCGAATTCCCCATGCCCCTCATGGCGGGCGAAGCTAGCCCACTCCCCCGGCGCCGTCCAGATGGCCGCCCTGGACCGGCGGGGCCCCCGGAACGCCTGGATCCTTCAGGGAATCCCGTGAAAAGAGTGAATACAGGGGCGGTGACCGAGGTCACTCGGTGTTCGCGTGCACGGATTGCGTCATTCCGACGTCTATCCCTGTGCCGACCCCAGTCGTCCAGCTGTCAGTGAGGGAGCAGGCGTTGTCCAACTGCATCGAGCAAGCCGTAGAGGCCCGCCTGGTAGCGGCCGCCCCGCGGATGCCGACCATCCCCGCGAAGCTCCACTACGACCCGCGCGACCCGTTCGCCGTCCACATGAGCTTCCCCGCCCCGGCGACCCTCGAGGGCATCGAGGTCTGCTGGACCTTCGCCCGTGACCTGCTCGCCCAGGGCATGGAGTACATGGTGGGCGACGGCGACGTACGGGTGCGCCCCTACGGATTCGACCGCACCGTCCTGGAGTTCCACGCCCCCGAGGGCACGGCGATCGTCCACGTCCGCTCCGGCGAACTGCGCCGCTTCCTGCACCGCACCATGGTCCTGGTCCCCGCGGGCGACGAGCATCTGCACGTCGACCTGGACCAGGACCTCGCCGAACTGATGCGGGACGCCTGCTGACGCCGCCGCCCCGGCCGCCCCACTCTCAGGAGCCGAGCAGCGCGTTCAGCTCCCCGTAGTCGAGCCCGCCCGCCAGCGACTCGTACGTCCCCTCGGCGAGCAGCTCCCGCGCGGCCCTGCGCACGACGGCGTGCGCGGCCTGCGCGAGGCCGGCGCCCACGCTGATCCGCGCGACCCCGAGCCCGGCGAACTCCGCGACCGACGGCGCACCCGGGCCCGCCATCACATTGAGCGGCCCCGCCACGCCCTCGACGAGCACCTTGACCGTCGCCGGATCGACCGCCCCCGGCACGAAGATCCCGTCCGCTCCCGCGGTGAGGTAGGCGGCCGCCCGCTCCAGGGTCAGACCGACGCGGTCGACACGCGCGCCCACGCCGCGCAGATATGTGTCGATGCGCGCGTTGACGAACAGCGGCACACCGGCGGCGTCGGCCGCCGCACGGGCCGCCGCGATGCGCTCCGCCTGCTCGGCGACCGGACGCAGCGGTGCGTCACCGTCGTACAGCGCGTCCTCGATGTTCACGCCGACGGCGCCCGCCGCGAGCACCGCGCGCACCGTGTCCGTGACGCCCGCCAGGTCCCGCGCGTAGCCGCTCTCGATGTCGGCGGTCACCGGCACCCCGACCGCGTCCGCGATCCGGGCGACCGTGCCGAGCGCGCGGTCCCTGCCGAGCCGGTCGCCGTCCGCCGCACCGAGGTCCCAGGCGACCCCGGCACTGGTCGTGGCGACGGCCGCGGCGCCCGCGGCCTCGACGATGCGGGCACTCGCCCCGTCCCACGCGTTCGGCAGCACGAGCGGCCGTCCCGGCGTGTGCAGGGAGCGGAACTTCAGAGCGCTGTCACGGAGGTTCGTCGTCGTCATGCGGACCACTCAATCAGCGTTCCGTGGAGGGGGCTGGCGAGAATCCGACATGTACGCCCGGCTGCACGTCCGAGAGCGAGCCTCACATTAATTCGTTGACAGCGGACCGACCTCCTCGTACGTTGTATAGCGGTTCTGTTGCCGCCGATAGGAGAAGGACGTTGCTCGTCTGAGGTCTGGAGTCACCGCGTCACACAGCTCGGCTGTGTGCGTAGCGTGCGACCTCGGCGTACGAGCCGTCCCCGGCGCAGGGCCCTTTTTCATGCCCCCGCGCTGACGCCTCCCTCTCCGCCTCTCTGTCGCACCCCGCGGTGTCCCGAAACGCGTTGCCCCTTGACCGCGCTTCATCTCACGCAACCGCGAGGCCTGTATGTCTACTCACCCCACCTCCATCACCTGCACGTCGCTCGACTTCACCTGGCCGGACGGCACCGGTGTCTTCGACGGGCTCCAGGTGGCCTTCGGCCCCGGCAGGACCGGCCTCATCGGCGTCAACGGGTCAGGAAAATCAACCCTGTTGAAGCTGATCGCCGGTGAGCTGACGCCGGGCGAAGGCGCCATCCGCGTCGCGGGCGACATCGGCTATCTGCCGCAGAACGTCACCCTCGACACCGGACTGCGCGTCGACGACGTCCTCGGCATCGCCGGGAAACGGGCCGCGCTGCACGCCATCGAGGCGGGCGACGTCGCCGAGGAGCACTTCACGGCGGTCGGCGACGACTGGGACGTCGAGGAGCGCGCCGTCGCGACCCTCGACCAGCTCGGCCTCGGCCACATCGGCCTGGACCGCACGACCGGCGAGGTGTCGGGCGGCGAGTCGGTGCTGCTGCGCCTCGCGGCGCTGCTGCTGCGCAGGCCCGACGTACTGCTCCTCGACGAACCCACCAACAACCTTGACCTGCACGCCCGTCGGCGCCTGTACGAGGCCGTCGAGGCCTGGTCCGGAGTGCTTGTCGTGGTCAGTCACGACCGCGCCCTGCTCGACCTGGTCGACCAGATCGCCGACCTCAGGGACGGCGAAGTGAAGTGGTACGGAGGCAATTTCACCGCGTACGAGGAGGTACTGGCCGCCGAGCAGGAGGCGGCGGAGCGCATGGTGCGCGTCGCCGAGTCCGACCTGAAGAAGCAGAAGCGTGAACTGGCCGACGCCCAGGTCAAGTTGGCCCGCCGCAAGCGGTACGGCCAGAAGATGTGGGACCAGAAGCGCGAGCCGAAGATCGTCATGGGCGAGCGCAAGCGCGCGGCGCAGGTGTCCGCGGGCAAGCACCGCATCATGCACGAGGAGAAGCTCTCCGAGGCGAAGGAGCGCCTGGACGACGCCGTGGAAGCGGTGCGTGACGACGACGAGATCCGCGTCGACCTGCCGTTCACCGCGGTCCCGCCGGGCCGCACCGTACTCGGTCTGAGCAATCTGACACTGCGTTACGGGGCGTGCGTGGCGGGCGAGTTCGAGTTGCGCGGCCCCGAGCGGGTCGCGCTGGTCGGGCGCAACGGGGCGGGCAAGACGACCCTGCTCCGTACGATCGCCGGGGAGCTGGAAGCCGTCGAGGGGGAGACGCTGGCCCATGTGCCGCTGCGCTTCCTGCCGCAGCGGCTCGATGTGCTCGACGACGAGCTGACCGTCGCCGAGAACGTGGCGCGGTTCGCGCCCGACGCCACCAACAACCGGATCCGGGCGCGCCTCGCCCGCTTCCTGTTCAAGGGGGCGCGGGCCGACCAGCGGGCGGCGACCCTGTCGGGCGGCGAGCGGTTCCGGGCGGCACTGGCCGCGCTGCTGCTCGCGGAGCCCGCGCCGCAGCTCCTGATGCTCGACGAGCCGACGAACAACCTCGACATGGCGAGCGTGAAGCAGCTGGCCACGGCCCTGGAGTCGTACGAGGGAGCACTGATCGTGGCCAGTCACGACGTGCCGTTCCTGGAGTCGATCGGCATCACACGCTGGCTGCTCCTCGACGGCGAAATGAAAGAAATCACGACAGAAGCCGTCGGGTATTCCGGCTAGCTTCGCGTGTATGCGGCAATACATCACCATCACCGGAGCCCGTGAGAACAACCTCAAGGAGGTGAGCCTGCGCATCCCGAAGGGCAGGCTCACCGTCTTCACCGGAGTCTCGGGATCGGGAAATGGGCACCATGACGGACATCTACTCGGTGATGCGCGTGCTGTTCTCGCGGCACGGCACACCGAGCGCCGGTCCCGCCACGGCGTACTCGTTCAACGACCCCTCGGGCATGTGCCCCGAGTGCCACGGTCTGGGCCGCACCGTGCGGCCCGATGACGACCGCATCCTGGACCCCGCCAAGTCCCTCGCGGACGGCGCGATCCTCTTCCCGCCGTTCGCCGTGGGGACCTGGCAGGGCCAGACGTACACCAACACACCCGACCTGGACACGCACAAGCCGGTGGGTCAATTCACCGCCGCCGAGCGGGAGTTCCTGATGCGCGGCGGCGGGAACGGCGGCAAGGTCAACGTCAACAACACCGGCGCGGCTCAACGCGGCTGCGCTCGCAACCCGTATCGACGGCCTGAGCATCGCGGACTGCGCGCGCATGGAGGTCACCGACCTCATCGCCGCCCTGGAGCGCATCGACGACCCGGTGGCGGGCCCCGTCGCGGGAGCGGCCGTTGCGGCCCTTGAACGGATCGAGGCGATCGGCCTCGGCTATCTCAGCCTCGGCCGCGAGACGTCCACGCTCTCCGGCGGCGAGGGGCAGCGCCTGAAGATGGTGCGGCACCTCGGCTCCAGCCTCACCGGCATGACGTACATCTTCGACGAACCCAGCGTCGGCCTGCACCCGCGCGACGTGGGCCGCCTCAACGATCTGCTGCTGCGGCTCCGCGACAAGGGGAACACCGTCCTGGTCGTCGAGCACGACCCCGATGTGATCGCCGTCGCCGACCACGTCGTCGACATGGGTCCTGACGCGGGCACCGGAGGCGGCCTGGTCGTCTTCGAGGGGACGCCGGAGGAGCTGCGGCACGCGGACACGCTCACCGGCCGGTCCCTGCGGCGCTCGACGGGCGTCAAGGAGAGCCCGCGCGAGGCGGTCGGCGGGCGCTGGGTCAAGGGCGCCGACCTGCACAACCTCAAGGACGTCAGCGTGCGCGTGCCGACCGGGGTGCTCACGGCGGTGACGGGGGTCGCGGGCTCGGGCAAGAGCACGCTCGTGTCGCGGGCGTTCGTCGAGGAGCATCCGGACGCCGTGGTCGTCGACCAGTCGGGCATCGGCATCTCGGGCCGGTCGACCCCTGCGACGTATCTCGGGATCATGGACTCGCTGCGCAAGCTGTTCGCCCGCAAGACCGGCCGGGAGGCGGGGCTCTTCAGCTTCAACTCCCGTGGCGCCTGCGAGAGTTGCCAGGGCCGGGGGATCATCTGCAGCGATCTCGCGTTCATGGATCCGGTGACCACGACCTGCGAGACGTGCGAGGGGCGGCGCTTCAAGGACGAGGTGCTGCGGCTCACCGTGGACGGCTGTTCCATCGTCGACGTCCTGGAGATGACGGCCGGGCGCGCGCTCGACTTCCTCGCCGCCGTCGACGACAAGGCGGTACGCCGCCGGCTGCGGGACGTCGGGCTCACCTACCTGACGCTCGGGCAGCCCCTGAGCACGCTCTCGGGCGGCGAGCGGCAGCGAATCAAGCTCGCGACACAGCTGCACCGCACCGGCACGACGTACGTCCTGGACGAGCCGACGACCGGCCTGCACATGGCGGACGTGGGCGGGCTGCTCGCCCTCCTGGACCGGCTTGTCGACGCGGGGAACACGGTGCTCGTCGTCGAGCACAACCTGGAGGTCGTCAAGCACGCGGACTGGGTGATCGACCTCGGTCCGGACGGCGGCAAGCACGGCGGCCGCGTCGTCTTCGAGGGGACGCTGGAGCAGCCGATCGGCGCGGAAGGGTCGTTCACCGCCGCCCATCTGCGGCGAGACCTGGGCCTGGAGCCCTCGCGCGCTGCATGATGTGCGGCAACACCCCGGCCCGGCGCACCCCGCCGGGCCGGGCGCCCCCCGCCGCCGCCCTACGGAGAACGCCCCGTGCCCAGCAAGAAAGCGCTGATCCGCCGCCCCAGCCCGCGCCTCGCCGAGGGCCTGGTCACCCACATCGAACGGACGCCGGTCGACGCGGGCCTCGCCCTCGAGCAGTGGGAGGCGTACGCCGAGGCGCTGCGGGCGCACGGCTGGGAGACGCTCGAGGTGGAGCCCGCCGACGACTGCCCGGACTCGGTCTTCGTCGAGGACGCGGCCGTGGTCTTCCGCAATGTGGCGCTGATCGCCAGGCCGGGCGCCGAGTCGCGGCGCGGCGAGACGGCCGGTGTCGAGGAGGCGGTGGCCCGGCTCGGCGCCTCGGTGAACTGGGTGTGGGAGCCGGGGACGCTCGACGGCGGCGACATCCTCAAGATCGGCGACACGATCTACGTCGGACGCGGCGGGCGCACGAACGCGGCGGGCGTACGGCAGCTGCGGGCGGCCTTCGAGCCGCTCGGCGCGCAGGTCGTCGCCGTACCCGTCAGCAAGGTCCTGCACCTGAAGTCCGCCGTGACGGCGCTGCCCGACGGCACGGTCGTCGGCCACCCGCCGCTGGTGGACACCCCCTCGCTCTTCCCGCGCTTCCTGCCCGTGCCGGAGGAGTCGGGGGCGCACGTGGTGCTGCTCGGCGGTTCGAAGCTGCTGATGGCGGCGAGCGCCCCGAAGAGCGCGGAGCTGTTCACGGATCTCGGGTTCGAACCGGTCGTGGTGGACATCAGCGAGTTCGAGAAGCTAGAAGGCTGTGTGACATGCCTCTCAGTGCGGCTCCGCGAGCTGTACGCCTGACCAGTACTGGGGCGGACGTGGCGACGGGGGCCGATGGGCCCCGCTTCCTCAGGCACTTTACGGAGGGTTTAACCTACGGCAACGTAACCTACGACACCGTAGGTAGGTAGCACCCGCTCGTGCGGCCTGGTAACCCCCTGTAGCCCGTAATCCGAAAAATCTCCCGTCCCCCCTGGAGCACCCGTGACGATCACCTCTCCCCACCTCGGCAGCACGGACGACTGGACCGACGCCCGGTTGCTGTTCGCCCTGGAAGAAGTGGTCGAGAAGGAGCTCAACCGCCACCTGAAGGTGGCCAAGGACTGGATGCCGCACGAGTACGTCCCGTTCTCGGACGCCCGGAACTTCCCCGGCTACTTCGAGGACGGCGAGGCCTGGGAGCCCGAGCAGTCCAAGGTCACCGACATCGGCAAGGTCGCCCTGGTCGTCAACCTCCTGACCGAGGACAACCTCCCCAGCTACCACCACGAGATCGCCACCCTCTTCGGCCGCGACGGCGCCTGGGGCACCTGGGTGCACCGCTGGACCGCCGAGGAGGGCCGCCACGGCATCGTGATGCGCGACTACCTCCTGGCCTCGCGCGCCGTGGACCCGGACAAGCTCGAGCAGTTCCGCATGGCGCACATGGCCGAGGGCTTCGAGTCCGACAACCGCCACTCGATGCTGCACTCGGTCGCCTACGTGGCCTTCCAGGAGCTCGCGACCCGCGTCTCGCACCGCAACACCGGCCACCAGTCGGGCGACCCGGTCTGCGACCGGATGCTGGCGCGCATCGCCACCGACGAGAACCTGCACATGGTCTTCTACCGCAACCTCCTGGGCGCGGCCTTCGAGATCGCCCCCGACCTCACCATGCAGTCCGTGCGCGACGTCGTCGTCAACTTCCGGATGCCCGGACACGGCATGCCCGGCTTCGAGCGGGCCGCCGCACAGATGGCGATCGGCGAGATCTACAACATGCGCATCCACCACGACGACGTGATCCAGCCCGTCCTTCGCTACCTGAAGGTCCTGGACATCGACGGGCTCGGCCCCGAGGGTCTCAAGGCGCAGGAAGAGCTCGGCCTGTACATGAACGGGCTCGACACCGAGGCCGCCAAGTTCGACGAGAAGCTGGCCGCGCGTAAGGCGCGGATGGCCGCGCGGGGGAAGTAAGCACACCGCCAGAGCCGCGTCCCGGACGTCCGGGACCGGATGGCGTCGCAGGGACACGAGCAGGTCCCGCCAGGCCTCGGGCCAGTCCGCCCGCTCGCCGAGCGCATCCGTCACCGCCAGGGCGAAGAGCCCCTCCGCATGGCCGCCCTCGTCCGCGAGGCGGTGCGCCACGGGCAGCAGCAGGGCCTCCTTCGTGTGTTCCATGTCCGCGAAACGGGCGCCGAGGGCCATCGCGGTCCGCAGGGCGAGCGCCGGTCGCCCCTCGTGCAACCGGGCAAGCCGCAGCAGCGCCGCACCGGGCTCCGCGTCGACATCCAGCGCCGCCACAAGGATCTCCGCGGCCTGTGGCACGTAGTCCGCGTACCCGGCGAGCACGCCACCCGCGGCCAGAGCGGGAATCCGATAGGCCTCGCCTTCCTCGGCCAGCGTCTCCGCCAGATACTCGATGCGCCGACGGGCGGGCAGATCCCGGCCCGGAGTCGCAGCGGGCTCCGCCTCCGCCTCCGCCAGCGCCGCAAGCGCCCCGCACAGCGCCTCTCCCCCGCGCGGCGCGATCGCCGCCGCCGTCACGAGCCCCCGCGCCGCCGCGCGCCACGTGGCCCGCCGGGACAGGTCCGCGACGGCCTCCGCGAGGAGCGCGGCCGCATCCGGCGACCACGGGGCCCACCGCGCGAGCGCCGAAAGCCCCAGGGCCGCCGCGTCGTCGTCATCGGCGCCCACCACCTCGCGTACGAGACGCGCGTACCGCTCCCGATGCCGCTGCGCCAGATCGAGCGGCCGCACCCGCAGCACGGCCGTCCGCAGCACCGCATCGCCCGCCGCGCCGTCCCGCAGCAGCCCCCACACCCGCTCCTCGCCGAGCAGCCCGCCCGCGAAGGCGACACACGCCGCCCGTACGTCACGGTGGGCGCCCGGAGCCTCGAAGGCGTCACCGAGCAGCGCCGCCGCCTCGGGCGCGGGCAGCCGTACGGCGGCGAGCCTCGCGGCCTCCTTGCGGCTCGTCACCTTCTTGCCCTCGCCGCACAGGACCTCCCGCAACAGCGCCGCGAGGCGGGACGGTGCGAGGTGGCGGGACGCCTGCGTGGCCGCGTACACGGCGACGCGCGCCCGCTCACCCCCCGCGTGCGCGAGCAGCTCGGGCAGGGAGTCCCCCGGCCGCTGGGTGTGGGCGAGCGCGCCGAGGGCCGCCTCGGCGAGCACGGTGTCGGGCGATCCGGCCCAGCGGCGTACGAGCTCCTCGCCCGCGCCGGGCATGCACGCGCCCCGCGCGATGGCCGCCGCACGGTTCCACTGCGGCAGCCCGGCATCACTCGCCGCCCGAGCCAACTGCCGTACCAGCGCGCCCTGTTGGCGCGGGAGCCAGCGGCGGATCTGCCAGGCGTAGGCCGGTACGGTCCACGCCGCGCCCTTGGTCAGGAAGCGTCCGTACGGCGGTGTGCCGGAAAGGAGCTGGTCGAGCAGGTCCGTGCGGCGTCCGCACAGCAGCGAGTACACCGGGATCAGCGCGCCCGTCGAAGGCTCCTGCGCGAGAACCCGCGCGACGCGCTCATCGCGCGACGCGGCCGGTTCCAGCCACAGTCCGATCGCCTTCGACACGGTCGCGTTGCTGCCGAACCGAATGGCCTGCCAGAGGAGTTCCTGGAGCTCGGGCAGGCCGGCGGCGCGCCTGCCCACGGCGCGGGCGAGCGCGAAGACCAGGCTGTAGTCGGCCTTCTCGGCGCCCGCCTCGATCCACGGGCGCAGCGCGTCGAACACCTGGTGCTCCTGGCCGCGGCGCAGCGTGCGGTCGAGGCGGCCGAGGTCGGCGCCGCCGGTGCTGCCGGAGATCCGGACGAGGGTGCGCAGCGCCCAGTTCACCAACTCCCGCTCCCCGCCCGCCGCGTGCTCGCGCAGCACGGCGACGGCAAGGCGGCTGAGCGCGCCGCGGGTGCCGTGCGAGGAGTCGCGGGCCGCGACGGCGTCCGCGGAGATCCGGTCGAGGAACGGTTCGGCCTCGGCGCCGAAGAGGGCGGGGCGGGTCTCGGCGAGCGCGGACAGGGCGGCCGAGCGCACCGGGTCCTGCTCGTTGGCGATGCGCGTCATCTCCTCGAGTACGGCGGCGACTTGAGCGCGTTCCCCGGAGCGCGCGGCATTGCGGACCAGCAGCGGCCAGGCCTCCGCGCGCTCCTCGGCGGACGCCCGCCGCGTCGCCGCCACGAGCCGCTCGCGCACCTCGTCGCAGGGCAGGAAGGACTCGGCGAGCAGCACGGAACTCCCGTGCCCGCCACGCTCCTTGGCCCGCTCGGCCATCCGCCGGGCCACATCGGCGACCGCACTGCGGGGCAGCGCCTCGAGGAGGCCCCCGTCGACGGTGAAGAACCCCGCGCCGCGCCCCTCGACGGCCCGCGCGTACACGGCGGCCCGCTCCCCCGGCGGGTGCGCGAGGATCAGCCGCGAGAGGTCGGCGGAGTCGTCGGCGACGGCACGGGCGTACGCGAGGAGTTCGGGAGCGCCGGAGCGGGCGAGCTTGCGCAGCACGGGCATCGTGAGCGCACCACTGCGCCGCAGCGACCACCCCCACGTCCCGGTGAGGATCTCCAGGACGCGTCCCGGCGCCGCGTCGGCCAACACACCGAGATGCGACCGCAGTTGTGCGGGGAACGCACCGGGTGCGAACCGCTCCAGCAGGTCGAGCACCCGCACCGGCTCCGCGCCCACGGCCGCCGCGATCCCCATCGCGTACCGCTGCCACCACACGTCCCGCAGCGCCTCGGGCAGCGCGCCCAGGTCGCGTGCCGCCACGTCGATGAGCACACCCGCGTGCCGCTTCGCCAGCGGGCGCCACCCGCGCACGGCGTGGAAGAGCTCCGGCAGCAGCCGCTCCACCACGGGGACCGAGCAGCCGGGCAGCAGCCGGGCCGCATCCGTGTCACCCCACGCGCGCCGCAGCGGGCGGATGACGCGATCGGCAAGCTCGGTGCGGCGCCCGGCGACGATCGCGTGCAGCAACTGCCGCCGCACCGCTTCGGGGGCATCGTCGAGCGCGGCCTCGAAGGCGGCGTCCGGCACCCGATGGCTCCCCGCGATGCGCAGCGCGTGCCCGCGCACGAAGGGGTCTGGGTCGGCAAGACGCGCCCCGGTCCACTCGGCGTCCCCGCCGGCGCAGGCGAGCACGATGGCCACGCCACGCTCGTAGGGCCCGCCGCACTCCAGCTCCTCCAGGACCGACCGCAGCGCGCCGCGCGCCGCGAAGTCCCGGGCGCTCTCGGCGATCTCGCGCATCCGGCGCGGATACGACAGCGGGTCGAGGTCGGAGAGCAGATAGCGGGCGGCGGTCTTCTCGGGCGGGGCCATGCGCGGATTCTGCCTGGCGGGACCGGCCCGGGAACAGCGAATTGCGGAGGTGAGGGTGATACGGAGGTGACGGGGTGCAGAGGTGAGGGGGGCGGGGCGGCTGGAATCGAACCAGCGTGTTCCGGTTTTGGAGACCGACGCGACTGCCTCTGCGCTACGACCCCGCCCTTGGGGTGAATCGTATCCGGGTCCGTTCAGCCGAGCCTGCCCGGCAGGTGACCGCACGAGGCCGAAGGATGCTGCCAACGGCTGCTCCGGCCGACAGGCGGGCACCACCCACCGGCGGCCGTACCGGACCGATACGCAGCAGTCCCGTCGGGAGATGCCATGCACACCACCCCAGAGAGCCACGAACGCGCGCCGGGCAGGTGTGCGAGACGCCGAACGTCCGGGGCCCGGATGAGGTGGCTCTTGCTGTGCGTCTGCCTGATCGCCGGCACCTTCGGCTCCGAAACGGCGTCGATGGCCGCTGCCACCAAGCCGTCGGCCCGGCCATGCGACGCGGCGCCGACCGGCGTCGACACCAGGAATCACTTTCTGAGGTTCAGGGTGCCGCGCGGGCTCATGCCTGACCCCCAGTTCGACGGCCGCCCGGCGAGGATCCAGGTGCACCGTGTCCGGCCGGTGTACGCGAACGGCAAATGCCCGGGGGTGGCCAACAGGGCGCGGTACTGATCCACGGCCGCACCGAAACCGCCTCGCCGGCGTTCGACCTGCGCCACCCCGCCCCGGAAGGCGGCCAACTCAGCACGCAGGAAGCACTCGCGCGGGCGGGAATCGACACCTTCGCCCCGAGCCTGCTCGGTTACGGCCGCTCGACGCACTGCGCACGGCGGCGACGTCCGCCGACACCGCCGGTGCGGGGATGCCTCGGCTCAACACCGCAAGCCGCCGCTTGACGCTGGCCGCGACGCCCTGGCCGAGGACGAAACGGGTAGGCGTCAGCGCCAACGCGGCGGTTTCCAGAAGCCGGTGCGCCTCCCGGCTGCGCAGGCCGGTGTGGCTGAGCACCAGGTGGGCCAGGCGGTGCTCGCCCGCGGCGAGACTTCCGGCGATGGCGGCGGCGGCCGCGTCGTCGACACGGTTGTCCGTCGCGCCGAGCGCCCCCGCGGCGCGCACCCTGCCGAGGTCGAGCTGCTCGACCCCGGCGGCCACGGCGGCCGCGACGAGCCGCGCGGCGGCGCGTGGCCCGATGCCGTTGCTGGCGACGGCGAGGCGGTCGAGCCCGCCCCACGGCGCACGCTCAAGGCCTTCCGCGAGCCGCAGCGCACCCGCGTCGCCCAACTGCGCCGCCGATACGTACAGTTCACGCACCCCGCCCCCGGCGATCAACTCGGCGAGCGGTGCGGCCCCCGCCGGACCGAGCGGATTGCCGCCCAGGAAGACCCGCTCGACGCGCCGCCCCGCAGCGGCCGCCGCGAGCAGCGCGTCGGCGAGAACGGCGGTACCAGCCGCGTCGAGCCCCGTCTGGACGAGGTCGAGCGTGCGCAATGTCCGTACGGATTCGATCAGTTCGGTCGCTGCGGCGCCGCCCCGCGGACCCAGCGGATTACGCTTGAGCCAGACGCCCGTCACCACCTGCGGCGAGGCCCGCAACTGATCCGCGATGCGGCAGGCGCCGCCCGCGGTGATGCCGTTGCAGCCGAGGTAGAGGGTCTCGACGCCCTTGGTCCCTGTCGCGGTGGTCGCCGCGACGGCCGCCCCCTCGTCGCCCAGGCCGTCGGTGCCGAGCAGCAAGTGACGTACCGGAGACGGCCGTTCAGCATCCGGGCCGCCCCGCAGCGCATCGGCGACCAGCGCGGCACCCTCCGCTCCGAGCGACTGTTTGCACAGGTCGAGCCGCCCGTCCGGAAGCACCGTGCCGGCCGCGAAGTCGAGGCGCTCGCCCGCCGGACGGCCACCCCTCAACCAGTCGAGCAGCGGCGCCAGTTCGGCGGCGGGGCGCGGCACGACACGCGGAACTCCCGCGAACGCGAACGGGCCCACAGTCGCCGGGTCGTTCACCACTCCGCCTCCCGGTAGTCCTTGAGGAAGACCCCGGAGACGGGTGCGCCCGCCTCGCCGCGCACGATCGGGTCGTAGATCCGCGCCGCGCCGTCCACCACGTCGAGGGGTGTGCGGAAGCCCGCGCCGGCGATGCGGTCCTTCTTGGGCGCCGGGTTCTCGTCCGTGATCCAGCCGGTGTCGACGGCGCACATGTGCACGCCGTGCTCGGCGAGTTCGGCCGCGCTGGTGCGGGTGAGCATGTTCAGGGCGGCCTTCGCCATGTTCGTGTGCGGGTGTCCGGGCATCTTGTTGCGCACCGCGAAGCGGCCCTCGACCGCCGTGACGTTGACGATGTACGTACGGGGGCGGGGCGAGGCGAGCAGCAGGGGCAGCAGCCGGTCGCAGAGCAGGGCCGGGGCGAGCGCGTTGACCAGCTGGGTCTCCAGGACCTCGGCGGGGTCGAGGTCGCCGAGCCGCGCCGACCAGGAGTTCTCCGGCGAGGGGTCGGGCAGCAGCCCCGCCTCGTCGGCCTCGCGAAGGACCAGGGCGAGCGCGCCCCGCGCGGCGGAACCGTCAAGGGCCCGCATCGGCCGGAACCCGGGCGCCCCACGCGCCCCGGCGGGCAGCGTCGCCGACTCCCCCGCCGTGAGCGCCGCGTACGACTCGGGCGGTCGCCTGACCGTCTGCGCGGCATTGTTGACCAGGATGTCCAGCGGCTCGCCCGCCTGCCGCAACTCCTCGCACAGGCCGAGGACTTGGCGCGGGTCGCGCAGGTCCACGGCGAGCACCGTGAGCCGGTCGAGCCACTTCTCGCTGCCCGGCACCGCGCGGAAGCGTCGCTCCGTGTCGTGCGGGAAGCGGCTGGTGACCAGGAGTTCGGCGCCGTCTCGCAGCATCATCAGGGCCAGCTGGAAGCCGATCTTCACGCGGCCCCCGGTGAGCAGCGCGCGGCGCCCGCTCAGGTCGGTGGTGAGCGCGCGCCTGGCGCGGTTGTCGGCGGCGCAGTCGGGACAGAGCCGGTGGTAGAAGGAGTCGACCTGTCGATACGAAGCCTTGCAGACATAGCAGGGCCGTGGCCGCCGGAAGGCCCCCGCGGCACTCATCGAGGTCTCGGCGACCAGCGGCGCGTCCTCGCGGCGGTCGTCGGCCCCGGTGGCGGTGGCGGCCATCACGGCTGCGTCGGCGGCGGAGAGTTCGGCGCCGCGCGCCTTGCGCCTGCGCAGCCGTCCGTCGCGGGCGAAGGACGCGGCGACCTGCTCGGCGCGCAGCCGCGCCGGGTCGTCGACGGGCAGCTCGCGGAGCCTGCCGACCACGTCGTGGAAGACCGCGAGGTCCGCCTCGCTGATCCCGCCGCTCTCGCTCATCCGTCCCGCCCCGCCCGTGCCGCCCGCCCGTGGTCCCGGCCGGATTCGAACCGGCGTATCCGCCTTGAGAGGGCGGCGAGTCTGCCTCTGCTCTACAGGACCCCGCATCCGCGCGGACCAGGCGTGATCGGTCCGCCCGCGCCCCCGGATCGTAACCGCGCGAGGACCGCCGTGCCGAACGGATTTACGGCCGCCCGCCCCGGTGCAACGGTGGGCAGCGGGGGTGGAACCCATGGCGCAGACCCATGAATGGATGTTCTACGAGGTCATGTGGCGCGGCTGGGCGGGGAGGGCACGCTTGCCCTATCCCGTGCCCTGGTGGGCGCAGGCGGCCTTCCGGCGCTGGAGCGACGACTTCGACGCGGGAACGTACGAGTCCAAGGAGGCGGCCTTCGCCTCCAACGCCCTGTACCGCTACTGGCACATGGTGGGCGTGAAGGACCACCGCCAGGAGTCGCTGATCGGCCAGGCGGGCGAGATCGAGCCCGTCTACGACAAGTACTGCCTCTCCTTCTTCCTCTACGATCCGGCGACCGGCGCCCTGCATCTGCCGCAGCTGACGAGCGGCGGGACGGTCGGGCAGCGCATGGAGGCACCGCATCTGCCGGTGGTCCTGACGACGTTCCGCAGCGCCGACGGCACCGAGTTCGTGCAGCGGACCTTCGCGACCGTCGTCGGCGCACGGGAGCGCGATCTGGTCGTGACCCGTCTGACGGTGGGCAGCGCGACCGGGCAGCCGCGCGAGGGCTGGCTGTGCGCGGCGGTCATGCCGGCCGGGCCGAGCGGTTTCCAGCGGCACGACCGCAACGGCCGCCAGATCACCGACCGGCGCCTGACGTTCCTGCGCCATCTGCCGGACGAGGGGCGGGTGGAGACCAACAGCGGGTGGGGCCCGGTGTTCGACACGGCTCCCGAGCAGTACGGCGTGTACGGCAACCCGGACTTCACGTACGACCCCGACGCCTATCTCACGCACAGCCCGTTCCATGACCTGGTCAACGGCGGCAAGCTGAACGGCGCGCTGCGCGCCCAGGACCAGATCGCGGGCCTGTGCAGCGCGGCGTTCGCCTGGCCCTACCGGGTCGCGGACGACGAACTGTTCGAGCTCGACGTCCGGCTCCCTGTCGATCTCTACAGCGGGGCCGCCGACTTGGCCGAGATCAAGGCCACTCCCGCCGCCCGTCTGGAGGAGGCCAACCGCGACTTCTGGACGGACAAGCTCCTGTCACAGGGGGTGCAGCCCGAACTCCCGTCACCGGTCGCCCACTTGACGGACCGGTTCCGGCAGTGCCGCTCACAGCTGCTCATCCTCTCCGACCACGGCGAGATCCATCCCGGCCCGACGGTGTACGACTCCTTCTGGATCCGGGACTCGTCCGTCGAGGCCACTGCCTGCTCACTGGTGGGTGATTCGGCGCTTGCCGAGCGCCAGTTGGGCACGCACTACCCGCTCAAGTTCAACCGCGGAACGGGCCGGATCGGGCCGTGCGCCGAGTACGGTTTCTACGGCGGTCCGCACGAGAAGGACGACCGCGAGTGGGACAGCAACGGCCAGGCGCTGTGGGCGATCGGCCGCTTCGACCGTACGCGCGGCCGGGCCGCCGCCTTCGGCGCGAAGCTCTACACGCCGTACGTCATCGACGGCGCCCGCTGGCTGCGCGACAACCGCGACCAGTACGGCCTGCTGCACAGCGGCTGGAGCGCCGAGCACCTCGGTGAGCGCGACAAACCGCACTACTGGGACGACCTGTGGGGTCTGGCCGGACTGTACGAGGCGGCGCGGCTCGCGGAGCGCATCGGCTCCCCCGACGTGCCGGAACTCTGGGGCGCCTTCGACGACTTGAAGCGCGCTACGGCCGCCTCGGTGCGCTGGGTCCTGGAGGAGCAGCGCAGGCGCGGCGCCTGGGAGACGTACATACCGACCGGACCCGCCGACGTCGGCAGGCTCGACTCGACGATGATCGGCACGGCGGCGTTCTTCCATCCGCTGCGGCTGCACATGGGCAGCAAGCTGGGCGAGGACATCGACCGGGCGGCACGCCACACGCTCGACACGATGTACGCCCACTTCGTGACCGGCGGCTACCGGCACGAGGCGGCCTGGAACGCCTACGGCCCCTACCTCACGACGCAGTTGGCGCACGCCTACCTGCTGGCCGGCGACGCCGCGCGGACGGACGCACTCCTCGGCTGGATCGTGGGCGCGTCCATGCCGCGGACCGATGAGCGTGCGGTGGCGCTGGGCGCGTGGAACGAGCAGCACGCGTTCACCGTCGCGTCCGACTACCGCGAAGTCCCCGGCCGCCACTGGTACATGGGGGACATCCCGCACGGCTGGGCGGCGGCCGAGTATCTGCTGCTGCTCCGCGACATCCTCTTCTTCGAGGCCGACGAGGACCGCGACCCGCACCTGTACATCGCTCCGGGCGTACGTCCCCACTGGGTGCCGGACGGCGAGTCGGTGGCCGTCGACGACGCCCCGAACCTGTTCGGCGTGCCCTTCGGCTACCGCCTCACCCATGACGCGGTCGCGCGGAGGGTCACCGTGGACATCACCCGGTCACCGGAGCGGGTCCGCTATGTCTATCCGTGCCGGTTCGGCTCGGTGCGCTCGGCGACCGCGGACGGCCGGGATCTGACGGTCACGGGCGACGACGTGCGGATCCCGGCCGGGACGAGGAGGTTCACTGTCACGTACGCCTGAGAAGGTCACCTACGCATGAGAACGTCACCTACGCCTGAGGTGGAGCCGCTCCTTCTCGGAGAGGCCGCCCCAGACGCCGAAACGCTCGTCATGGGCGAGGGCGTATTCGAGGCACGCGGGGCGCATCTCGCAGAGCTGGCAGATGTACTTCGCCTCACGTACGGAGCTGCCCGGTTCGGGGAAGAAGAAGTCGGAGCCCGTCTGCGCACACAGCGCCTGCTCCTGCCAGGCGAGTTCCGGCTCGGTGGTCATGTCGATCTTCATGCCGATGATGCTGCCAGGGCGCGCGAAACAGCCGATCAACGAACGATCAACGCGGCGCGGCGGCGTGTTTCGGCCCTTCTGGAGCGTGGCGAAATCCTCCGTGCCCGCCAGGAAGGTGGTGAAACTTCCCTGGTCGGGTTCCCTGGTCGGGTTCCCTGGTCGGGTTCCCTGGTCGGGTTCAATTGGTGGACGGGAAGCTGTCCGGCGTCGCCCGCGGCGGCGGCCGGGCGGCGCCGGACAGCCGCGCCCTCAGCCCGCGCTCGGCGCCTCCGGCTGCATCAGCGCGAACCGCGCCCCGGACGGATCGGCGAGCTTGGCGAAGCTGCCGACGCCCGCCAGGTCCATCCGCGGGACCCGCACCGTGCCGCCGGCGGGCTCGGCCTTGGCGAGCACCGCGTCGATGTCGGTCACCTGGAAGTACGGAGTCCAGTAGGCCCCGCCCTCGACTTCCTCCGGGGCGTCGGCCAGCGGCCACAGACCGCCGAACATGTCGTCCGCGGTGCCGTCGGCGGGGTGAATCATCGTGTACGAACCGCCGGGGAAGGTCTGGGTGGTGGTGCCCCAGCCGAAGACCTTGCCGTAGAAGGCTGCGGCCGCGGCGATGTCCGGCGTATACAGCTCCGTCCAGTTCATGCTGTTCGGCGCGTCGACGAGGTCCAGGCCCTTGTTCGTGCCCGGCTGCCAGACGGCGAAGCCGACCCCCTGGGCGTCGGCGAGCACCGCCATGCGGCCGAGGTCGCCGACGTCCATGGCCTCGTACCTGACGCTGCCGCCTGCCTGCTCGACCGCCTTGCTCGTCGCGTCCGCGTCCGGCGTCTTGAAGTAGAGCGTCCAGGACGGCGGTGCCTCCTCCGCGGGGACGGTCATGGCGCCTGCCACCGTCTTCCCGTCGGACTGATACATGCCGTATCCACCGAATTGCTCGCCGCCGGACTGGAACTCCCAGCCGAAGAGCGCGCGGTAGAAGGCGTTGGCACTGTCCAGATCCGGAGTGCCGAGGTCCACCCATACAGGGGCACCCGTGAGGAAACGGGTACTAAGCATGATCGACTCCTTTGTCGCATCTCGCTTCCGTTCCTCCGAGTCTGGCACCTGGCACTGACAACGACGCAGACCGCCACCTTGTGAAGGAATGACATTTCTGAGAGCGCTCTCAGCCACATCTCTTGACGCCGGATTTCCCTGACGCAACAGTGGTCGCACGGCACGGCCGACCACACCCCCACACCCCACACCCCCACGTACGAC
>NZ_SRIC01000111.1 GCF_004684775.1 Streptomyces sp. MZ04
GGCCGGGCCAGACCACCTCGCCCGTTGCCGTGCGCGCGGGGACCAGCCAGTGGTCGCCGCTGCGGTATGTGCCCCCGGCCTCGAACCAGACCTGCACGCCGTCCTCCAGGTCCAGCCACGTGTCCGCGTCGAGGGGCAGCGCACCGTCGACGAGGTCCACGCCGGCGGGCTCACGATGGTCCCGTCGCCGTGGCGCACTCGGTGTGGCGGCGCACGCCTGGCACCGCTCCGCCGAGCTGTCGCCCTCGGCCGCGGACAGGGCGACGAGGTGGCTCAACGCCGCGAGGGACGCGCTCTACGGCGGCGCCACGCGCGACGCCGTCGACTGGTGCGAGCAGGCTCTGCGCTGGAGCCGGGACGAACGGCTGACGGCCGACATCGAGCTGCTGCGCGGCCAGGCCTGCAGCTGGCTCGGCGACCCCGCCCGCGCCCACGGCTCGCTCCTCGCCGCGGCCGAGGCGGTGGAACCGGTGGACCGCTCCCGGGCCTGTGCGCTGTACGGGGCGGCCACCCTGCCCGCCATGATGGACGGCAGGATCACGTCGGCGCTCGACACCTCCGCGCGATCCGCGGCCCTGGCCGACATCCTTGAGGCGCAGACAGGTCCCGCGGCGGGCACCATCCCGTCCCGGCACATCGCCCATGTGATGCGGGGCTGTCGAAGGCCGTCGACTTGAAACTCGTGAGCCGCCTTGAGTTCGGCTCGGGGGCGGTGGCGATGCGGTATGCGGTACGAGCCGCGAAAGTAGGCCGCCATGACGCGCGGCTCCTCTCAACTCATCGCCCCGCAAGGGAGGTTGGGGGACCATGAGGTGTGAGTCAGTGTCGGTGACGCCTCGGGGGACAGACCATGGCATTGGAATACCGTTTACTCGGGCCGGTCGAAGCGCTGTGGGAAGGCCGGCCCCTGCGGGTGGGCGGGCCCAAGCCTCGTGCCCTGCTGGCCGCGCTGCTGCTGCGCGCCGGGCATGTCGTGCCCGCCGACGCGCTGGTGGACGTCGTCTGGGGCGAGGAGCCGCCGGAGACGGCCCGGGCGCTGGTCCAGACGTACGTCTCGGCCCTGCGGCGGGCCCTGCCCCAAGCGCGACGGGGAGCGATCGAGACGCGGGCACCGGGCTATGTGATCCGGACGGACGCCGGGGCCGTGGACCTCGGACGGTTCGAGGAGCTGGCCGCGGCGGGGCGGCAGGCCGCCGGGCAGGGGGACCACTCCGCCGCCGCCCGGTTGTTGCGTGACGCCCTCACGCTGTGGCGAGGTTCCGCGCTCGGCGGGATCGGCGAGGTGTTGCGGAGCGAGGCGGTACGGCTCGATGAGGCACGGCGGGCCGTACTCGAGGAGCGCATCGCCGCCGAACTCGCATGCGGGGGGCGGGAGAGCGAGCTGATCACCGAGCTCAAGGGGCTCGTCGGCGCCCACCCCACCAACGAGCGGCTGCGCGGACAGCTCATGCTCGCCCTCTACCGGGTGGGGCGGCAGGCCGACGCCCTCGCGGTGTACGAGGAGGGACGCGCCGTACTCGCCGAGGAACTCGGCATCGATCCCGGGCCCGAGCTCAGCCGGATGCATGGAGCGATCCTGAGGGCCGACGCTGAACTGCTGCCTGCCGAGGGCGGCGCGCCGGCCACCGACGTCTCGGCGCCGCAGGTGCCCGCCTCACCCCGGCCCGTGTGCCTGCTGCCTCCCGCCATCCGGGACTTCACCGGGCGGACGGCAGAAATCGCCGAGGTCGTCGACGGGCTCACCGCGCCCCGGGACGCGACCTCCGTCGTGGTGGTGTCGGGGCCGGCCGGCGTCGGCAAGTCCGCCCTCGCGGTGAAGGCCGCCCACCTGGCCATGGACGCCTTCCCCGACGGGCAGCTGTACGCCGAACTGCAGGGCACCGGCGGCCCCTTGCCGCCCGGCGACGTCCTCGGCAGGCTGCTGCGCGCACTGGGTGCGGCCCCGCCCGAGCACGCCGATGAGCGCGCCGACCTCTTCCGCAGCCTCGTCGCGGGGCGCCGCCTCCTGCTGGTCCTCGACGACGCGGGCCGGGAGGCTCAGGTGCGGCCCCTGCTGCCGGGCAGCGCGGGATGCGGCGTCCTTGTCACCTCGCGGGCCCGGCTCGGCGGTCTCGACGGGGCCCGGCGTACCGACCTCGCCGTCCTGGACGACGTACGCAGCCTTGAACTGCTGGTCCGGGTCACCGGCCCGAAGGGCACGACGGACGATCCCGCCGAGGACGCCGCGGCCCGGCGCATCGTCACCCTGTGCGGTGGTCTGCCGCTGGCCCTGCGGATCGCCGGGGCCCGCCTTACCACCCGCAGGCACTGGACTCACCGCGTACTCGCCGACCGCCTCGAGGACGAGCGGCGGCGCCTCGACGAGCTGGCCGTGGGCGACCTGGAGGTCCGGGCCAGTCTGGGGCTGAGCTACGACTCGCTCGATGAGGACGCCCGCACGGTGCTGCGCCGCCTGGCCGTCCTCGGCCCGTGCGACACGGCCCCTTGGATGGTGGCGCTGCTCGTCGACGGGGCCGAGGACGCTGTGGAGGAGGTGCTCGAGCGGCTCGTCGACGCGCAGTTGCTGGACTGGACGGGGACCGACGCCGCCGGGCAGTCGCGCTATCGGGCCCACGATCTGGTGCGGGTGTACGCCGCGGAGCGGGCCGAGGCCGAGGACTCGCCCGAGGTTCGCACGGCGTCGGTGGGGCGGGCGCTCGCCGCCGGACTGCGCCTGGTGGAGCGGGTCGCGGAGGAGGCGCCTTCGGGGGTGGTCGTACTGCGGCCCTATCTCGGAGGATCGGCGAGCGTCAACCGGTCCACCGGCGGGGCAGAGGAGGAGTGGGGCGGGGCGGGCACACGAGGCCCCGGACCGGCCGCCGACGTGGGGGCGGCGACCACACGGCGGGCGCTCGCCGATCCGTTCGCCTGGTTCGAGGCCGAGGCCGACGCGCTCGCCACGGCCGTCGAACGCGCGGCGGCCTTCGGCCTGCACACCCTGGCCTGCGCCGCCGCGACGGTGCTGTGCTCCTCGTCGTTCGCCGTCGGCAACCGTTTCGATGCCTGTGGCGCAGCCATGACGCCGCTCTCGCCGCCGCCCGGCGTGCCGAGGACCGGGCCGGCGAGGCGCTGCTGCTCATCGGCCTGGGGCAACTGCGGTTCGAACAGGACCGGTACGCCGATGCTCAGGACTACTTCCGGCAGGCCGAGCCCTTGTGCGCCGCCATAGGCGATCTGCACGGCCAGGCCGCCGCCCTCGCGGGTCTCGGCGGCAACTTGCGGGAACTGGGTCAACTGGACGCCGCCGACGACGCGTTGGGCCGCGCCGTCGACGTCTTCCAGCGCCTGGGCGATGACGCGGGCATCGGTCTCGCCTGCCGCCTCCGTGGCTCCGTACGCCTGGAACTCGGCGATCACGACGACGCGTTGGCTCTGCTTGAGGTGTCGCTGCGGGGCTACCGGAGCCTGGGCAGCCGACGAGGCGAGGCACTCACGCTGCGCACGCTGAGCCTTGTGCACCGGTCGCTCGGGGCGTACGAGGAGGCTGAGCGGCACGCCGGACAGGCCCTTGAGATCCTCGCGGGTCTCGGCGATCCGCTGATGGCGGCCTACGCCGAACGGGCCCGCGCCAAGGCCCGGTTGAGGCTGGGACGTACGCGGGAGGCGGAGGCGGAGCTGCTCGGTGCGCTCGACGTCTGCCGGGCCTACCGGGACCGTTTCGGCGAGGCGCTGACCCTGCGCACGCTCGGCGAGTGCGCCTTGGCCGACGGACGGCACCACGAGGCGGAGAAGCGGCTCGCCGTCGCCGTGCGCCTGTGGGACGCGCTGGAGTTGCGGTTGCCCCGGGCCCGCACGCTGCGCGATCTCGCGGCGGCCCGCGAGGCGTTGGGCAACACGCAGGAGGCGGCGGCACTGCGTACGGAGGCGATGTCCGTGTTCACGGAGTGCGGCGCGCTGGAGCGCGGTGAGCTGTAAGTCCCTTTGAGCCGTGTTACGGAGGGCTTACAGACAAGCTGCAGAAGCCCCGGCGAACCTTGGTGACGTCGGAGGGAAACAGCCTCCGGCACAACGGGGAATCAACGGGGAAGGGACCACTGATGTCCAGCACGGCGAACCGCACCACGGCCGACTCCGCACTCGACTCCGCACTCGAGTCCGCACTCGAGTCCGCACTCGAGTCCGCACTCGACTCGGCCTCTCGGCCGACGCGGACGCCCGTCTTCCGCCGCCCGGCGGTCATGCTTCTGGCCACCGCCCTCGCCGGCGGCGCCCTCGCCGCGGGGTCGCTGACCACGACCGCGTCGGCCGCATCGAGCCCCCTGCGCGCGGACATCGTCAAGACGGCCACCGTCGAGAAGAACAACCCGCAGCACAACCGCGAGAAGGCGGACAACTGCAACTTCTACAGCGGTTACTGGAAGCCCAGCGGCGACAACATCTGCAGCACCTCGACCGGCGGCGTGAAGTGGCGCTCCAACAACTGGTGCGCCGACTTCGTCCGCTACGTCTGGAAGAAGTCGGGCGCCAAGACCTCGAAGATCGACCCGTGGGCGGGTTCCTTCTACCGGGCCGCCAAGGCCGGCACCGGCACGTGGCACGAGCGCGGCTCCTACGTCCCCAAGCCCGGTGACGCGGTGCTCTACGACTGGGACGGCGGCAAGCCGAGCCTCGGCACCAACGGCTGGGACGTCGACCACGTCGGTGTCGTCGTCAACTACAGCCCGATCGGGAAGAAGCTGACGACCATCGAGGGCAACACCACGAAGACGTCGAGCGGCGGCGGCAAGGAAGGCGTCTTCCTGCGCGCCCGGTCCAACACCGAGCGCGGCGACGTCGTCGGCTACGTCTCGCCCGAAAGCCGATAACGCCCACCACCTGCCCGCAGGACCACCGCCCGACGGGGCGAACGAGGACGTGCCATGGCCCCGATCATCCTCATGAACGCACCCGAAGTGGCCCGCATCTCCGTTGTCGAGTGCGGTGAACCCCTCGTCGACCTGCGGGAGTTGTCCGCTCTCGACGTGGACCCGCGGCAGGCGGATCCGGACGGGGCGTATGCCATGGTCCGTGAGGGGGTCGCCCTGCGCCTCGAGAGGGCGGCACGGCTGTTGCCCGACGGACTGCGGCTGCTGGTCACCGAGGGGTACCGACCCCTTGCCCTGCAGACCCGGTACTTCGACGAGTACGCGGCCGAGTTGCGCCGGGCCAACCCTGGCTGGCCGGACGACCACCTGCGCACCCAGACCAGCCGTTCGCTGGCGCCGCCCGAGATCGGGCCGCATGTCGCCGGTGCCGCCGTGGACCTGACCCTGTGCACCACGGACGGCAGCGAACTCGACCTCGGCACACCGGTCGACGCAAGCCCGGAGGCGAGTGGTGGAGCCTGCTACACCGACGCCCCGAACATCTCCGACCAAGCACGCCGCAACCGGCTGGCCCTGTGTGCGGCGCTCACCACCGCGGGAATGATCAACTACTCGACGGAATGGTGGCATTGGTCCTACGGCGACCGCTACTGGGCGCTGCTGACCGGAGCCCCTGCCGCGAGGTACGGGCCCATGTGAACAGCTGTGATCGGGGGACACATGCTGCGAATTCATTTCACCGCGCCGGACCTCGCCCGGACACGGGTGGCGAGCGCGCCGGCTCTGATGTGGGAAACCGTACTGAGCACCCACTGGCTCCAGGACGGCTGCGCCGGGCTCCTCGGCATGTGGTGGCGCGGGCGGGTGCGGCCGAACCTGCCGCGGCGGGCCCGGTCGCTGGCCGAACTGATCCCGAATCAGGGCTACTTCCCGGATTTCCTCACACCGCACACCGCCACCCTGTGCTTGGCCGAGGCGGTGGAACCCGTCCTCCTCACCCCCAGGAACGAGGTGCGGAAGGACATCGAACTCCTCGCCACCGGCCGCCCGTTGTCGCCGTGGGTCCGCGACCTGCATCGAGGCCTCGCCCCGGCGCTCGCCCACCTCGACCAGTCCTTCCGGGACTACCAGCGGCTCGCGATCACACCGTTCCTCGGCACCATCTCGACGCACACCGCACGCGAACGGGCACGGGCCGGCCGGCTCCTCGCCTCCGGCGGGGTGGAGGCCCTGCTCCGCGGCCTGTCCCCGTCCGCGCGGTGGCGCGCGCCGGTCCTCGGCATCGACTATCCGGTGGACCGCGACCTGCACCTGGACGGACGCGGCCTGCTCCTCGTGCCCTCCTACTTCTGCCGCTGCCACCCGGTGACACTGGTGCGACAGGGGGAGGAGACGCCGGTCCTGCTGTACCCCCTCGGCCACGAACCGTGGGACTCCGAGGCGGCGGACGACACGCGCGAGACCCTCGCCAACCTTGTGGGGTGCAGCCGTGCCGCGGTGCTCGAGGCCGCCGGCGAATGCCGCCAGAGCAACACGAGCCAGCTCGCCCGCCGCGCCGGCCTGCGCCTTTCATCGGCCAGTGAGCACCTCACTGTGCTGCGTCGCGCCGGGCTGATCGTCAGCTCCCGCGAGGGCGGCAGCGTGCTCCACGAGGTCACCCCACTCGGTGCCGGACTGCTCCACCGGCACGTGTGAGCCATCGGCAGCACACAGATGTGACCCCTTGACCCCTGTGGCCTCAGCCATTAGTTTTCGATGGCCGTTGACCTGTGACTACCGAAGGGGGCGACCAGCGGATGAACACCAACTCTGATCTCGGTCGCCTCGCCCAGCGCACCGTCTGGGTTCCGGGTCGGATCGCGCACGGCTGCTGACCACGCCGTTCTGATGTGCCTGTCCGTGGCACATCCCGGGTTTCCCCCTCACTACTTTCCGGCACGTCACTGTCGCGTGCTGTCTTGCGCCTGCTTGTCTCTTACGTGGCGCGTCTGAACACAGAAAGCTGCCTGAAAATTGGCGAACATGCTGAATCAACCGATCGCGCACCGAAACGAGGGCCTGTCATGACGGCGGCGCGGATCACGGTCAACGGAAAAGAAGCGCCGATCTCACCGGCCGCGCCCCACGCCACAGCGCTGGATTTCCTGCGCGAGCGTGGCCTCACCGGCACCAAGGAGGGCTGCGCCGAGGGTGAATGCGGCGCCTGCTCGGTCCTGGTGGCCCGCCCCGGAGTGAACAAGCCCACCGACTGGGTGGCGGTCAACGCCTGCCTGGTCCCCGCCGCGGCCCTCGACGGTCAGGAGATCATCACCTCCGAAGGTCTCGCCACCGCCGGCAAACCCGGCACGCCGCCCGCCCTGCACCCGGTGCAGGAGGAGATGGCGGTGCGCGGCGGCTCCCAGTGTGGTTACTGCACGCCGGGATTCATCTGCAGCATGGCCGCGGAGTACTACCGGCCCGATCGCTGCGCGCACGCTGATTCGGCCGAAAGCGCTGATTCGGCCGAAAGCGCTGACTCGGCGGCAGGTACTGATTCGACGGCAGGCGTTGACGCCGAGCACGGTCCGAACGGTTTCGATCTGCACGCGCTGAGTGGAAACCTGTGCCGTTGCACCGGTTATCGACCGATTCGCGATGCCGCGTTCGCTGTCGGTACGCCCACCGACGAGGACCCCCTCGCCCGGCGTCGCGAGCAGTCCCCGCCCGCACCGGTTGCCACCGAGTACACCCAGGACGACAGCACGTTCCTGCGGAAGAGCACCCTGGCCGAAACGCTGGGGTTGCTGCGCGAGCGGCCCGACGCGGTGGTGGTCGCCGGCTCCACCGACTGGGGTGTGGAGGTGAACATCCGCTCCCGCAGGGCGGATTGTGTCGTCGCCGTCGACCGGCTTGCCGAACTGCGGGAGCTGCGCGTCGCATCCGACCACATCGAGATCGGGGCCGCGCTGACGCTCACCGAGATCGAACGCCGCCTCGACGGCGAAGTCCCGCTCCTCGCTGAGCTGTTCCCGCAGTTCGCATCCCGGCTCATCCGCAACAGCGCGACCCTCGGCGGCAACCTGGGTACCGGCTCGCCCATCGGTGACAGCCCGCCGGTGCTGCTCGCCCTCGAGGCGTCGGTGGTGCTCGCCGACGCCGACGGTGAGCGTGAGGTCCCCCTGTCCGACTACTTCACCGGCTACCGGCAGAGCGTGCGCCGGCCCGGCGAGCTGATCCGCGCGGTGCGCGTCCCGCTGCCGCTGTCACCGGTCGTGGCCTTCCACAAGATCGCCAAGCGGCGCTTCGACGACATCTCCAGCGTGGCGGTCGCTTTCGCGCTCGACATCGAGGACGGGATCGTACGCAAGGCACGCATCGGCCTGGGTGGCGTGGCGGCCACCCCGATCCGCTCCCTGGCCACCGAGGCGGCCCTGGAGGGCAAGCCGTGGGCGGCACAGACCGTCGAGGCCGCGGCTCGGGTGCTGCGGGGCGAGGGCACACCGATGAGCGATCACCGCGCCAGCTCCCTCTACCGTTCCGCGATGCTCGGCCAGAGCCTGCTGAAGCTGTACGCGCAGACCACTGAGGCGGTTTCCTCATGAGCCATTTGTCCGAGCGTCCCGAAAAGCCCGTCGTCGGCATCTCGATGCCGCACGAGAGTGCCGTCCAGCACGTCACCGGGACCGCGCTCTACACCGATGACCTGGTCCATCGCACCAAGGACGTGCTGCACGCGTACCCGGTCCAGGTCATGAAGGCCTGCGGCAGGATCACCGCGCTGCGCACCGAGCCCGCGCTCGCCGTGCCCGGTGTGGTCCGTGTGCTGACCGGTGCCGACGTGCCCGGTGTCAACGACGCCGGCATGAAGCACGACGAGCCGCTGTTCCCCGACGAGGTCATGTTCCACGGCCACGCTGTCGCCTGGGTGCTCGGCGAGACCCTGGAGGCGGCGCGGCTCGGTGCGGCCGCCGTCGAGGTGGAACTCGACGAGAAGCCCTCCCTGATCTCGTTGCGGGAGGCGATCGCGGCCGAGAGTTTCCACGGCGCGCGGCCCCTGATGGTGACCGGCGACGTCGACGCCGGCTTCGCGGACTCCGCGCACGTGTTCACCGGCGAGTTCCAGTTCTCCGACCAGGAGCACTTCTACCTGGAGACGCACGCGGCGCTTGCCCACATCGACGAGGCCGAGCAGGTGTTCGTCCAGAGCAGCACCCAGCATCCTTCGGAGACCCAGGAGATCGTCGCGCACGTGCTCGGTCTGCACAGTCACGAGGTGACCGTGCAGTGTCTGCGGATGGGCGGCGGCTTCGGCGGCAAGGAGATGCAGCCGCACGGGTTCGCGGCCGTCGCCGCGCTCGGCGCCAAGCTGACCGGCCGGCCGGTCCGGCTGCGGCTCAACCGGACGCAGGACCTGACCATGTCCGGCAAGCGACACGGATTCAACGCCACGTGGAAGATCGGCTTCGACGCCGACGGTCGCATCCGGGCCCTGGACGCCACCCTGACCGCGGACGGCGGGTGGAGCCTGGACCTCTCCGAGCCGGTCCTCGCCCGCGCGTTGTGCCACATCGACAACACGTACTGGATCCCCAACGCCCGCATCGCCGGCCGCATCGCCAAGACCAACAAGGTCTCCAACACCGCGTTCCGCGGCTTCGGCGGACCGCAGGGCATGCTGGTCATCGAGGACATCATCGGCCGGTGCGCGCCGCTGCTCGGCCTGGATCCGACGGAGTTGCGGGAGCGCAACTTCTACGGACAGGGCCAGTCGACGCCGTACGGACAGCCGGTCCCGCAGCACGAACGGATCTCCGCCGTCTGGCAGAAGGTCCAGGAGAACGGCGGCATCGCCGATCGCAAGCGCGAGATCGCCGCCTTCAACGCCGCGCACCCGCACACCAAGCGGGCCCTCGCGATCACCGGCATCAAGTTCGGCATCTCGTTCAACCTCACCGCCTTCAACCAGGGCGGCGCGCTGGTGCTGATCTACAAGGACGGCTCCGTCCTGATCAACCACGGCGGGACCGAGATGGGCCAGGGCCTGCACACCAAGATGCTGCAGGTGGCCGCGACAACGCTGGGCATCCCGCTGCACAAGGTCCGCCTCGCCCCCACGCGAACCGACAAGGTGCCCAACACCTCCGCCACCGCGGCCAGTGCCGGGACGGATCTCAACGGCGGGGCGGTGAAGAACGCCTGCGAGCAGCTGCGTGCGCGGCTGCTGCAGGTGGCCGCCACCCAGCTGGGGTCGAGTGCCTCTGACGTACGCATCGTCGAGGGTGTCGCGCGCACCCTGGGCAGCGACAAGGAGCTGGCCTGGGACGACCTGGTGCGCACCGCGTACTTCCAGCGCGTTCAGCTGTCGGCGGCCGGTTACTACCGGACCGAGGGGCTGCACTGGGACGCGAAGTCGTTCAGGGGCTCGCCGTTCAAGTACTTCTCCCATGGCGCCGCCGCGGCCGAGGTGGAGGTGGACGGCTTCACCGGCGCGTACCGCATCCGGCGGGTGGACATCGTGCACGACGTCGGCGACAGCCTGTCCCCGATGATCGACATCGGTCAGGTCGAGGGCGGTTTCGTGCAGGGCGCGGGCTGGCTCACCCTCGAGGACATGCGCTGGGACGCCACGGACGGGCCGGGCCGCGGCCGGCTGCTGACCCAGGCGGCGAGCACGTACAAGCTGCCGAGCTTCTCGGAGATGCCCGAGGAGTTCAACGTCACGCTCCTGGAGAACGCCACCGAAGAGGGCGCGGTATACGGGTCCAAGGCGGTGGGCGAGCCTCCGCTGATGCTGGCGTTCTCGGTACGAGAGGCCTTGCGCCAGGCCGCCGCCGCGTTCGGGCCGAGCGGGGTCAGCGTCGAGCTGGCCTCGCCCGCGACGCCGGAAGCGGTGTTCTGGGCGATCGAGTCGGCTCGCCAGGGCGATGCCTCCCGGAACGGTCACGCCGGCAACGGACTTGCCGCCGACGGCAAGAACCGAACCGACGCCAAGAACCGAACCGACGCCAAGAACCGAACCGCCGCCAAAACGCTGAGCGGTGCCTGACATGACGTGGGTCGCCGCGGTCGCGCGGTTGCGGGCACGCCGGGAGTCCGGCGTGCTGGTGACCGTCGCGACCGTGCGCGGCCACGCCCCGCGCGACGCCGGCGCGAAACTCGTCGTGGGGGAGAGCGAGACGTGGGGCTCGATCGGCGGCGGCAATGTCGAGGCCGTCGCGATCGACCGGGCCCGGGAGTTGATCGCCGCGTCCAAGCCGGAGCCGGAGCTGATGGATTTCGCCCTGAACGACAAGGTGACCAACCAGCACGGCGTGCAGTGCTGCGGCGGCACGGTCACGGTGTTGCTCGAACCGCTGGCGGTGGTACGGGCGGTGGCGATCTTCGGCGTCGGGCACGTCGGCCTCGAGCTGGCGCGCATCCTGGCCCGTCAGGACCTCGACCTCCATCTGGTCGACTCCCGCTCCGACATCCTCACCGAGAAGCGGCTCGGCGTGCTGGCAGACGCCGTGGGGCAGGTGCACGTACATCACACGCCGCTGCTGCCCGAGGAGGTGCTTGAGGAATTGCCGCGCGGCACCCACGTCCTGATCATGACTCACGATCACGCCGAGGACGCCGCTCTGTGCGACGCCGCCCTGCGCACCACCCGTCTCGGCTCCATCGGCCTTATCGGGTCGGCGGCCAAGTGGGTGCGGTTCCGCAAACGCCTCGCCACGGAGGGCGGTCACGACGAGGCCACCATCGATCGGATCAAGACCCCGATCGGCCTGGCGGACATCAGCGGCAAGGAACCCGCGACGATCGCCGTGAGCGTCGCGGCCGATCTGCTGCGTACCTTCGAGATGGAGGGGGACTGACTCTCTCGCCGGACCGGCAGGGTGAAATACGTACGCATCGTCGGCCCGATGGTGATCCCTTCGCGTGTGACGAATTGTCAGATGGCGTCCCCATATGGGGCGTGTCGCCCTTCATCGCCTGGCATGATCCAGTCCATGACTGAGCCGATGACCGGACCGACGTCGTATCTGCCCGAGTCGGCCCGTGTGTTCGTCGCGGGCCACCGCGGCCTCGTCGGCTCCGCGGTGGCCCGCCGGCTGAGCGCGGACGGGTACGAGGTGCTCACCCGCGGCCGCGCCGAGCTCGATCTGCGCGACGCGGCACGGACCGCCGCGTTCCTCGCCGGGAGCCGCCCCGACGCCGTGGTCCTCGCCGCCGCCAAGGTCGGCGGGATCTTGGCGAACAGCACCAGCCCGGTGCAGTTCCTGGAGGAGAACCTCCAGATCCAGCTGAGCGTCGTCGCCGGGGCGCACGCCGCGGGAGTCGAGCGGCTCCTCTTCCTCGGCTCGTCCTGCATCTACCCCAGGCTCGCACCCCAGCCGATCTCCGAGGACGCCCTGCTCACCGGTCCGCTGGAGCCGACCAACGAGGCGTACGCGCTGGCCAAGATCGCCGGCATCGTGCAAGTCCAGGCGTACCGGAAGCAGTACGGCGCCGCCTACATCTCGGCCATGCCGACCAATCTCTACGGCCCCGGCGACAGCTTCGACCTGGAGACCTCGCACGTCCTCCCGGCGCTGATCCGCCGCTTCCACGAGGCCCGCGAGGCCGGCCACGAGGAGATCACCCTCTGGGGCTCCGGCACCCCGCGCCGTGAGTTCCTGCACGTCGACGACCTGGCCGAGGCCTGCGCCGTACTGCTGCGGACGTACGACGGCGACGAGCCGGTCAACATCGGCTGCGGCGAGGACCTCACCATCCGCGAACTGGCAGAGACGGTCGCCGATGTGACGGGCTTCGAGGGGAGACTGGCCTGGGACACGAGCAAGCCCGACGGTACCCCGCGCAAACTGCTCGACGTGTCCCGGATCAACGGACTCGGCTGGAAGCCGGCGATCGCGCTGCGCGACGGCATCGCGTCCACCTATGCCTGGTGGCGGGCACAACACTGACGCTGATCGCCCAGACCGACGGCCGGCCGCCGGACGTCGGGACCGCGGTCGGCGCCTGCTTCTTCGTCTTCAGCGCCGGACAGTCCACGACCGGGCGGCTCATCTCCACCGGCCTGCGGAACTCGGCGGAGTGGAACTCCCCGCCGAGGCACCGCTTCTGATGATGCGTCACACCCGGCCGGGGAACGACACGCCGAAGCCGTTGCCGGGGTGCCAGTGGTTGCGCGGCCTGTCGTCGAAGTGCAGGAAGCGACGCTGACGTTCCTCGGACCAGCGCGCCAGGCACGGCCACGCATGGCTCCGGCTGGACAGGACCAGTGCGCGCTCGGAGAGCGCCGGGGCCACGGCGGCGAGTTCGGCGTCCTCGTGAGCCGGCCGCTGCCGTTGCGGAGCAGTGCGGCGGCGATCAGGCTGCGGGTGATGCCACGGTGGGGGCCGGCCTCGACCACATGCGCGGGGGCGAGCGTCCGCACGAGGGCGTAGTACGCGACGCGTCGGCCGTAGCGCACCTCGCGGTCGCAGGTCCCGGAGCGGACGCTGGTGGCAAGACCCTCGTTCAGGGTCCTGCGGAGTTCGGTGTCCTCCTCGGCCTCCTGGATGTGCGCGCGCACCGCCTCGACCGGAGTGCCGGTCACCTCGCTGACGAACCAGCAGGGGTGGTCGTGGTTCGAGGGCTCCAGGTCGTAGGTGAAACAGGAGTGCTCGCGGGAACGGACGAGCCAGGTGCCCGAGCGCTGGAGCACTCGGGCCTGGTAGCGGGCGACGGTGGCCAGCCGCAGGGGCAGAGCGGCTGCCCGCGCGAGCGGGGTTGCGGCGATCTTCCGGGTCAGGTTCTGCATGGGAGGAGGCCAGAGGTGAAGACTTCGCAATACGTGAAGAAACCGCCTATGTCGCCCGCGTCGCCGGCGTGGCCCAAGCCGTTCAGCCGGTCGACGGTGGCTGCGCCGTTCAGAGTCGGTCGACGCCCGCCCCGCGGCATCGGTTGCGGGTGTCGAAGAGGTAGCGGGCGTGCCGTTCGACGAGCGGGTAGTCGAAGCCGTCGTGGTCCGTGGTCACGACGACCGCGTCCGCGGCGCGCAGCTCCTCCTCCGTCAGCTCCACGCGCAGCACGTGGGGCGGGAGATGGGCCGGGGTCGCGTACGGTTCGACGGCCCGCACACGGGCGCCCGCCTCGTGCAGCAGCCGCGCCACCTCGACGGCCGGGGACTCGCGTACGTCGCCGGTGTTCTTCTTGTAGGCGAGACCGAGCAGCAGGACATGGGCCCCGGTCAGCTCTCGTCCAAGGCCGGTGGCGACGCGCTGGACGACATGCCGCGGCATGTGCGCGTTGATCTCGTTGGCGAGCGAGATGAACCGGACGTCGTGGCTGAGCTGGCGGCGCACCTGCCAGGCGAGGTAGGTCGGGTCGACGGGCAGGCAGTGGCCGCCCACCCCCGGACCCGGCAGGAACGGCATGAAGCCGAAGGGCTTGGTGGCGGCGGCCCCGACCGCTTCCCAGATGTCCACGCCGAGCGGGCGTGCGCACATCGCGAGCTCGTTCACGAGCGCGATGTTGACCTGGCGGAAGGTGTTCTCCAGGAGCTTGGTCAGTTCGGCGGTGCGCGGGGACGAGACCGGCACGGTGCGGGTCACGATCCGGCGGTAGAAGGACTCGATCGCGCCGAGGGAGACCTCGTCGACCCCGGACACGACCTTCGGCGTGTTCTCCAGCCGCCACTCGCGGTTGCCCGGGTCGATGCGCTCGGGGCTGTAGCCGAGATGGAAGTCCCTGCCCGCGCGCAGCCCGCTGCCGTGTTCGAGGATGGGCCGCAGGACGTCCTCGGTGGTGCCCGGGTAGGACGTCGACTCCAGGACGACCGTTGCGCCGGGCCGCAGATGAGGCGTGACGCATGACGCGGCGCTCTCGATGCACGAGAGGTCGGGTGCCCCGTCCCGCAGGGGGGTCGGCACCGCGATCACGCAGACGTCGAAGTCCTTGGTGTCGGCGTAGTCGTGACTGACCGTCAGTCCGTTGTCGAGCGCCCCGAGCAGTCGTTCGGCGGGGATGTCCTCGACGTAGGAGTCACCCGCCGCCAGCTGCTTGATCCGTAGCTCGTCCGTGTCGAGCCCGGTCACCAGGAAGCCGGCCTCCGCCGCGGCCACCGCCAGTGGCAGTCCCACATATCCGAGCCCGATCACAGTGAGGCGGCAAGGCGCCTCGGTTGGTCCCATAAGGGCAATCTCCGATCGAAGAGCGACAGAAACAGATCGTGTTTATCACCAGATATGGGAGGAAAAGCGACTACTTTACCGAAGGCGGCCGGGCGCTTCCTCGGTATCACCCCGATACCGCAACTTGGTCCCACGTCGGCCGGGAGAAACTACGGAACGGGCTGCGCATGGAATCCCTCACGTACTTGGTCACCGGCGGTGCCGGCTTCATCGGGTCCCATCTGACGGAGGCCCTGCTCCGCGTGGGTCACTCCGTGGTCGTGCTCGACGACCTGTCCACCGGCGACCCGGCGAACCTCGCACAGGTCAGGTCGCATCCCCGATTTCACTTCGAGAGCGGCTCGGTCCTGGACGAACGCCTGGTCGACGAGCTGACCGGTCGCTGTGACGCCGTCGTCCACCTGGCCGCGGCGGTGGGCGTGCGCCAGATCGTCGAGCAGCCGCTGAGGTCGTTCACGACGAATGTGCGGGGCGCCGAGCACGTCATCGAGGCGGCCCACCGCCACGGCCGCCCGCTGCTGCTCGCCTCCACCTCCGAGATCTACGGCAAGAACGCCTCCGGGCCGCTGACCGAGACCGCGGACCGCGTGCTCGGCGCCACGACCGTCGCCCGCTGGTCGTACTCGACGGCGAAGGCGGTCGACGAGATCCTCGCCCTCGCGTATCACCGGGAGCACGGCCTTCCCGTCACCGTCGTGCGCCTGTTCAACACCGTGGGGCCGAGGCAGTCCCCGGCGTACGGCATGGTCGTGCCCCGGCTGGTCCGCCAGGCGGTCACCGGCGAGCCGCTGACGGTCTACGGCGACGGTCGGCAGCGGCGCTGCTTCGCGCACGTCGCCGACGTGGTGGATGCGTTGATGCGGCTCCTGACGCACCCCGGCGCGGTCGGCCAGGTGTTCAACGTCGGCACCTCCGAGGAGACCTCGGTCGGCGAACTCGCCGCGCGCATCGTCCACCGGGCGGGCAGTGGCTCGCCCGTACGCCTCGTCTCCTACGAGGAGGCGTACGGGACCGGTTATGGCTTCGAGGACATGGTGCGCCGCGTCCCGGACACGACTCGTCTGCGCGAACTGACGGGCTGGCGCCCGCGGCGCTCGCTGGACGACATCCTCGACGCGGCGATCGCCGACGCGAGACGCGCCTGCGCCTCCCCCGAGGAAAGCGGTCCGGCGGACGACGCTCCCGCCGGTGGCCCCGTCGCCGACTGCACGCCCGCGATTCCGGACGGCCGGGCACCCCTCCCGGTGCCCAACACCCGAAGGGTGGAGCCGCCCCTGGTGGCCGATCGCACCACCCTCGCCTCCTCCCAGCCCCGTTCCTGACGGGACATCACCGTGATCTACGGAATCGCGGCCGTCGCCGCACTCCTGCTCACCGCGGTGCTCGTCGGGCTGCTGCGCGCCTGGGCGCTGCGCGTCGGACTCGTCGACCGCCCCGCCGGTCGCAAGGCTCACGCCCGGCCCACCCCCCACCTCGGCGGTGTGGCCGTGGCCGTCGGCACGGTCGCCGTCAGCTCGCTCGCCTGGTGGGGAGACACCCCGCTCGGACCGGACACCGGAGCGCTGCTGCTGGCCGCCGGAGTCGTCGCCGCCCTCGGACTCTTGGACGACCTGCGGCCGATGGGCGCGCGTACCCGGCTCGTGGTGGAGGCGTGCGCGGCCGCTCTGGTGGTGCACAGCGCCGGATTCGGGCTCCTCCTGGGCGCACTCGCTGTCCTCTGGATCACCTTCGTCACCAACGCCTTCAACCTGCTGGACAACTCGGACGGCGCGATGGGCATGGTCGGCGCGGTCACGGCGTTCGGCCTGAGCATCTGCGCGGCGGCGGAGTCCCTGTACGGACTCGCTCTCGTCCTGTGCGCCCTGGCCGCCGCGCTCACCGGTTTCCTGGTGCACAACTGGTACCCGGCCCGGATCTTCCTCGGCGACTGCGGCTCCCTGTTCACCGGCTTCGTCGTGGCCTCGGCCGCCGTGCTGGTGCACACCGGCCACGAGCCGTTGACGACCGCGGGATCCGTCTTCGCCCTGTCCGCCGTGGTCGCCGCCGACAGCCTCCTCGTCGTGGTGTCCCGCCGCCGGGCCGGTCGTTCCGTCCTCATCGGCGGCACCGACCACATCGCACACCGCCTGCGCCGGCTCGGCCTCACCACGCCGGGCGCGGCGACGGTCCTCGGCGCCGCGTCCTGCGTGGGCGTACTCATCGGGCTGCTCCAGCACCGCGGCACGCTGGGCCCCTCGGCGGCCCTCTGGGTGGCGGGCGGCGTCCTGGCGGCGGTCCTGGGCCTGTTGAGGGTTCCCGTCTACACCCGGCAGGTGCACACGCAGCGCCTGCCCGGCCGCCCGGCCGCAACGGGCACGACCGTCGACGTGGCCAGGGGATGACGACGATGACCACAGCGCCCGCTCTGCCCACGCTCCTCTGTGCCGGGGTGCCGGTCGCGGCCACGACGCCCGCGACCGCCTCGTCCTTCGTGGTCGACCTCGCCCGCGCCCGCGCAGCGGCCGACGTCCACCTCTGCAACGCCTACACCCTGGCCCTGGCCGACATCGATCCGGACCTGCGGCGCGTCCTGCGCGAGGCCCGGCTCAACCTGCCCGACGGGCAGGGCGTGGTGTGGGCCAACCGGCTCGCGCACCGGGGCCGCGAGGTGCCGCGCGTCCGCGTCTACGGCCCCGATCTCTTCCTCGACGTCGTCCGCACCGGGCAGGAGGCGAACCTCACCCACTACCTCCTGGGCTCCACCCGCGATGTACTCGACCGCCTCACCGCCGAACTCCTCGCCCGTTTCCCCCGCGCCCGCGTCGTCGGCTCGGAGGCCCCGCCCTTCTGCGACGTCACCGACGAGCAGCGCCGCGCCCAGGCCGACCGGATCGCCGCGAGCGGCGCCCAGATCGTCTGGGTGGGCCTCGGCACGCCGAAACAGGACCACGAGGCGGCGCGCCTCGCGGCCCTCCACCCTGCCGTGTACGTGGCCGTGGGCGCCGCCTTCGACTTCGTATCGGGCAACAAGCCGCAGGCCCCGCCGTGGATGCAACGCCACGGCCTGGAATGGCTGTTCCGGCTGTGCAGCGAACCGCGCCGCCTGGCCCGCAGGGTGCTGTGGGGGCATCCGCGATTCATCTGGGCGGCGTGGAAGGGTGCCCGCGCATGACCCCTCCGCGGAAGCTGCGCATCGCCCTCGTCCACAGCTTCTACGGAGGCTCGGTCCCCGGCGGCGAGAACATGGTGCCGCTCGACCAGGCGGAGGCGCTGCGCCGGGCCGGCCACGACGTCCACCTCGTCGCCGCCCGCACCGACGAACTGGCCACCCGCCCGCTGCACCCCCTGCGCTGCGCCGTGACCGTCGCGAGCGGCCGGGGCCGCACCCCGCTCCCCGAACTGCGGGCGATCGCCCCCGACGTGGTCCATGTCCACAACCTCTTCCCCAACTTCGGCCGCGCCTGGGCGGCCCAATGGCCCGGCCCCCTTGTCGCCACCCTGCACAACTACCGCCCCCTGTGCGCCTCCGCCGTCCTCTACCGGGACGGCGCCCCCTGCACCCGCTGCCCGGACGGAGACCGCTGGGCGGGGCTGCGCAACGGCTGCTACCGCGGCTCCCGGCTCGCCACGCTCCCGCTGGCCTTGGCGTCCCGCGACGGAGTGTCCGGAGATCCGCTGCTGCGCCGCGCCGACCGCGTCGTCGTGCTGTCGGATCTGAGCCGCGCCACGTACGAGGGAGCGGGGATCCCGCCCCGTCGCATGGCGCTGATCCCCAACTTCGTGCCCGCACCGGACGCCGTGACGGCGCCTCAGGTCCCCGCCTGGGTCTACGTCGGCCGCCTCAGCGAGGAGAAGGGCATCCTCGAGCTGCTGCGCCGCTGGCCCGTCGGCGTACGGCTCGACGTCATCGGCAACGGAGTGCTGGAGGAGGACTGCCGCGCCGTCGCGCCCGACTCCGTACGCTTCCTCGGAGCCCTGGACCGCGCCGCGCTGCGCGAGCTGCTCCCCGGATACCGCGGCGCGGTCTTCACCAGCCGCTGCTACGAGGGTGCCGTGCCGCTCGTCTACGTCGAGGCTCTCGCGGCCGGCCTGCCGGTCCTCGCCTTCGAAGGCTCGTCGGTGCCGCTCGCGGTCAGAGCCGAAGGCACCGGCGCGGTCACCTCGTGGGACGCCCCGCTCACGGACGCCCTGCACGCGGCCGACCGCATCTTCCCCGCACTGCGGGAACACTGCCGGGGCGTATACGCGCGGCAGTACGGCGAGCGGGCCTGGACGGAGCGCATGGTCGGGCTCTACCAGGAGTTGACGGCGTGACCGCGGCCCGGGTGGGCCTGGTCGTGCCGTACCTCACCGCCTACCGGCTGCCCTTCTTCGCGCGGCTCCGCGGCGAACTCGACGCACGGAACATCGAACTGGTCGTCGCCCACGGCCTGCCGACCGGACTGTCCGCGGCGCGGCACGACACCGTCGAACTGCCCGGTTCCGTCGCGCTGCGCCAGCGGGAGTGGAAGGTCGCGGGCCGCGACCTGATCTGGTTCGGGCTCGGCGAACTCGCCCGCACCTGCGACGCTCTGGTCCTGCCCCAGTCCATGCACCATCTACGGACCTTCCCCCTCCTGACCGCCACGGGCCCGCCCAGGATCGGGCTCTGGGGGCACGGCAGGACCCATGTCTCGGCCCACGGTCCTGCGGCCCGCTGGGCCAAGGCAGCGCTGACCCGCCGCGCCGACTGGTTCTTCGCCTACACCGAGGCGGGCGGCGCCTACGCCGTACAGGCCGGGCTGCCCCGCCGGCGCGTCACCGTCGTCCACAACTCCCTGGACACGACGGCGCTCGCCGCCGCCCGTGACGCCGTCACCGACGCCGACGTGGCGGCCCTGCGCGAGCGCCACGGCCTCACCCAGGGCCGTACCGGCCTGTACATCGGCGGGCTCGACAAGCTCAAGCGGACTCCGTTTCTGATCGAGGCCGCCGAGCGCGTCGCCCGGCAACTGCCCGGCTTCCGGCTGATCGTCGCCGGCGACGGCACGCACCGGCCACTGGTCCAGGCCGCCCAGGCCTCCGGCGGGCCCGTGGTGTACCTCGGGACCGTGGGCGACCGGGACAAGGCGTTGCTCGGCGCCGCCTCGGACGTCCTTCTGGTGCCGGGCGCCGTCGGGCTGTGCGCCGTCGACTCCTTCGCGCTCAGAACCCCCGTGATCACCTGTCCGTGGCCTTACCACGGACCGGAGTTCGAGTACCTGGTCAGCGGACGCAACGCGCTCGTGGCCCCCGACGATCCGGAGGCGTACGCGACGGCCGTCGTCGGACTCCTCACCGAACCGCGCGAGCTCTCCCGGCTGCGCCGTACCTGCCAGGCGGACGCGACTCGCTACACGGTCGAGGGAATGGCCGCCAGGTTCGCTCGTGGCGTGGAAGGCCTTATCCATGGCACGACGTAAGGCAGACCCTGACCAGCCGGACGCACCGCGCCCGGGACCCCCGACCCGTACCCGGCGGATCCTGTTCCTGACCGGACTCGGACTGGCGCTGCTCCTGGTGACGACGGCAGCCGCGGCCTCGCTGCTGTACGCGCGCCTCGACGGAAACATCCGCACCGACGAGGCGGCCGCCCGTGCCCTCGCCGCCGACCAGGCCTCCCGCCCCAAGGCCCGCGCTCCGAAGGCCCAGAACATCCTGCTGTTCGGATCCGACCTGGAGTCGGTGAAGGACAGCGAACGCAGCGACACCACGATCCTGCTGCACCTGTCCGCGGACCGGAAGAGCGCCGCCGCCGTGAGCGTGCCGCGCGACCTCATGGTGAACATCCCCAGCTGCCTGCGGCCGGACGGCGGCCGCAGCCGGGCGCAGTACGCCCAGTTCAACTGGGCCTTCCAGTTCGGTGGCGCGGCATGCTCCATCCGCACCTTCGAGAACCTGAGCGGCATCCGGGTCGACCACCATCTGGTCGTCAGCTTCACGGGGTTCCAGAAGGTCATCGACGCCGTCGGCGGGGTCGAGGTCGATGTGACGGAACCGGTGCGCGAACCGGAGTACGGGGTAACGCTGCGGCCCGGGCACCAGCTCGTGAAGGGCAAGGAGGCGCTGACCTTCGTACGGACCCGGGTCGGCGTCAGCGACGGCAGCGACCTCCAGCGCATCGAGCGGCAGAAGCAGTTCGTCCACTCGCTCTACGACAAGCTCGGCGACAAGGGCACGCTCAGCAGCCCCACACGGCTGTGGCCGCTCCTCGACTCCGTCACCTCCGCGCTGACCGCCGATCCCGGGCTCGAATCGCCGGGGGAGCTGTACGAGCTGGCAAGCAGCGCCCGCTCCATCCCGGCGGAGCAGGTGCGGATCGTCACGCTGCCGTGCGTGGAGGACCCGGACCGCTGGGGCAACTACCAGATGGTCAAGGGTCAGGGGCAGGCGCTGCTCAAGGCGCTCCGCGAGGACAGGCCGCTGCCGGACCACCTCTACAACGCCTACCGGCCGGACGGCCGTCCGAAGGCTTGAGGGAGCACTTACACGGTGCCGAGCGCCGCGATCGCCGGCCACGGGCCCGAACGCGGCGCGGGCACCGGAAGGTGATCCGCGAGCATGTGCCGCAGCGCGTGCAGCTCGGTCAGATGGGTGCGGACCCACGCGCGGCCACGGGCGCCGTCGGCGAGCAGGCGCTCGGGTCCGGCGGTGATCAGGTCCCGCACCCGCTCGGCGGCCTCGCGCGGTGAGTCCATGAGATGCAGCCCGTCCTTCGGACCCCTCGCCAGCCAGTCCAGGTCCGGCTGGCGGGAGGCCACATGGACCCGGCCGGCGCACAGCGCGATGGGAAGCCGGTCCGAGTAGTACCCGGGGTAGCCGCGGAAACGGTCCCAGCCGACGGTGATCAGCGCCCGCCGCATCACCCCCAGCTGATCGTCGTACGGGACCGGTCCCCGGGCGTGGGAGCTGCGCCAGCCCCGGCCGTAGACGGACAGCTCGCAGCCCGGGAGCCGGGCCAACTTGCTTGCCAGCCGGGTGCGTTCACGATCATCCGCGATCAGTTCGATGCCGCAGTACGTGAGCCGGGAACCCACCAGGGCCACCCCGCGCGGGAGCCCCGGCTCCTCGGGGGCCTCGGCGAAGCACAGCGGCGCCACGTTCGGGACGTACCTCACCGCACGCCCGCCGGCCCGCCGCAGCAGCTCGGCCTGTGCGCCGAGCGCCACGCTGTACACCGTGTCGGCGCGCCGGAACCATGCCACGTTCTGTGCCCGAAGCCGCTTGCGCCCGCCCCATGCGTCGCCCTCCCAGACGACGACCGGCGGTGAGCCGAGCGCCCGCAGCAGCCCGGCGACATCGCGCTCCGCCCAGCGGTGCCGCTGCGGCGACTGGACGAAGACGAGGTCGGGCCGGACACCGGCCGCGAGCCCGGAGATCCGCTCCGGAGCGGCGGCCGGAGCGATCCACTGGTGCCGGAGCACGCCACCGGCGGACAGCTCGCGAAAGGCGCGCAGGAAGCCGGAGTCGGGACTGACGGGCGGGCACTCATTGCTGACGTGCAGGACGAGCGGCGGACTGGCCACGGACACTCCAGGTGGACGGACGGGGGAGCAGACCGTGGCGCTCGGCCACGGCGTACAGCGGAAACCGGGCGCGCAGCGGCAGCGCGCACACGAGGACGCCGAGCGCCGCCGCGGTGCCGAACAGCAGCCCGTGGAACGGGGTGTCACCGGCCGCCGCCCCCCAGTGCGCGGCCAGCGCCAGCGCGGCCCCGGCCGTGAGGTGCGCGGCATGGACGCGCAGCAGCGGAGCCAGGGCGATGACGCCGTGGGCGCGCCAGCGGAGCAGCTGCGCCGTGTGGGCGACGAGCGGACCGGTGACGGTGGCCGCGGCGAGCAGCGTGAGCGAGTGCCGGGCGACGACCGCGGCCAGCGTGACGGCGATCGCGGAGGCCGCCCAGCCCTGCGTGACCAGCAGGGAACGACGGTCGTCCCGGGCCTGGTTGACGCTGTCGCCGACCGAGGCCAGCAGCGACAGGGCCGAGGCCGTGGCCAGCAGCGGCACCAGCGCCGCCGCGGTGTCCCAGCCCGGCCCGAGCAACAGGTTCAGCGCGGCAGGACCCACACCGGCGACGGCACCGAAACCGACGAAGGCGATCGCCGAGGCCAGACACAGCACGTCGGACACCGCCTGCCGGGACCGGCCGCGTTCGGCGGCGAGGACCGGGGTGGTGGTGAGGCTGATGCCCTGTGCCAGTACCGTCAGCGGAAGGCCGGTGAACAGACTCGCGCGCGAGTAGTACCCGGCGGCGCTCGCGCCGAGCCGGCCGGCCAGCCACAGCGGCGCGCTGTTGAACACGTACTGCGCGAGGCTGTATCCGCTGAAGAAACCGGAGGCGTCCACGAGCCCGCGGACCTTGGGGCGGGGGCCGTCGGGCAGGTCCTGTCCGCGCAGCAGCCACAGCGCACCCGCCAGCAGGACGGCCGAGCTCATCGGGGCGGAGACCGCCAGGGCCATGGGCGCCCATCCGGCGACGAGCAGTCCGAGCGACGTGGCGGCTCCGGCGGTGTGTCCCACCAGTTCAAGGCGTACGACTTGGGGCGTTCGGCCGCCGCGGCGCAGCGCCGCGGCCGCCGTGAGCCCCGCGGGCAGCGTCAGGAACTGGAAGCTGACAAGACGCAGCATCGGCCCCGCCTCGGGCATGTCCCACAGGGCGGTCACCGCGAAGGCGACCGCCTGTGCCGCCAGGAAGCACAGGGCGCCGCTCACCGCGGCGATGCGCAGGGCCAGCGCGGTGAGGGGCGCGGTGAGCCGCTCGGCGGTCAGCAGACAGGTGGCGACACCGCTGTTGGAGAAGTACCCGAGCACTCCGGCCACGGCGGCCGCCGTGGCGAAGGCGCCGAACGCGGCGGGCGGCACCATCCGGGAGGTGCAGGCGGTGTACACGAGCTGCAGCACGATGGTGGCGGCGGAGCCCGCGTAGTTCCACAGCAACCCGTGCAGGGCGTGGCGGGCGCGGCTCCCCGACGGGTGGACCGCAGGGGGGTGGTCCACCGAGGGGCGTTCCCCGGGGG
>NZ_SRIC01000112.1 GCF_004684775.1 Streptomyces sp. MZ04
GCCAACCCCCGCTTCCCCGTCCCCGTCGACGCAGCCCTGCGCGCGGCAGGCTGGCGCCCCGGACGCTGGGACATAAAACAGGCAGAAATCTGGGCCGACGTACTGCGCAGCCACACCTCACCCGCCGGCCACCGGCACACCGTCTTCCCCGCGGCAGTCGAGGCCTGGGCGGAATTCGGCGGCCTCCACATCACCCCACAGGGCCCCGGCCGCCAGATAGCCCCCGCCGCCATGCACCTCGACCCCCTGTACGGCCTCCACATGGCCCGCACCCTGGGAGACCTCGGCCGCGCCCTGGACTCCGAGGTCTGCCCCATCGGCGAGGAAACGGAAACCCAGGCCCTGCTGGCCATCGACGCGGAGGGCCGCGTGTACTCCCTCGACCACAGCGGCGACTGGTACCTCGGGGCTCATATCGACCAAGCGCTCGCCACCCTCCTGTCGGGCACCCAGCCGGAACGCCTCACGGCGGGCTGAGCCGAGCGCTCCGCGGGGAGTGCCGTTGTTCGCCTGCCGCGCCGTCGTAGCTGGTCGCGCAGTTCCCCGCGCCCCTATGGGGCGCTAAGCCCCAGCCGGCAGCACCGCCGACACCCGGAAACCACCCGCGTCCGTCGGCCCCGACACGAACACCCCACCCAGCGCGGTGACCCGCTCCTTCATCCCCACAAGCCCATTCCCCCCACTCGGCAGCCGGGCGTCCACGGGACCCGCCTCCGGCGGCGGCTCGTTCTCGACCTGCATCGCGATCTCCGCACCGCGATGCGCGAGCCGCACATACGTCTTCGCGCCCGCCGCGTGCTTGTGCACGTTCGTCAACGCCTCCTGCACCACGCGATACGCCGTCTGCTCCACCTCGGCGGCGTACGCACGCGACTCCCCCTCCACGGACAGATCCACCGCCATCCCCGCCGCACGGGACTGCCCCACCAGCTCGTCCAGCTCCGCCAGACACGGCCCGTCCTCATCCACCGCACGCGAGGCGGCAGCCGCCGCGGCGAACCCCACCGCGGCCAACGGCACCGCATCGGACGCCGACACACGCCGCTGGACGCCGGAAACCGCCCCCGACTCCCCCGTACGCAGCACCCCGAGCATCTCCCGCAACTCCGTCAACGCCTGCCGCCCCATGTCACCGACCAGCGCGGCATTCTTGACGGCCTTCTCAGGATCTTTCCGGGCCACAGCCTGCAACGCGGCGGCATGCACCACCATCAGACTCACCCGATGCGCGACAACGTCATGCATCTCCCGCGCGATCCGCGTCCGCTCCTCATTACGCGCCCACTCGGCCCGCTCCTCGGCCCGCTCGGCCAGCAGTTGAAGCTCCCGCTCCAGACTGTCGGCACGCTCCCGCAGACTCTCCATGAGCCGCCGCCGCGCCCCCACGTACAACCCGAGCAGAATCGGCGGCGCGGTCACACCGATCGAGGTCATGATCGCGATGAACGGTATGAACCCCTCCGCGAACCCCAGATCCCCGCTCTCCATGTCCTGCCGCGTCCGCACCAACGTCACGATGAGCGTCCCCACCAGCGACATCCCCGCGAGCGACCCGATGATCCGCCGCGGCAGCTCGGACGCGGCCAGCGAATAGAGCCCCACGATGGTCAGCAGAATCCCCATCTGGGCAGGCGTGATCGCGATCGAGACCAGCACCACCGCGATCGGCCACCGCCGCCGCAGCACCAACGACGCCCCGGCCACGGCCCCGAAGGCCACGCCGACCGGCGCCGGAATCCCCGTATCCCCCGAAAACGTGATCCCCTCGGCCCCGCACTCCGCCGCCGAAGCCAGCGCGAGCCCCACATCAAGCGCGGCACTGCGCCTCCGCTCCCACCACCACGGCCCGGTCACGGCCGCCCTGTGGCTCTCCCCCGTCGTGGTCATGCCTTCCAGCCTACGGGCGCGAAGCCCTCCTTTTCCGGCGAGTTTTACGCGCGGTGATCCAGCACACCCCTCGTTCGAGAAGAAGCGAAACCCGCCGGTATCCCTCGAACTACTGAATCGCTCACCATTTCGAACCGGACGCCTTCATTCCGGACAGGGGTTGCCGCATGAGCACTGATCGCTACCGTCGCACGGAAGGGGCTTGGTACGGCATAGTGTTGGGTGCCGAATCGGCGACCTGACTGGATGTCCGGTTTAGGCCGCTTCAATCCCCCGTGGTGTAATTGGCAGCACTGTGGCTTTTGGTGCCATCTGTCCGGGTTCGAGTCCTGGCGGGGGAGCTTGCTCGGTTCGGGTCCTGACTGTCGCAGTCAGGACCCGCCCTCATTTCCGCCCCACAACGCCCCGGTATCCTGCGGATGTCCACCCCCCGCACATTCGAAGCCGAAGGGCACCCCCGTGAGCGCCAACAGCCCGGCAGCCGTCGTCGTCCTCGCAGCGGGTGAGGGCACCCGTATGAAGTCGGCCACCCCCAAGGTCCTGCATGAGATCTGTGGGCGTTCCCTCATCGGGCACGTGCTCGAAGCCGCGTACGCGTTGAGCCCGCAGCGGCTCGTCACCGTCGTCGGGTTCGCCAGGGAGCAGGTCACCGGTCACCTCGAGGTGATCGCACCCGACGTCCGCACCGCCTACCAGAGCGAGCAGAACGGCACGGGTCACGCGGTCCGTATCGGGCTCGAGGAGCTCGGTGGTTCCGTGGACGGGACCGTGATCGTCGTCTGTGGGGACACTCCGCTGCTGACCGGCGCCACCCTGCAGAAGCTGGCCGCGACGCACACCGCCGACGGCAACGCCGTCACCGTGCTGACCGCCGAGGTGCCGGACGCGACCGGTTACGGGCGGATCGTGCGGGACGGCGAGAGCGGTGCCGTGACCGCGATCGTCGAGCACAAGGACGCCACGGACGCGCAGCGCGCGATCCGGGAGATCAACTCCGGGGTGTTCGCGTTCGACGGGGAGCTGCTCGCCGACGCGCTCGGCAAGGTGCGGACGGACAACAGTCAGGGTGAGGAGTACCTGACGGACGTCCTCGGCATCCTGCGGGAGGCCGGGCACCGGGTCGGGGCGTCCGTCGCCGCCGATCACCAGGAGATCGCGGGGATCAACAATCGCGTACAACTGGCGGAGGCGCGGCGCACGTTGAACGAGCGGCTGCTGACGGAGGCCATGCTGGCCGGTGTGTCGGTGGTCGACCCCGCGTCGACGTGGTTCGACGCGACGGTGACGTACGAGCAGGACGCGATCGTGCATCCGGGTACGCAGTTGCAGGGTGCGACGCACCTGGGTGAGGGTGCCGAGGTCGGGCCCAACTCGCGGCTGAAGGACACCCGTGTCGGCGCCGGTGCGCGCGTCGACAACACGGTCTCCGACAGCGCCGAGATCGGGGCGCAGGCGAGTGTCGGTCCGTTCGCGTATCTGCGGCCGGGGACGCGGCTTGGTGTGAAGGCCAAGGCGGGTACGTATGTGGAGATGAAGAACGCGACGATCGGTGACGGTTCGAAGGTGCCGCATCTGTCGTACGTGGGCGACGCGACGATCGGTGAGTACTCCAACATCGGTGCGGCGAGCGTCTTTGTGAATTACGACGGTGAGGCGAAGCACCACACGACGGTGGGGTCGCACTGCCGGACCGGTTCGGACAACATGTTTGTGGCTCCTGTCACGGTCGGGGACGGCGCCTACACCGCCGCCGGGTCTGTGATCACGAAGGATGTGCCGCCCGGTTCGTTGGCCGTGGCGCGGGGCCAGCAGCGGAATATCGAGGGCTGGGTGGCTCGTAAGCGTCCGGGGAGCGCGGCTGCGAAGGCGGCGGAGGCGGCGTCCCGGAAGCCGGACGGCGAAAGCTGACCGGAAACCGGTGCGTCTGACACGGCGTACCGTGATAGGTGCACACATTCGGCCGACTCGTCGCATCGGGACGCGTGAGTACGGCAGCGGGAAGAACTCTCTGAGGAGACAGTGCTGTGACCGGGATCAAGACGACCGGCGAGAAGAAGTTGATGCTCTTCTCCGGCCGCGCCCACCCCGAGTTGGCCGAGGAGGTCGCACACAAGCTGGGTGTCGGCATCGTGCCGACGAAGGCTTTCGATTTCGCCAATGGCGAGATCTACGTGCGGTACCAGGAGTCGGCTCGTGGCGCGGACTGCTTCTTGATCCAGAGCCACACGGCTCCGATCAACAAGTGGATCATGGAGCAGCTGATCATGATCGACGCGCTGAAGCGCGCGTCGGCCCGCTCCATCACGGTGATCGTGCCGTTCTACGGCTACGCCCGCCAGGACAAGAAGCACCGCGGTCGTGAGCCGATCTCGGCCCGTCTGGTCGCGGACCTGATGAAGACCGCGGGTGCGGACCGCATCCTCACGGTCGACCTGCACACGGACCAGATCCAGGGCTTCTTCGACGGCCCGGTCGACCACCTCTTCGCGCTGCCGGTCCTCGCGGACTACGTGGGCGCGAAGGTCGACCGCTCGAAGCTGACCGTGGTCTCCCCCGACGCCGGCCGCGTGCGCGTCGCCGACCGCTGGTGCGACCGTCTGGGCGCGCCGCTGGCGATCGTCCACAAGCGCCGTGACAAGGACGTCGCGAACCAGGTCACCGTGCACGAGGTGGTCGGTGACGTGAAGGGCCGCGTCTGTGTCCTGGTCGACGACATGATCGACACGGGTGGCACGATCTGCGCCGCCGCCGACGCGCTGTTCGCGCACGGTGCGGAGGACGTCATCGTGACGGCGACGCACGGTGTGCTGTCCGGTCCGGCCGCGGACCGTCTGAAGAACTCCAAGGTGAGCGAGTTCGTCTTCACGGACACGCTGCCCGACCCGGGCGACCTGGAGCTCGACAAGATCACGGTGCTCTCGATCGCGCCGACGATCGCGAACGCGGTGCGTGAGGTCTTCGAGGACGGTTCGGTGACGAGCCTCTTCGAGGAGCAGGCGTAAGACCTCAAGAGCCTTGAGGATCTTGCTGTAGAGATCCACTTTGGGTGCGGCCTTCCCGCCGGGTAGACTCACTGAGTTGCTCGGCGAGGGAGGCCGCACACGCTTCTGATGAAGCACAGTGTGTGGCGGTCCGTTATCGACGCGCTCTTCGTAGCAGGCCAGTAGTCGTATGGCCGGGTAACCGCCCCCATTTCGACACACCTGACAAACGAGGAGTGCACCATGGCTGAGATCAAGATCGCCGCCGAGACCCGCACCGAGTTCGGCAAGGGCGCCGCCCGCCGCATCCGCCGCGAGTCCAAGGTTCCGGCCGTTGTCTACGGTCACGGCGCCGACCCGGTCCACATCACCCTTCCGGGCCACGAGCTGCACCTCGCGCTGCGTCAGGCGAACGTCCTGCTCTCCCTGGACATCGACGGCAAGACCCAGCTCGCGATCCCGAAGGCCGTCCAGCGTGACGCCATCAAGGGCTTCCTCGAGCACGTCGACCTGCTGCTCGTCCGTCAGGGCGAGAAGGTCAACGTCGACATCTACGTGCACACCGAGGGCGAGCTCGCCCCGGGCGGCAACCTGCTCGAGCACGTGCTGAACGCGCTGCCCGTCGAGGCCGAGGCCACGCACATCCCGGAGTCGGTCACCGTCTCCATCGCCGGTCTCGAGGCCGGTGCGACCATCCTCGCCAAGGACATCCCGCTGCCCGCCGGCACCACCCTGAACGTCGAGGACGACGTCGTGGTCCTGCAGGTCCTGGCCGCGCAGGCCGAGGAGGCCCCCGAGGCCGCCGAGGGCGAGGCCCCCGAGGCCGCCGAGGCCTGAGCCTCACCCCGGCGCTCGACCGAGCTCGACTGACAACCGCCGCCCCGCGCTCCGTGCGCGGGGCGGCGGTTGGGTTATGCGGAGGGCTTATGAAGAGAGCTATGAAGGAGACATGCAGATGACGACGGATCCCAGCGCCCCGTGGCTGATCGTGGGTCTGGGCAATCCAGGCCCTGGTTACGCGATGAACCGGCACAACGTGGGCTTCATGGTGGCCGACCTCCTCGCGGACCGGATCGGCGGCACGTTCAAGCGTGCGGGCCGGGCGCAGGCTCAGGTGCTTGAGGGCCGGATCGGTCCGGTGGGCCCGGCGAACCGCCGTGTGGTCCTGGCGAAGCCGATGTCGTACATGAACGTCTCGGGCGCTCCGGTGACGGCGCTGCGCGACTTCTACAAGGTGCCGGTGGCGAACATCGTCGCGGTCCACGACGAGCTGGACATCGACTACGGCACGCTGCGGCTGAAGCTGGGCGGTGGCGACAACGGCCACAACGGTCTGAAGTCGATGACGAAGGCGATGAGCTCGGACTATCACCGGGTGCGGTTCGGGATCGGGCGTCCGCCGGGGCGGATGCAGGTCGCGGACTTCGTGCTGAAGGACTTCTCCTCGGCGGAGCGCAAGGAGCTGGACTACTTCGTGGACCGGGCGGCCGATGCGGTCCAGGCGCTGGTCATCGAGGGTCTGGAGCGGGCGCAGAGCGCGTACAACTCCTGAGGCCGTCGGGGTCCCGTTCCCGGCGAGTGTTGACTGAGCGCAGCCATATGGCCAAGGATCGCCGCCATGAACGCGCTGCTTCTCGGACGCCGTACGGCTATGGGTGGGCTCGCGGTGCTGCTTCTCGTCGCCGGGATCTGGGCGTCCTGGGGCACCGCGCAGCACGTGATGCTCACGGGTGAGCGGGAGCGCGGGACGATGACGGTCTCGCGGTGCGACGACGAGGAGTGCGTGGGGTCGTACGCTCCTGGATCCGCCGGTTCCAAGGCGCGTGAGCGGGTGGTGATCAACCGCTCGATCGCGGAGAAGAAGGGTGCGCGGATCCCGGTGGCCGTGAAGCCGGGCACCTCGGAGGTCGTCCGCGCGGGCGGCCCCGGCTTCCTCCACGCCTGGCTCCCGCTGGGCGGTGCGTTGCTGCTTTCGGCGGTGGTGGTGGCGGGCGGCCTGCGCCTGCGCCGCGTGGCGTGGGCGCTGGCCTTGGCGGGCGGGGCGCTGCTGACGGCGTCGTACGTGACGTTGGCGTTCTAGGCGGTCCTGCCGAAGTCCGCTGCGGCCTGGCAGCGCCCCGAAGGGGCGCGGGGAACTGCGCGACCAGCCACGACGCACTCGCAGACGGCAAAGGGCCCCGCACCAACCATGGCGCGGGGCCCCGGGACCAGAGGCCTCAGCCCGTGTTACGCAGTCCTGCTGCCACACCGTTGACGGTCAGGAGCAAGGCGCGGCCCAGCAGAGGATCCGCCTCCTCGCCGGCGGCGGCCGCGTCCCGCTGCCGCTTCAGGAGCGCGACCTGGAGGTACGAGATCGGGTCCAGGTAGGCGTCGCGGATCGCGAACGTCTGCTGGAGCGCCGGGTGCGAACCCAGCAGTTCCTCGCCGCCGGTGATCCGCAGGACCTCCGCCACCGTCAGCGCGTGCTCCGCCTCGATCATCTCGAAGACGTGCTTGAGCTCGTCGGGGACGAGCGTGTCCACGTAGTGGCGGGCGATCCGCAGGTCCGTCTTCGCCAGGGTCATCTCCACGTTCGAGATGAAGTTCTGGAAGAAGTGCCAGTGCTCCTGCATCTCGCCGAGCACGGTGTCCAGACCGGTCTCACGCAGCGCCTTCAGGCCCGAGCCGACGCCGAACCAGCCCGGCACGATCTGCCGCGACTGCGTCCAGCCGAAGACCCACGGGATGGCGCGCAGGCCGTCGAGCGAAACGCCCGAGCCGGGGCGGCGGGAGGGCCGGGAGCCGAGGTGCAGGTCGGCGAGCTGGTCGACCGGCGTCGACGCGAGGAAGTACGTCGGCAGGTCCGGGTCCTCGACGAGCCGCCGGTAGGCGGAGTGCGCGGCGTCGGAGACGACGTCCATCGCCGCGTCCCAGCGGGCGAGCGCCTCGTCGGACTGGCGGGGGGCCGTGTGCAGCGCGGAGGCCTGCAGCGTCGCGGCCACGGTCAGCTCGAGGTTCTCCCGCGCCAGCGAAGGCACGAGGTACTTGTCGGAGATGACCTCACCCTGCTCGGTCACCTTGATCTCGCCCTCGAGCGTGCCCCAGGGCTGCGCGAGGATCGCGTCGTGCGACGGGCCGCCGCCACGGCCGACGGTGCCGCCACGGCCGTGGAAGAGCCGCAGACGTACGCCGTAGCGGTGCGCGACATCACGCAGCCTCCGCTGAGCCCGGTGGATCTCCCACTGCGAGGTGGTGATGCCGCCGAACTTGGAGGAGTCCGAGTAGCCGAGCATGACCTCCTGGACGTCGCCGCGGAGGGCGACCAGGCGGCGGTACGACGGGTCGGCGAGCATCTCGTCGAGGATGACGTCGGCGGCGCGCAGCTCGTCCGTGGTCTCCAGGAGCGGCACGATGCCGATCTTCGCCCAGCCGGCGTGCAGGTCGACGAGGCCCGCCTCGCGTGCGAGGACGGCGGCCGCGAAGACGTCGTCGGCACCCTGGCACATCGAGATGATGTACGACTCGATGACCTCGGGCCCGAAGACCTCCAGGGCCTTCTTGACGGTGAGGAAGACGCCGAGGGTCTTCTCACCGGCCGCGTCGAGCGGCGCCGGGGACGGCGCGAGCGGACGCCGCGACCTGAGTTCCTTGGCGAGCAGCTTCTGCCGGTACTCGCGCGGCATGTCCGCGTACCGCCAGGACTCCTCGCCGAGGCGGTCGAAGAGCTGCCCGAGCGCGTGGTGATGGGCGTCGGCGTGCTCGCGTACGTCCATGGTGGCGAGCTGCAGGCCGAACGCGGCGAGCGTACGGATCGTACGGTTCATCCGGCCGTCGGCGAAGAGGCCGCCCTTGTGCTCGCGCAGCGAGGTCTGGACGAGGGTGAGGTCGTGCAGGAGCTCACCGGTGCCGAGGTAGTCGCGCCCCGGTTCGTGGGCGGTGCCGCGGGCCAGGCGCTGCTTGGTGTTCTCCAGCTTCTGCCGGATGCAGGTGGCCTTGAGCCGGTAGGGCTCCTCGGCGTTGAGCCGCTTGTAGCGGGGGCTGATCTCGGGCAGCCGCTCCAGGTCGAGCTGGAGGGAGGCCTTCAGCTCCTCGGTGGCTCCGGTGTAGCGGATGGAGTTGGAGAGGAAGCCGCGCAGCTCGTCGACGAGCTCGAGGGCGTCGTTGATGCCGTGCTCGTGCTGGAGGATCAGGACGTCCCAGGTGACCTGGGGAGTCACGTTCGGGTTGCCGTCGCGGTCGCCGCCGATCCAGGTGCCGAAGGTGAGCGGCCGGGTGCCCTCGGGCAGCTCGACGCCGACGCGCTCCAGTTCAGCGGTGAGGTCTTCCAGTACGTCCCCGACGGCGCCGGCGTGCAGCTCGTCCAGGTAGTAGATGGCGTTGCGGGCCTCGTCGGCGGGCTCGGGGCGGACGACGCGCAGCTCGTCGGTCTGCCACACCAGGTCGATGTTCTCGGCGAGCCGGGTGTCGTGGCGGCGCCGGTCGGCCTCGATGACCGGGGTCTCGAGGAGCGCGGCGACCCGGCGCAGCTTGTTGAGGACGGAGCGGCGGGCGGCCTCGGTGGGGTGCGCGGTGAAGACGGGCCGCACGTTCAGGTGCTGCACGGTCTGGCGCAGGTGCTCGGGGTCGGCGTCCTTGAGGCGGTCGGCCGTGCGGGACAGGAGTCCGCCCTCGGCGGCCCGGCGGGCGCGCAGCTCGCGGCCTCGGTGGACCTGCTCGGTCACGTTCGCCAGATGGAAGTACGTGGAGAAGGCGCGGACCAGCTTGGCCGCTGTCTCCAGCTCCGTGCCGCCGAGGAGGCGGGCGGCGGCCTCGCCGTCCTCGCGGGTCAGGCGGCGGACCTTTTCGACCAGTTCGAGGAGCTCGGGACCCTCCTGACGGACGAGGGTCTCGCCCAGCAGATCGCCGAGGCGCCGGATGTCGGCGCGCAGTTCGGTGCTGGCTGTGGTGTTCGTCTGGTCGTCGGCACTGCTCACAGATGCGGCTCCTTGCAGTGTTGAAGCACGTCAGTACTGGGAGGGGTCCCGGGCCGGATAGGAATCCGTGTTCCGGGGGAAAGAGAGAGCGGACCGCGCTGTCCGACCGATTCCAAGGATAGGTGTCACTTCGCGGCACGGGCTCGCGGCCTCTTGCCGCCGCGTTCCGCGCTGCCATACTTACGACGCCGTAGGTTACGGGACCGTAGGAACGACGGGAGCGCACGGCTGTGTGCACCCCGCGCCCGCTGTGACCGTTGTAACCCTCAACCCTCGACCCCACAGGGGACGTGCCCATGACCCCATCTTCCGATGCGTACTCCGACACCGATGTGATCGACGACGCTCCACGAGCCGACTCGGACGCCGCTCCTCTGCCATCGGCGACACTCGGCGGTGAGCAGAAGCGCTCACTCGAACAGATCACGCTGCTCCTGTTCATCACCGTCCCGTTCCTGGCGCTGGTCGCGGCGGTGCCGCTGGCCTGGGGCTGGGGGGTGAGCTGGCTGGACCTCGGCCTGCTCGTCTTCATGTACTACCTGGGCTGCCACGGCATCACGATCGGGTTCCACCGCTACTTCACGCACGGTTCCTTCAAGGCGAAGCGTCCGTTGCGGATCGCGCTGGCGGTCGCGGGGTCGATGGCGGTGGAGGGCCCACTGGTCCGCTGGGTCGCGGACCACCGCAAACACCACAAATTCTCGGACGCGGAGGGTGACCCGCACTCCCCCTGGCGCTTCGGCGAAACCGTCCCCGCCCTGATGAAGGGCCTGTGGTGGGCGCACATCGGCTGGATGTTCGATGAGGAGCAGACGCCGCAGGACAAGTACGCACCGGACCTGATCAAGGACCCGGCACTGCGCCGCATCTCCCGCCAGTTCTTGTTGTGGACGATCGTGTCGCTCGCGATCCCGCCGCTGGTGGGCGGCCTGGTGACGATGTCGTGGTGGGGCGCTTTCACGGCCTTCTTCTGGGGCTCTCTCGTCCGCGTGGCCCTCCTCCACCACGTCACGTGGTCGATCAACTCGATCTGCCACGCGGTGGGCAAGCGCCCGTTCAAGTCGCGCGACCGCTCGGGCAACGTGTGGTGGCTCGCGGTCCTGTCCTGCGGTGAGTCCTGGCACAACCTGCACCACGCCGACCCGACGTCGGCACGGCACGGCGTACTGAAGGGCCAGCTGGACTCCTCCGCCCGGATCATCCGCTGGTGCGAGCAGCTGGGCTGGGCGACGGACGTGCGCTGGCCTTCGGAGTCCCGTATCGAGTCCCGCCGGAAGCCGAAGACCGTCGGCCCGGCATGATTGACGACGTGGCGACCGACTCCAGCAATTCCAGTCCTTCCGGCAAAGAGAAGCAGCCCCGGCGTGCCCGCCGTACCCGGATGACGGGTGCCGAGCGCCGGGAGCAGCTGCTGGACATCGGCCGTACGCTCTTCGCCGCCAAGGGCTTCGAGGGCACGTCGGTGGAGGAGATCGCCGCGAAGGCGGGCGTCTCCAAGCCGGTCGTGTACGAGCACTTCGGCGGCAAGGAGGGTCTGTACGCGGTGGTGGTGGACCGCGAGATGCGGGCACTGCTCGACGGTGTGACGGGCGCACTGACGGCAGGCCACCCGCGCGAGCTCTTGGAGCAAGCGGCCTTCGCCCTCCTCGACTACATCGAGACGTACACGGACGGCTTCCGCATCCTGGTCCGCGACTCGCCCGTCGCCCAGTCGACGGGCACCTTCGCGTCCCTCATCTCCGACATCGCGACGCAGGTGGAGGACATCCTCGGGCAGGAGTTCAAGACCCGCGGCTTCGACCAGAAACTGGCCCCGCTGTACGCCCAGGCACTGGTCGGCATGGTGGCGCTGACGGGCCAGTGGTGGCTGGACGTCCGCAAGCCGAAGAAGGCGGAGGTGGCGGCCCACCTGGTGAACCTGGCGTGGCACGGCCTGGACGGCCTTGAGCCGAAGCCGCGCCTGATAGGGCACCGCAAGAGCTAGCCGCGGAGGGGGCGGGGGTGTGCGCCCCCGCCCCCTCCGGTTACCCCGGTTCGAGGAACTCCAGGCGGTTGCCTGCCGGGTCGTAGGAGTAGAAGCGGCGGTGGCCCGGAAGGGCGTCGTCCCAGACGACGGCCGCACCCCGCGAAGCCAGCCGCTCGGCGTACGCCGAGATGTCCCGCACCCGCAGCCCGGGATGCGCTTTGCGTGCCGGGCGGAAGTCGGCCTCGACGTACTACGCCCGCAGCCCCGGCTCGCTGCCGGCCGGTGCGGCCAGCTGTACATGGTCGACGGCGATCAGCGTCACCTGGTGCGCCGCGCCACCGCGAACACCCTGCGGAACGGGAAGACCGTGCCGCCCGCCCCCGCCGGGTACGCCTTGCGGAGCAGTTCGGCGTACTCGGACAAGAACGCCTGCCTCGCCTCCGTGTCGTCCCCCAGCGCCGTCAGGACCGGGCGCAGGCCCGTTCCCTTCACCCAGTCGAGGACCGGGTCCTCGCCCTCCAGTAGGTGGAGGTAGGTCGTCTCCCAGGCGTCCACCTCGCAGCCCAGCGGGACGAGCCGTTCCAGGTATGCCGTCGGTGAGAGCACCGCGTCCGCGTGGCGGAGGTGGCCGCCGAGTCGGGCGCGCCAGCGGTCCGACTCGCTCAGTTCCCGCATCAGGACGTGGCTGGGGGCGTCGAAGTTGCCGGGGACCTGGAAGGCGAACGTGCCGCCGGGGGTGAGCGCCGCCACCCAGGCGGGGAAGGAGCCGGGGTGGCCCGGCACCCACTGGAGGGTGGCGTTGGAGAGGATCAGGTCGTACGTGCGCTCGGGCGGTGCCCAGTTCGTCGCGTCCGCCCGGGCGAAGTCGAGGCGGCCGCCGCCCGCCGTGGGGCCCGCGACGGCCTCGGCCCGCTCCAGCATCTGTGGGGAGTTGTCGAATCCGGTGATGTGCGCCGCGGGCCACCGCTCGGCCAGGAGCCGGGTCATGTTGCCGGGGCCGCAGCCGAGGTCCGCGATGCGGAGCGGGCGGTCGGGAGGGGAGGGGAGTTCTGGGACTCGGGTCAGCAGGTCGACGAAAGGGCGGGCGCGGTGGCCCGCGTGGCGCAGGTACTGCCCCGGATCCCAGGTGGGAGCGGCTGCGGCAGCAGGGGTGTTGGCGGCTGCGGACATCGGCGGGGCCTCCTGGATTCACGTGCCTCGGCGTCGTACCGCCATCCTCGACCCATAAGTATCTTGACGTCAAGAGACTTCATGTCGACAGACCCCCTACACTGATCGTCATGGAGGACGAGGTCGATCGGCTGGTCGCAGCGTGGCGCCGGGAGCGCCCTGACCTCGACGTGGAACCGCTCGAGGTACTCAGTCGCGTCAGCAGGCTCGCGCGGCATCTGGACCGGGCCCGGCGGCTCGCCTTCTCCGAGCACAGCCTCGAGCCCTGGGAGTTCGACGTACTGACGTCGCTGCGGCGCGCGGGCGCGCCCTATCAGCTCTCCCCCGGGCAGCTGCTCACGCAGACCCTGGTGACCTCCGGCACGATGACCAACCGCATCGACCGCCTCGCCAAGAAGGGCCTCGTCGAGCGGTTGCCCGATCCCAGCGACCGGCGCGGCGTGCTCGTGCGGCTCACCGAGGAGGGGCAGGACAGGGCCGACCAGGCGCTCGCCGGGCTCCTGGAGCAGGAGCGGGCCATCCTCGCCGAACTCTCGCGCGCACAGCGGGGCGAACTGGCCGCGCTGCTACGCCAGTTGACCGCCCCGTTCGACAACATCCCCGGCTAGGTCGACCGGTCCCACGCCCGCCCTGCGGGCCAGCGCGACGGCCGCGAGCGTGGAGTGCACGCCCAGCTTCCCCAGCACGTTCTGCATGTGCGTACGCACCGTGTGCGGGGAGAGGAAGAGGCGTTCGGCGACCGCCTTGCGGCCCAGGCCCGCCACCATGCACCGCAACACCTCGCGCTCGCGCGGCGTCAGGGACTCCACGAGGCGCTCGGACTCCGTGCGGTGCTTGCGCGCCGCGGTCAGCTCGCGCAGGACGCCGGTGAGCAGCGCGGGCGGCAGATGGGTCTCCTCCCGCAGCACCCCCCGGATGACGGTAAGCAGCCGGGACAGGGAGCAGTCCTTGGCGACCCAGCCCGACGCTCCCGCCTGCAGCGCGAGGGCGGCCCTGCGCGGGTCGTCCTTCTCCGCGAGCACGACCGTACGGACCATCGGCTGGCCCGAACGGACCCCGGCGACCAGAGAGATGCCGTCCACCAGACCGTCCGCGTTGCCGTCCTGCACCGAAGGCGCGGGCCGGACACCCTGCAGGGCGCTCGCGGACGCGCCGAGGTCGGCGTCGACGAGCAGCACGTCGTATCTGCGCCCCTCGGCGATCGCGCGCTCGAGGCAGCGCAGCGCGGCCGGGCCGCTGCCCGCCGCGGACACGTCGACGTCCGGCTCCGCCGCCAGAGCCGCGGCGAGCGACTCGGCGAAGATGCGGTGGTCGTCGACGACCAGGACTCGGATACGAACCACTGAAACCCCCTTCCCCAAGCTCTCCTCGGAGAGCAGGGGATACCCCAAAGCCGGAGGACTTACGGTGCGGGTACGGCGCCCGGAACGAGGGTCGACGCAGTCGCACGGCCGCCGCCGTGCTGTGACTGCTACCCCCATGCCGGGCGCCGTACCCGACTGTCTCGCCCCCTGAACGGTGCCGGCCCCCACCGGCACTGCCCTCAGAGTAGGGCCGGAGGGCAGGAGCGGAAGGTGATTTACAGAACTGATTGGCCAGCGCGTTTATGGTGAGCCGTATGTTTCGTATGGAGACAGGAGTCGACAAAGCGCGGTTCGCTCTGCTGCTGAACGGGCTCGAGGCCGCGAACGCGGCGGCGTCCCCGGCGCTCCGCGCGCTGCACGGCACCCCCCAGGATCGCGAAGTGCCGCTGGCCGTATGGGTCCTTGACCGAACGGATGCACTGGCCGGCGGCCTCGCCGGGCACACCTGGGGGCGCTGGCTCCATGTGAACCACCTCTGGGTCGCGGAGGGGTACCGGGGTGCGGGCCTGGGCGCGCGGCTGCTCGGCGAGGCGGAGCAGATCGCGCGTGAGGAGCGTGGCTGTCTCAACTCCCGTGTCGAGACATGGGACTTCCAGGCTCCCGGGTTCTACCGGGGGCAGGGGTACGAGGTGGTCTCGGTGATCCCCGACTACCCGGAGGGCGCAAAGGAGTTCACGCTGACGAAGAAGCTGTCCGTCACAGCTCTTTGAGCGCCTTCACGCTGATGTCGACGTCGATGTCGTACGGGACGGGGATCTTGAGCTGGTCGTGGTGGATGCCCGTGAGGACGTACGTCTTGGACAGCGGATCGAGTTCGTAGACCCGCACCACGGGGTGCTGGTTCGCGTCCGTCATCTCGACCAGCCAGAAGTTCGGGATCCCGGCGGCGGCATATTTGCGGGGCTTGGTGTCGCGATCGCGGGACTCCGAGTCGGGCGAGACGACCTCGACCGCGAGCAGGACGTCGGTGGCCGCGAACCTCGTCTGCTCCATACCGGTGACGGCTTCGGTGCGGACGAGGCTGATGTCGGGCTCGGGACCGTTGCGCGGGTCCAGTTCGACGGTCATCTCCCGTCGGACCTTGAGGGTCTCGGGGACCGTGCCACGCAGGCCGGTCACCAGAAGATCGGTCATAGTGCTGTGGAAATATCGCTGCGGACTTACGAAGACAAGGCTCCCGTCGATCAGCTCGGTGTGCGGCGGGAGGTCGGGCAGAGTGAACAGGTCGTTCACGGTGTACCCGTCCTGCGGCGGCACCGGCCAGCGGCAGCCCTGCTCGCGCTCGCGCTCGGGCTCAGGCTCGGGCTCGGGCTCGTGCGCTGCGATCGGCTCGGCGGTCATGGTTCCTCCCATGGACGGGATTCTCGGCCTGCCCCACAACGGTAACGGCCGGTTCCACTGATCGTCATCACAACGGGTGACCGGCCGCGGGCGCCCCGCAGGGAACCCACGGCCGGATCCGCACGGACCGATCACGCCACGCGCCGCGCCCCCGCCGAAGGCACCGCCGGGAACACCCGCGGTGCCGTGAAGCCCGCCGTCGCGAATGCCTCCAGGACGGACTTCGTGACCGACTCCGCGTCCGGCTCCTCCACCAGGACGATCGCCGAGCCGCCGAAGCCGCCGCCCGTCATCCGGGCGCCGATCGCACCGGAGGAGTTCGCGGTGGAGACGACCAGGTCCAACTCCTCGCAGGAGATGCGCAGATCGTCGCGGAGCGAGGCGTGGCCCTCGGTCAGGACGGGGCCGATCGCGCGTACGTCGCCCGCGTCGAGGAGGGCGATGACCCGCTCGACGCGGTGGTCGTCCGAGACGATGTGGCGGACGTAGCGGCGGATCTTCTCATCCGTCAATTCAGACAGAGCCGAAGGCAGTTCGGCATACGCGACGTCGCGCAGATGCGACACCCCGAGGATGCTCGCCCCCTCCTCGCAGCCCGCCCGCCGCTCGGCGTACGCACCGTCCCCCAGCTCGTGCTTGACCCGTGTGTCGACCACCAGGAGCCGCAGGCCCTGTGCGGCGAGGTCGAAGGGGATCTGACGTATCGACAGGTCCCGGCAGTCCAGGTGCAGGGCGTGTCCTGCCGTGGCGCACGCCGATGCCATCTGGTCCATGACACCGCAGGGGACGCCGACGAAGGCGTTCTCGGCGCGCTGGGCGAGGACCGCCAACTCGGGGCGGGACAGAGAGAGTTCGTACAGGTCGTTCAGGGCGAGGGCCGTCACGACCTCCAGGGCTGCCGACGAGGAGAGGCCCGCACCCGTCGGCACCGTCGAGGCCAGGTGGATGTCCGCGCCGCCGGCCACCGCGTGGCCCGCGTCCCGCAGCGCCCAGACCACGCCGGCCGGGTAGGCGGCCCAGCCGCCCTGCCCGGCCCCCCGGGCGGTCAGCGTCAAGGGGGTCAGCTCGTCGACGCGCAGTTCGGCCACCGGCGCGTCGATGTCCGCGGAGTGCAGGCGCAGGACGCCGTCCGTGCGGCGCGCCACCGCCGCCACCGCGGTGTGCGGCAGCGCGAGCGGCATCACGAAGCCCTCGTTGAAGTCGGTGTACTCGCCGATGAGGTTGACCCGGCCGGGTGCCGACCAGACGCCGTCGGGCGCGCATCCGTACAGCTCCGTGAACTGACCCGCTACATCCATGAGTTACCCCTCTACCCCTACTTGCGCTGGGCGAATGCCCACGCGTCGGCGACGATGCCCGCGAGGTCCGCGCGGGTCGGATTCCAGCCGAGCCGGTCCCGCGCGGTGGCCGCGGAGGCGACGAGGACCGCCGGGTCGCCGCCGCGGCGCGGGGCCATGACCTCGGGGATCGGGTGGCCGGTGACCTGGCGGACGGTTTCGATGACTTCCCGTACGGAGAAGCCGTTGCCGTTGCCGAGGTTGCAGATCAGGTGCTCGCCGGGGGTGGCCGCGTCGACCGCGAGGAGGTGCGCCTGGGCGAGGTCCGCGACGTGGATGTAGTCGCGGACGCAGGTGCCGTCGGGGGTCGGATAGTCGTCGCCGAAGACAGAGATCGCCTCGCGCTTGCCCGCCGCGACCTGGAGGACGAGGGGGATGAGGTGCGACTCGGGGTCGTGCCGCTCGCCGTAGGCGCCGTACGCGCCCGCCACGTTGAAGTAGCGCAGCGAGACCGCGCCCAGGCCGTGCGCCGCGGCCTCGCCCGTGATCATGTGGTCTACGGCGAGCTTCGACGCGCCGTAGGGGGACGTCGGAGCGGTCGGGTCCGTCTCCGTGATCGGGGTGCTGACCGGTTCGCCGTACGTCGCCGCCGTCGAGGAGAAGACCAGCTTGCGCACGCCCGCGTCGCGCATCGCGGCGAGCAGCGCCATGGTGCCGCCGACGTTGTTGTCCCAGTACTTCTCGGGCTTCACGACGGACTCGCCGACCTGTGAGAAGGCGGCGAAGTGAAGGACCGCGTCGTAGGAGGAGTCCAGCCACTTGGCGGCATCTCGGATGTCGCCCTCGATGAACTTCGCGCCCGCCGGGACGCCCTCGCGGAAGCCGGTGGAGAGGTTGTCGAGGACGGTCACCTCGTGCCCGGCCTCGATCAGATGCTGGGCCACCACACCGCCCACATAGCCCGCACCGCCGGTGACCAGGTACTTACCGCTCATGAACTCGCTACCTCTCGCAGTCGCTGGGCCGCGGCTTCCGGCGGCACGTCGTTGATGAACACACTCATGCCGGATTCGGAACCCGCGAGGAACTTCAGCTTGCCCGAAGTGCGGCGAATGGTGAAAAGCTCGAGGTGGAGCGCGAAGTCGTCCCGGTTGACCCCGTCATGTCCCTCCAGCGCGCCGAAGGGCGCCTGATGCCAGGCCGAGATGTAGGGCGTCAGCGCCTCACTCCGGGCCCCGCCTTCACCTTCGCCGAAGATCCGGTCGAAGCGCCTCAACAGTTCCAGATAGACCTGGGGGAATTCTGTGCGCGCGGCCTCGTCGAGCCCGAGCAGGTCCGGCACCCGGCGCTTGGGGTAGAGGTGCACCTCGTAGGGCCAGTGCGCGCTGTAGGGGACGAACGCGACCCAGTGCTCGGCGTCCAGGACCACCCGCTCCCCTGCCCGCTCGTCGGCGACGACGTCGTCGAAGAGGTTGCGGCCCGTCGCCTCCTTGTGCGCGGCGAGGGACCTCAGCATCAGTGACGTACGCGGAGTGGTGAAGGGATAGGCGTAGATCTGGCCGTGCGGGTGGCCGAGGGTCACGCCGATCTCGGCGCCGCGGTTCTCGAAGCAGAACACCTGCTCCACGGAGGGCAGGTGGGAGAGCTCGGCGGTCCGGTCCGTCCAGGCGTCCAGGACGAGTCCGGCCTGTTCCTCGGTGAGGTCGGCGAAGGACGCGTCGTGGTCGGAGGTGAAACAGACGACCTCGCAGCGGCCCGCGTCGCCGGCGAGCGAGGGGAAGCGGTTCTCGAAGACCGCGACGTCGTACGAGGAGTCGGGGATCTCGCTCAGCCTCTCGCCGTCGGAGGGGCAGAGCGGGCACTCGTCGGCCGGGGGGTGGTAGGTGCGGCCCTGGCGGTGCGAGGCGATGGCGACGGCGTCGCCGAGCAGCGGGTCGCGCCGGATCTCCGCTGTGGTGGAGATGGGGTCGAGCGGCCTGCGGTCCACAGCGTCACGCACCGCGTCGTCGCGCGAGTCGTAGTAGATGAGCTCACGACCGTCTGCGAGACGGGTCGAGGTCTTCTTCACGTCCAGGGCTCCTCACCAACACCCATCAAACATAACCGCACACAACAAACCACAAGGCAACAGCAACGTCAATGCCGCGGCGTGACCGGTCCAGCACGGGCTGGAACGGGTCGGCACGGGCCGGAACTGGGCGGAAGCTATGTGTCCGATCACAATCCAACAAAGAACACCAACAGAACTGTTCAGTTATTGAAGCAAGAGGCGTAGGTTCCGGTCTGATCCGTTCGCGCAACGAAGCGAGTTCACCTATGCAGTCCCCCACACAAACCCTGGCCGAGGGGCTTCGGCTGCCCACCAACGGCCTCGACTACGCGATCCTCGCGATCTACTTCGCGGTGGTCCTCGGCATCGGCTTCGCCGCCCGGCGCTCCGTGAAGACCAGCCTCGACTTCTTCCTCTCGGGCCGTTCGCTGCCCGCCTGGGTCACCGGTCTCGCCTTCGTCGCCGCGAACCTCGGCGCCACAGAGATCCTCGGCATGGCCGCGACCGGCGCCCAGTACGGCGTCGCGGTCGTGCACTGGTACTGGATCGGCGCCATTCCCGCGATGGTCTTCCTCGGCCTCGTGATGATGCCGTTCTACTACCGCTCCAAGGTCCGCTCGGTCCCGGAGTACCTGCTCCAGCGCTTCGACAAGTCGGCGCACCTGCTCAGCTCGGTGCTCTTCGCGTTCGCGGCGATACTCATCGCGGGCGTGAACCTCTACGCCCTGTCGATCGTCGTCGAGGCGCTGCTCGGCTGGCCGCAGTGGGTGGCGATCGTGGTCGCCGGGTTCTTCGTCCTGGCGTACATCACCATCGGCGGGCTCTCCTCGGCGATCTACAACGAGGTGCTCCAGTTCTTCGTGATCCTCGCCGCGCTGATCCCGATCTGCGTCATCGGCCTGAAGAAGGTCGGCGGCTGGGACGGCCTGAGCGGGTCGATCGAGAAGTCGCACGGCGAGAACTTCATGACCGCGTGGGGCGGCACCGGCATCGGTGACGCCAACCCGCTCGGCGCGAACTGGCTGACGATCATCCTCGGCCTCGGCTTCGTGCTCTCCTTCGGCTACTGGACGACGAACTTCGCCGAGGTGCAGCGCGCCCTGTCCGCGAAGAACCTCTCCGCCGCCCAGCGCACCCCGCTGATCGCCGCCTTCCCGAAGATCTTCATCGTCTTCCTGGTGATGATCCCGGGCCTGGTCGCCGCCGTACTCGTCCCGAAGATCGGCACGGCGGGGTCGGATCTGACGTACAACGACGCGATCCCGTACCTGATGCAGGAGTTGCTGCCCAACGGCGTGCTCGGCATCGCGGTGACCGGTCTGCTCGCCGCGTTCATGGCGGGCATGGCGGCGAACGTCTCGTCCTTCAACACCGTGTTCACGTACGACATCTGGGCCAAGTACGTGAAGACGGACAAGCCCGACGGCTACTACCTGAAGTTCGGCCGGCTGATCACGGCGATCGGTGTCCTCGCCTCCATCGGCACGGCCTTCATCGCCTCGTCGTTCTCGAACATCATGGGGTACCTGCAGACGCTGTTCTCCTTCTTCAACGTCCCGATGTTCGTGGTCTTCATCATCGGCATGTTCTGGAAGCGCGCCTCCGTGAAGTCCGGCGTGTGGGGCCTGATCGCGGGCACGACCGCCGCGATGGTCAACTACTTCTGGATCTACAAGCAGGGCGTCATCGACATCCCGACCGACCAGGGCGCCAACTTCGTCTCGGCGATCGTCGGCTTCGTCGCCGGTGCCGTGGTGATGGTCGTCGTCACGCTCTTCACCGCGCCCAAGCCGGAGGCCGAGCTGGCCGGTCTGGTGTACGGGACGACCGCGCCGGACCTGGAGGAGCCGCCCGCCGAGGGCGACGACGCCTGGTACCGCAAGCCCGCGCTGCTCGGCTGGGGAGCGATCGTGCTCGCCGCGGCCTGCTACCTGCCGTACTCGCTCTAACCCCGATCGGAGGTCCGGAAGAACATGTCTGAACTGCGAAACGAAGTCTCCGAGCTGGAGCGCAAGTCCGCCACGGCGGCCCGTCTCTTCGACATCCGGCGCATCATCGGCGGCCTGTTCGTCGTGTACGGGGTCATCGTGACCATCGCCGGGATCTCACCGTCCGACGCCGACATGGACAAGGCGGAGGGCATCAACATCAACCTGTGGACGGGCCTCGCCATGCTGGCGCTCGGGCTCTTCTTCCTCGGCTGGCTGTGGCTGCGCCCCTCGGTGCCGCCCGCCCAGGAGCCGGAGGACGAGTAACACCCCTGGCCGGGGCCCGAGTTCACTGTGGCGGTGACTCGGGCTCCGTCGGCTTCTCCACATCGTCGTCATAGGCCGGCACCGGCCGTTCAGCCCGGTCCAGGAGTCCGGTCCGCGCTGCGAGCGCCGCGGCCTCGAGCCGGGACCCGACGCCCAGTTTCATCAGGACCCGCTGCACATGCGTCCGCGCGGTGCTCGGCGCGATGCCCATCCCGGCCGCGATCAGACGGGTGTCCTCGCCGTCCGCGACCCGCACCAGGACCTCGACCTCGCGCGGCGTCAGCATCTGAAGGAGGCGCTGCCCCTCGTCGTCGGGCTGCGCGGCCGGGTTCAGGAGCTCGCTGAACGCGCCCTGGAGCAGCTGCGGGGCGACGGCCGCCTCGCCCGCTCTCGCCTTCATGATGGCCCGCTCGACGCCTTCGATGCGCTCGTCATGGCGTACGTACCCGGAGGCGCCCGCGGCGAACGCCGCCGCGATGCCGCGCGGGCTCGGCACCGGGCCGAGCACCACCACCGCGACCTGCGGCCGCTCCCGCTTGATCTTCACCACCGGGTCGAACATGCCGGCCTCGGCGGGCGTCGCCGTGCCGAGGAGGCAGACCTCGGGGGCCCGGCTGATGACCAGTTCCGCCGCACCCGCGGCGGGCGCCGCCGCGGCGAGCACCCGGTGCCCGCGCAGTTTCAGCGCCGAGGCGAGCGCCTCGGCGAGCAGTCGGTGATCGTCGACCACCATGAGCCGCACACCCATAGAGCAACCCCCCAATTTCCCCCACTGATCCCCCACGGATCGAGGGCCCCCCGGCCCCGCACCCACTCATCCCCCGGGAAGCTACACGCTTGTTCGACGTTGCGCGCCCCCTACCGGCGAGAAGCGGCCCGTAATGCGGAAATCCCGGCCATGAGCGGGTGATTCGGGGTACGTGCGTACGGAAGCCGCGCACGGGAATGCGGAACGGCCCCGCTCCACAAGGGGAACGGGGCCGTCCGGTACTGCGAGCCGAGTACTGACCTGCGGAGTTACTCCGCCACGAAACCCAGCGCCGTGTACTCCTTCTCGTCCTTCGAGTACGGCTTGCTGATCAGTTCCTTGCCCAGGAACAGCTTGCCGTCGCCGTAAAGGAGTTCGTTCGACTTCGGGACCATGCCGCTGATCGCGCTGCCGACGGCCTCGGCCGCCGGGGTCTCCAGGAGCTTGGTCTCCTTCATCGTCTTGCCGTTGATGGAGACGATCTGGGAGCCCTTGTTGTAGCCGCCGTCCTTGTACGCCAGGATGTTGCCGCCGTCCATCCGGATCGGGAACATCTCGCCGTCCTCGCCCGCGTCGGCGCGGTCGCCGGTGGTCTTACCCGTCTTCAGCGAGAACGAGATGATCTCGTTGGTCTGGCTGTATCCGTCACCGCCGCCGTCGTGCTGGCGGGTCGGGACGTACAGCTTGTCGTTGCCGACGGCGATCGAGCTGCAGTCGTGGACGACGTTGACCTCGCAGTTGTGGTCGTACTTGCCGTCGGGCAGCGAGATCTTGGCGCGCAGCTTGCCCTGGTCGTCGATCGAGAAGACGTCCGTGGCGCCGCTGGAGGTGATCTCCTGGGTGTCCTGGCCGAAGACCACCGGGCTCGTCGAGATGATCTTGGCGTTGTCGACGCCCGGCGTCACCGGGTAGCTCCACTGGGCCTTGCCGGTCGACGAGTCGAGAAGCTCGACGCTCAGCTTCTCGTCGCCGTAGTCACCGCACTGACGCACCGCGACGAGCTGCTCGCCGCCCGCGTAGCCCTCGTCCTGGCACTTGCTGCCCACCTCCGGCTCCCACAGGTGATCGCCCGAGGCCGCCTTGAAGGCGGCGCCGCCGGCGCTGGTGCCGACCGCGACCGTGCTGCCGCTGATGGTGAGCTCCTCGACGCGCGCCGCCGAGCTGCCCTCCTTGACCTGCTCCGTCCAGAGCAGCTCGCCGGACTTCAGGTCGATCGCGGAGATCTTCGAGCAGGTCTCGTGGTCGCCCGACTTGTTCCGCTTGCCCTCTTCGTACGCGACCGCGGCGACGCCGTCCTTGGTGACCTCGGGCGAGCCAGCGCAGGTCTGGCCGTCGAGCGGCCGGGTCCACAGCTCCTTGCCGGTGGCCGAGTCATAGCCGACGATCTTGTTGACGCCCGCCTTGGCGTAGACGCCTTCGGTGAGCCAGGAGCCCTTGATGCTCCAGACGTCGTCCTTGGGCACCTCGGGCTGCGGGAGCTGCATGACGATCTTGCCCGCGGTGTTGGCCGGGACCTTCTCCTTGCCCGGACCGCCCTCGGCCGCGCCACCGCCGCCCTTCTTCTCCCCTTCGCCGCCCTTGCCGCCCTTGCCGCCGGACGAGCCCTCGGAGCTGGCCTCGGTCTCGTCCTTCGAAGTGGTGGCGTAGAAGACACCGCCGCCGACGATCAGGGCGATCGCGACCACCGCGCCGATGATGATCTTCATCTGGCTGGTGAGGCCGCCGCCGCCCGAGCCACCGGTGCCGCCGGCCTGCGGGGCCATCGGCATGGTCGGGGGCTGCTGCTGGTAGGCGCCGTACGGAGGCTGCTGCCCATAGGGCTGACCCGGCTGCCCCGGGTAGCCGTAGCCCTGGGGCTGGCCGGGGGGCGGGGT
>NZ_SRIC01000113.1 GCF_004684775.1 Streptomyces sp. MZ04
CTCGCCACCGCCCCCGCCCCGTGCGAGCAGGTGGGTCAGCGCCGCCGTTGCGGCCAGTGCTCCCAGCGGTGCCGCCATGGAGCCGCCCTGGGCCTCGCGGCGTGAGACCGCGGTGACGGCGAGGGTGTGGGCGCCCAGGACGAGGGCGTTGGGCGTTGCGGCGCGGAGTTGCGCCGCAGGGTGGCCCTTGCCGGTTGCCGCCGCGCCCAGCAGGAGGTCGAGGCCGCGTGCCGCGGCCATGGCGGCGGGACCCGCCGGGGTGTGCTTCAGGCCCAGGTCGTAGGCCCAGACCGTGCCCGCCAAGGCACTCGCCACCGTGAAGGCGGGGCGCCCCGCGAGGGAGGCCAGGGCCAGGCCGCCGGCCGTGAAAGCGGCGGCCGCGCCCAGGGCCGCCGCGGGGGCGATGCGGCCGGACGGCAGCGGGCGGTGCGGGCGTTCGACCGCGTCGTCCGCGCGGTCCGCCCAGTCGTTGAGGGCCATGCCCGCCTCGTACAGGGAGAGGGATGCGGCCATGGCGAGCAGGGTGCGGGAGTTCGGGCGCAGCCCGGTCGCCGCCGCTCCTGCGAGCGCGTCGCCGGGGACGGTGAACAGGGCCGGGACACGCAGGAGTTCGGCCCAGTCGCGAGCAGTACTCATGTGACTCATGTGACTCATGCGGCTCATGCGACTCACGCGGCACCTCGCACAGCATCGCGGACCGCGCCTACGCCGCCGCCCCTCTGAACACCACAGCTCACCCTCACGCCCCCGCCCCCTTCAGCCGTTCCGCGAAGGCGACCAGCGCCGCGTACTGCTCGCCCAAGGACGAGGAAGAGCCCGGGTCCGGGTCCTTGAAGTAGAAGCCGAGGGAGGGGGAAGGGCCGGTGAGGCCCAGTTCGTGGGAGCGGGCGAGGAGGCGGGCCAGGTCCAGGATCAAGGGGGCCGCCAAGGCCGAGTCGCAGCCCTGCCAGGTGGTCTGCAGGACCATGCGCGCGCCGAGGAAGCCGTCGAAGGCGATGTGGTCCCAGGCGGTCTTCCAGTCGCCGAGGGACGGGACGTCGTCGATGTGGACCTCGCCCTCGGGGGCCGTCCCGAGGGTGTCGGCGAGGACGCGTTCCTTGCCCGCGTTCTTCGCCGCCGCCGCGGCCGGATCGGCGAGGGACGCGCCGTCGCCGCCGCCCAGGAGGTTGGTGCCGGACCAGGCCCGCACGGCGAGCGCCCGCTGGGCGAACATCGGGCCGAGGACCGAGCGCAGGAGGGTCTGGCCCGTCTTGCCGTCCCGGCCCGCGTAGGGGAGGCCGGACGAAGCGGCCGCCGCGGCGAGTGCCGGGTGGTGCAGGCCCGTGGACGGGGTGAAGTTCACGTACGGGCAGCCCGCGCGCAGCGCCGCCGCCGCGTACAGGGAGCTGGCGGGGAGCCGTCCCCCGCCGTCCGGTGGCAGCGGTTCCGTCGAAGCCACGTTCACCACCACCGCACGGGCAAGACCCCGGCGACGTACAAAGTCCGTGATGTCGTCCGCGAACGACGCGATCAGCTCCTCGTCCGACCGGCCGTCGGCGTCGGTGTCGCCGGGGCGTGGCCCGCCCATGCGTATCTCCGCGTCCGCGGCGGCCAGTTCGGAGCGCACCGCCGAGGGGACCCCGTGCGGCAGCACTCCCCCGGCGGCCAGTTGCTCCGCGCGCTTCGGCAGCGGGCACTCCACCGTGTCGTGGCCGCCGAAGACGAGCGACGACAACGTTGGCAGACCACACTCCGCGAACGGCGGGGTCTCCGTGACCATGCCGGTCGGCGGGTGCAGACCGGCCGTCACGGCCGCACACCCCGCGACAGCCGTCGTGGCGACCGAACCACGCGCCCCGATCAGCCACACCCCGGTCAGCCCACCCCCCGAAGAACCAGAGGAACCAAAGGATCCAGAAGAACCAGAAGAACCAGAAGAAGAGGAAGAAGAGGTAATGGGCACGGCTGCCTCCTGTCGAAGAAAGACGGCGGGCGGAGGTCCGGCGTCCTCCGCCCGCCGCCGTCTAGCGGCCCACGCCGGAAGCGGTGCGGGCCGGGAGTTCCTTCACCCGGATGTCGCGGAAGGAGACCTGGTCATCGGCGCCGTGGTTCTGGATGCCGATGTGACCGTCCTTCAGGCTCCTCGCCGGATCCGTGTTGGTGAAGTCGTTGATCTTCACTCCGTTGAGATAGATCCGAAGGCGTTCGCCCTCGACACGGAGTTCGTACGTGTTCCACTCCCCCGGCGGGTTCAGCGCCTTGTCGCGCTTCTTCAGGTCGGCGGACTTGAAGCCGTAGACGGAGCCGGTGGTCTTCTCCGGGACGTCGGTGGCGTCGATCTGGATCTCATAGCCGTTGTTCACGGCCGACCACGGGTCGTCGGAGGCCGGGAAGCCCACGAAGATCCCCGAGTTGTCGTCGCCGTCCATGCGCCAGTCCAGCTTGAGGGAGTAGGAGCCGAGCTCCTTCGCCCCGTACCAGAGCATGCCCATGCCGCCGACCGTCGTGAGCGTCCCGTCGGCCTCGTTCAACTCGAAGGACCCCGGGCCCGCCTGCTTCCAGCCGTCCAGCGAGGCGGCCGTCCCGTCGAAGATCGGCGTGTAGCCCTTCTCCGCACGGCAGTCGGCCTGCGCCGCGCCCGTCGCCCAGCGGATCCCACCGAGCAGATGCGTGCGATATACGGGATCGGCGAACGACTCCTTGGTGTGGCCGCCGCCCGTGTAGAAGGAACGGCCGCCCTGGTAGTCCTGGCACCAGGCGATGGGATGGTCGCCTGACATCGTGCCGCCGGTGTACGACGACTCGTCGAGCGAGGCGAGGACGCGGGCCCGGTCCCGGGGATTCGAGCGGTAGTTGTACCACTCGTCGGTGCGGTCCCAGATCCCCGGCAGCTGCTCGGTGGACGGGTGCGCGTGGTCCTCGACCTGGACCTTCGCCGGCTGGATCGCGGGATGCGACTGGAAGTAGGCGCCCGCGAGGCCTCCGTAGAAGGGCCAGTCGTACTCGGTGTCGGCGGCGGCGTGCACGCCCACATACCCGCCGCCCTTCTTGATGTAGCCCTCGAACGCCGACTGCTGCTCGGCGTTGAGCACGTCGCCGGTCGTGGAGAGCCAGATCACGGCGTCGTACTGTGCGAGGTTCGAGGCGGTGAAGGTTCCGGCGTCCTCGGTCGCGTCGACGGTGAAGCCGTTCGCCGCGCCGAGGTCCTTGACGGCCGCGATGCCGTCCGGAATGGAGTCGTGCCGGAACCCGGCGGTCTTGGAGAACACCAGGACCTTCTCACCGTCGGCCTTCGACGTACCGGGGTCGGACGCCGCAGGCCCCGATACACACCCTATGAGCAAGGCGGCCGCGGCCGTAGCAGTGGCTGTCCGTGCGGATGCGCGCATGTGATGCCCCCTCCTCAGCTCGTGGTGACGGTGAAGTCGTCGACGTCGTACAGGGCGCCGGTGCCCTCGCCCTTGAAGACCAGGAAGAGCGTGGTCGTCTTGGTGGGCGCGCCGGCGAGAGCGGTGCTCACGTCGGTGTACGTCTCCCACCCGCCGGTCGGCGCGACCTTCGCGCTGCCCAGGAGCTTGCCGGTGGCCGAGCCGCCGCGGACCTCGAGCGTGCCGCCGGCTCCGCCCGAGGCGACGCGCGCGGTCAGCTTGGTGGCGTTGCCCAGGATGTAGGGCTTGAAGGCGATCCAGTCGCCGTTGTTGATGTCACCGACCGTCTTGCCGCCGTGCGCCGGGGTGTGGTTGACCACGGACACGCCCTTGGAGTCGTTGTAGTGCTCGCCCTGGCGGTGCTTGGGCTGGACGACGTTCTGGTCGTGGGTGGTCAGCGCGGGCTGGCCGCCTGCGCCCTTGTCGGTGTACTCGGCGTCGAAGACCCCGAAGATGTTGGCGTTCGGGTCGTGCTCGCCGTCCGCCGAGGTCTGCAGGGTGCCCTCGCAGCCGTTGGCCGATGTCACCGGGTGGCCGTGGCTGTCATGGCCGAGGATGTGGGTGACCTTGACCTTCGTGCAGTCGATGGCCCCGTCCTCCGGGTCGGTCACCTTCACCTTGAAGGGAATCTTGTCGCCGAAGGTGAACAGCTGCCCGTCACCGGGGAGTTCCAGGGTCACCTTGGGCGCGGTGTTGCCGACGGTGAGGTGCGCGCTGGCCGAACCGGTGCGCCCGGTCGAGTCCTTGACGGTCACGGTCGCGGTGTAGACGCCGTTCTTCTTGTACGTGTACGAGGGGTTCTGCTGCGTCGACTTGCCGCCGTCGCCGAAGTCCCAGGCGTAGGTCAGCGTGCCGCCGTCGGCGTCCGTGGCCTTCGCGGTGAACTTGGTCTTGAGCGGGGCCTGGCCGCTGGTCACGGAGGAGCTCGCCTCGGCGACCGGGGAGTGGCCACCGGTGGCGTTCTCGATGCGGAAGAGGCCGGAGTTCTCGTCGCCGCCGAACCAGGCGGTGCCGTAGTCGAGGACGTACAGAGCGCCGTCGGGGCCGAACTCCATGTCCATCACCTGGGTGCCCGTCCACGGGAACGGGTTGATCTTCGAGACCGTGCCGTCCGCGCCCTGCTCGATGCGCTTGATCCAGCGCCGTCCGAACTCACCCGCGAAGAAGTCGCCGTCGTACGCCTCCGGGAACTTCACCGGGGAGGTGTTCGCCGCGTCATAGCGGTAGACGGGGCCGCCCATCGGGGACTCGGAGCCCGAGCCGAACTCGGGGACGGAGCCGCCGTCGTACGGTATCCAGGCCTCCTGCGCGGCCGGCAGATCGGTCAGGCCGGTGTTGTGCACGGAAGTGTTCTTCGGTGCGGCGCAGTCGAAGGCGGCACCGGAGGTCTGCGTCGCGAAGTCGTAGTCGATGTACGCGTCGTTCTTGCCGGTGCAGTACGGCCAGCCGAAGTTGCCCGGCTTGGTCACGCGGGCGAACTCGACCTGGCCCGCGGGGCCGCGCTTGGGGTCGGCCGCTCCCGCGTCGGGGCCGTAGTCACCTACGTACACGATACCGGTTGGCTTGTCGACACTCATCCGGAAGGGGTTGCGGAAGCCCATCGCGTAGATCTCGGGGCGGGTCTTCTCCGTGCCGGGAGCGAAGAGGTTGCCGTCCGGGACGGTGTACGTGCCGTCGTCGGCGACCTTGATGCGCAGGATCTTGCCGCGCAGGTCGTTGCTGTTGCCGGCGCTGCGGCGGGCGTCGAAGGCGGGGTTGCGGTCCGCGCGCTCGTCGATGGGCGTGAAGCCGTCCGAGGCGAAGGGGTTGGAGTCGTCGCCCGTCGAGAGGTAGAGGTTGCCGTCCTTGTCGAAGTCGATGTCGCCGCCGACGTGGCAGCAGATGCCGCGGCTCGCGGGGACGTCGAGGACCTTCTTCTCGCTGGCGTTGTCGAGGGTGCCGTCGGCCTTCAGGACGAAGCGGGAGAGGCGGTTGACGCCGTCGAACTTCTTGAAGTCATCGGCCGTGCCGGTCTCCGGGGCGTCGCCGGCCGGGGTGTCGAGCGGGGGCGCGTAGTAGAGGTAGATCGCGCGGTTCTCGCTGAACTTCGGGTCGATGGCGACGCCTTGGAGGCCCTCTTCGTCATGCGTGTAGACCGGGATCTTGCCCGCGATCTCGGTGTTGCCCGCGGCGTCGGTGAGGCGCAGCGTGCCGTCGCGCGATGTGTGCAGGACGGAGCGGTCGGGGAGCACGGAGAGCGTCATGGGCTCACCCGTCTCGGGCTCGCCCTTGGCGAGGGTCACCTGCTGGAAGTCTTCGGCGAGGGGGGCCGCGGCCGCCCTGTCGGCCTGCGCGCGGGCGGCGCGCAGTGCCTCGGGGTCGGCGGCGTTCGCCGACGGGGAGGTGAGGGTCAGGGTGGCGCCCGCGATGAGCGGGGCGGTGAGCAGCGCGAGTGTCTTGCGCAGTCTCAGGCGTTTCCTGTGCACGGGGGTTCCTCCGGGAGGGGGGACGGTCGTACGCGGGTGTGATCTTGGCGCCGGGCGCCGGGGTGCGCCGTCACCCCGGAAGGTTCATGTCCTGTACACATCAGGGACGGTAGCCACGTTTGTCCGTGACGGAAAGCCCTTGCACAGCAACAGAGTTCAACTTTTCCCTTGGGCAGGACAAAGTGCCCGCCGACAGCGCTCAGTTGCCCCCGAACGCCGCGTCGAACGACGCCGACGGAGGCTCGAAGTCAAAGGCCTTCAGGCTCCGCAGCGCCTCGGGAGCGCCCTGGAGCCGGTCCATGCCCGCGTCCTCCCACTCCACCGAGATCGGCCCCTCGTAGCGGATGGAGCGCAGCATGCGGAACACGTCCTCCCAGGGGACGTCCCCGTGCCCCGCGGACACGAAGTCCCAGCCGCGGCGCGGATCGCCCCACGGGAGGTGGGAGCCGAGGCGGCCGTTGCGGCCGTCGAGGCGGCGCCGCGCCTCCTTGCAGTCGACGTGGTAGATGCGGTCCCGGAAGTCGTAGAGGAAACCGACCGGGTCCAGGTCCTGCCAGACGAAGTGCGAGGGGTCGAAGTTCAGGCCGAAGGCGACCCGGTGGTCAACCGCCTCCAGGGCGCGGTGCGTTGTCCAGTAGTCGTAGGCGATCTCGGAGGGGTGCACCTCGTGGGCGAAGCGCACGCCCTGTACGTCGAAGACGTCGAGGATCGGGTTCCAGCGCTCGGCGAAGTCCTCGTAACCCCGCTCGATCATCGACTCGGGCGCCGGCGGGAACATCGCCACCAGGTGCCAGATCGAGGAGCCCGTGAAGCCGATCACCGTGTCGACGCCGAAGGCCGCCGCCGCGCGCGCCGTGTCCTCGATCTCGCGGGCGGCCCGCCGCCGCACGCCCTCCGCATCGCCGTCGCCCCAGATCCGGGCGGGCAGGATCGCCTGGTGCCGCTCGTCGATGATCGCGTCGCAGACGGCCTGCCCGACCAGGTGGTTGGAGATGGCCCAGCACTTGAGGCCGTACTTGTCGAGAAGCTGGCGGCGGGAGTCCAGATAGGAGGTGTCGTTCAGGGCCTTGTCGACCTCGAAGTGGTCACCCCAGCAGGCGAGTTCGAGCCCGTCGTAGCCGAAGTCGCGGGCGAGCCGGCAGACCTCTTCGAGCGGCAGGTCGGCCCACTGGCCGGTGAACAGGGTGAACGGGCGTGGCATGACGGCCTCCTCAAACCTGGACAGGGGTGTACGGGACAGGGGTGTTCGGTATCGGGGTGTAGACGGAGTTCTTGGCCGCGCTCTCCTCCACGGCGGCGAGGACCCGCTGGACGCCGAGCCCGTCGGCGAACGACGGTTCGGCGACGCCGCCTTCGGCGATGGCGTGCACCAGATCGCGCGCCTGGTGCACGAAGGTGTGCTCGTAGCCGAGTCCGTGGCCGGGCGGCCACCAGGCCTCCAGGTACGGGTGTCCCGGCTCGGTCACCAGGATGCGGCGGAAGCCGGAGGACGTGGCGGGCTCCGTGTGGTCGTGGAAGGAGAGCTCGTTGAGGCGCTCCAAGTCGAAGGCCAACGAGCCGTCGGAGCCGTTGAGTTCGAGCCGCAGCGCGTTCTTGCGGCCCGCCGCGAAACGGGTCGCCTCGAACAGGGCGAGCGCGCCCGACGGGAAGCGTCCGGTGAAGACCGCCGCGTCGTCCACGGTGACGGGTCCGGTCTCGGCGCCGCCCTCCCCCGTGAGCCCGCTGGACGCCCCGTCGAGCAGCGGCCGCTCCCGCACGAACGTCTCGGTGAGCGCCGAGACGCCCGCCACCGGTTCCCCCGCCAGATACTGCGCGAGGTCCACGATGTGCGCCCCCAGGTCACCGAGGGCGCCCGAACCCGCGCGGTCCTTGCTCAGCCGCCAGGTGAGCGGGAACTCCGGGTTCACCAGCCAGTCCTGAAGGTACGTCAGACGTACGTGTCGCAGCGTGCCGAGCCGTCCCTCGGCGACCATCTGCCGGGCGAGGGCGAGCGCGGGGACCCGGCGGTAGTTGAAGCCGACCATGGCCACCTGGCCGCGCGCGCGGGCCCGTTCGGCGGCATCGGCCATCGCCTCGGCCTCCTCGACGGTGTTGGCGAGGGGCTTCTCGCACAGCACGTGCTTGCCCGCATCGAGCGCCGCGATCGCGATCTCCGCATGGCTGTCGCCGGGCGTGCAGATGTCGACGAGGTCGACATCCGCACGGTTCACGAGTGTGCGCCAGTCGGTCTCCGCGGCCGCCCAGCCGAGCCGGTCCGCGGCCGCGCGCACGGCGCCGCCGTCGCGTCCGCAGACCGCCGAGAGAACGGGCCGCAGGGGCAGATCGAAGACGCGCCCGACGGTGCGCCAGCCCTGGGAGTGGGCGGCGCCCATGAAGGCGTATCCGACCATGCCCACCCCCAGCGGCCGCTTCCCTGTCCCGGCCTCGTGTTCCGTCTCACGCATGCGGTACTCCTCCTCGTCGGTGCTCGGTGGGGGGTGCGGACGCGCGCATCACTTGAAGCCGGTGGACATGTACTGGCCGACGTTGTCCTTGTCGACCACCGCCGAGTACAGGGTGATGAAGGCCGGGATCTCGAACTCGGCCATGCCGCTGACGCCCTTGCCCTGGCCGAGCGCGCGGGCGAGGTCGATCGCCGAGGCGGCCATCGTCGGCGGGTAGAGGACGGTGGCCTTGAGCACGCTGTCGTCGGACTCGATGGCCTGGAACGCGGAGAGCGCGCCCGCGCCGCCGACCATCAGGAAGTCGTCGCGGCCCGCCTGCTTGATGGCACGCAGCGCGCCCACGCCCTGGTCGTCGTCGTGGTTCCACAGGGCGTCGAAGTTCTTCTGGGCCTGTAGGAGTTGGGACATCTTCTGCTGCCCCGACTCGACGGTGAACTCGGCGGCCTGCCGGGCGACCTTCTCGATGTTCGGGTAGTTCTTCAGGGCGTCGTCGAAGCCCTTGCTGCGCTGCTTGGTCAGCTCCAGGTTGTCGAGCCCCGCGAGCTCGACGACCTTGGCGCCCTTCTTGTCCTTGAGCTTCTCGCCGATGTAGTGCCCGGCGCTCAGCCCCATGCCGTAGTTGTCGCCGCCGATCCAGCAGCGGTAGGCCTGCGGCGATGCGAAGACCCGGTCGAGGTTGACGACGGGGATGCCCGCCTTCATGGCCTTCAGGCCGACCTGGGTGAGCGCCTTGCCGTCGGCCGGCAGGATCACCAGGACGTCGACCTTCTTGTTGATCAGCGTCTCGACCTGGCCGATCTGGGCGGCGGTGTCGTTGGAGCCCTCGGTGGACTCCAGCGTCACGTCCGAGTACTTCTTCGCCCGCTCCTTGGCGTTGTCGTTGATCGCGTTCAGCCAGCCGTGGTCGGCCTGCGGTCCCGCGAACCCGATGGTGACCTTCTTGCCGGGCTTGTCGTCCGCGACGGGCTGGTCCTTGCTGTCGTCGCCCTCGTCCTTGGACTCGTTGCTGGTGCACCCCGTGATGAGGGCACCGGTCGACAGGGCGGCCGCTCCGAAGAGCAGTCCTCTACGGCTCGCGAATAGGGATGTCTCGGGCATGGCGGTGAACCCTTCGAATCAGGGAGTGCTCGCATCAGGGAGTGTTGGCATCAGGGAGTTGAGGCCGTACGTCGCTGGACCAGGACCGCGGCGACGATGATCGCGCCCTTGGCGATCTGCTGGACGTCGCTCTGCAGGTTGTTGAGCGCGAAGATGTTGGTGATCGTGGTGAAGATCAGTACGCCGAGCACGGAGCCGGTGATGGTGCCCCGGCCGCCGCTGAGCAGGGTGCCGCCGATGATCGCGGCGGCGATGGCGTCGAGCTCGTACAGATTGCCGTTGGTGTTCTGTCCCGAGCCGGACAGGATGATCAGCAGGAAGGCCGCGATCCCGCAGCACAGGCCGGAGAGCAGATAGAGGTAGAGCCGCTGCCTGCGTACGTCGATGCCGGCGAGCCGCGCCGCTTCCGCGTTGCCGCCGACCGCGACCGAGCGCCGCCCGAAGGTGGTGCGGTTCAGGAGCAGCCAGCCGACGACGGTGACGGCCGCGAAGACGAGCACGAGCGGCGGGATGCCGAGGACGTAGGAGTCGCGTTCGCCAAGGCTCAACACCCCGTCCACGGTGACCATTTGGGTCTTGCCGTCGGTGATCTGCAGGGCGAGACCGCGGCCCGACGCCAGCATGGCGAGCGTCGCGATGAACGGCACCATCCCGCCGTACGCGATGAGCAGTCCGTTGACGAGACCGCAGGCCATGCCGACGATCACCGCCGTGAAGAGGATGCCCGCGAAGCCGTACTCCTGGGTGGCCACGGTCGTCGCCCAGACGGAGGCGAGCGCGACGATCGCGCCGACCGACAGGTCGATGCCGCCCGAGATGATCACGAAGGTCATGCCGACCGTCACCACGCCGATGACGGACGCCTGGGTGAGGATCAGCTGGACGTTGTCGGTGTCGAGGAACGAGTCGGGCTGGGTGATGCCGCCGATCGCGATCAGCGCGGCGAGCACACCGAGCAGGGACAGCGTCCGCACGTCGGCACGCGCGGCGAGCGTCCGCAACGGGCGTGCACCGTCCGCCGGTTCACTCTTCGATGCGGCGGGCCGTGGCGGCGATGCGGGCTGCGTCATGACGCCGGGCTCCCTTCGAGTACGAGGTCGAGTACGCGGTGTTCGTCGAGGTCACGGGCGGGCGCCGTATGGACGACGCGGCCCTCGCGGAGCACCAGGACGCGGTCGGCGAGGCCGAGGACTTCGGGGACCTCGCTGGATACGAGCAGGACGGCGAGGCCGTCGTCGGCGAGGCGGCGGATCACGGCGTACAGCTCGGCGCGGGCGCCGACGTCCACGCCGCGGGTCGGCTCGTCGAGCAGCAGGACGCGGCAGCCGCGGAGCAGCCAGCGGGCCAGGACGGCCTTCTGCTGGTTGCCGCCGGAGAGGGTGCGCACGGGTGCGCCGGGGTTGTCGGGGCGCAGGGACAGCTCGCGGGTCGCGGTCTGCGCGGCCTTCTTCTCGGCGCCTCGGTCGAGCCAACCACCGCGCGAGAAGCGGGACATGGAGGAGACCGACACATTGTTGGTGACGGACTCCAGCATCAGCAGGGCCTGCGCCTTGCGTTCCTCGGGGGCGAGGCCGAGTCCCGCGCGGACGGCGGCGCGCACGCTGCCGGGTCGCAACACCTGTCCGGCGACGGCGACTTGCCCGGCGGTCGGCTTTCGGGCGCCGTAGATGGTCTCCAGGATCTCGGAGCGCCCCGAGCCGACGAGTCCGGCAAGGCCGACGATCTCGCCGGGGCGGAGTTCGAGGTCGAGGGGTTCGAACTCGCCCTCGCGGGCGAGTCCGCGTACCTTCAACACCGCGTCGGTGGTGGGCCGTTCGGTGGGCCGGTCCGGGAAGACGTACTCGACGTTGCGGCCCGTCATCAGGGCGACGACCTCGCGGGTCGGGGTCTCCTTCGCGGGAAGTCCGACCGCCACCGCACGGCCGTCCTTGAGGACGGTGACGCGGTCGCCGATGCGGCGGATCTCCTCGAGCCGGTGGGAGATGTAGACGACGGCCACGCCGTCCGCCGTGAGGTCGCCGACGATGCGGAAGAGGTTGTCGACCTCGTCCGGGTCGAGGGCGGCCGACGGCTCGTCCATGACGATGAGGCGTACTTCGTGGGAGAGCGCCCTGGCCATGGAGACGATCTGCTGCTGGGCGGCGGAGAGATCACCGACGAGCGTTCCCGGGTCGATCTCGCCGTGCCCAAGTCGCTTGAGCAGGGCGGCTGTTGACGCCTTCGCCTCGCGGCCTCGCACGACGAAGCCGGCGGTCGTCGGTTCATGCCCGAGGTGGACGTTCTCGGCGACGGACAGGCCCTCCACCAGGTCGAGTTCCTGGTAGATGGTGGCGATGCCGAGGCGCATGGCGGCGATGGGCGACCTGAGCGTGGTGCGCTCGCCGCGCCAGGTGATCTCGCCGTCGTCGGGCTGGTGGGCCCCGGCGAGGACCTTGATGAGCGTGGACTTCCCGGCGCCGTTCTGGCCGAGGAGGCAGTGCACTTCGCCGGCCTGGACCTGGAGGTCGACGCCGTCGAGGGCGCGGACGCCGGGGAACGACTTGGTGATGCCGGACATGGTGAGCAGCGGTGGTTCTGGTGCCATGACGGTTCCCTTGGGCGGATGGGCCGGTTTCAGGGCAGGGCGGGGCTCGTGCGGGGCTGAGCCTGTTTCGGAGCAGGGCGAAGCAGCGCGCTGTACTGGGTGAGGTGTGGTGCGTCGCGTAGTACGGGTCGTACTTATGGGTCGCACTTATGGGTCGTACTTATGGGTCGTACTTATGGGTCCTACGTACCGGTCAGGCCGGTGAGAACAGGTGGTCGCTGATGAGCCGGGCGCCGCCGATGACTCCGGCGGCCGGCCCCAACTCGCCCAGGACGATGGGGAGATTGCCGGTCGCCAGGGGCAGCGACTGGCGGTAGACCTGGGTGCGGATAGCGGCGAGCAGCGTGTGGCCGAGGCCGGTCACGCCGCCGCCGATCACCACGAGGCCCGGGTTGAAGAAGCTGACGAGGCCCGCGATGACCTGGCCGGTGCGGTTGCCGCCGTCGCGGATGAGGTCGAGCGCGGTGGCGTCACCGGCCGCGGCCGCCGCGGCGACGTCGACGGCGCTGAGCTTCCCCGCCGCTTCCAGACGGGTCGCGAGCTCGGCCGAGAGCCCCTGCCCGACCGCGTCCTCGGCGTCGCGGGCGAGCGCCGCGCCGCTGAAGTACGCCTCCAGGCAGCCCCTGTTGCCACAGGCGCAGGGACGTCCGTCCGGTTCGACCTGGATGTGGCCGATGTCGCCCGCACTGCCCGTCGTACCGCGGTAGACCTCACCGCCGACGACGATGCCGCAGCCGATGCCGGTGCCGATCTTGACGCAGAGGAAGTCACCCACGGAGCGTGCGACGCCCGCGTGCTGTTCCCCCATCGCCATCAGGTTCACGTCGTTGTCGACCATGACGGGGCAGCCGAGGTCCTGGCTGATGGCTTCCCGTACGGGAAAGCCGTCCCACCCCGGCATGATCGGCGGGGCGACCGGGACGCCCTCGGGGAAGCGGACGGGACCGGGGACGCCGATACCGGCGCCGTCGAACCCTTCCGCGAGCCCGGAGGCCTTCAACTTGGCGGCCATGGCGAGGACTTGCTCGAAGACGGCGACAGGGCCTTCGCGCACGTCCATGGGCTGATTGATGTGGCCGAGGACCTCCAGCTCGGCATTGGTCACCGCGACGTCGACCGAGGTCGCGCCGATGTCCACGCCGAGGAAGCGGAGGGCGGGGGCCAGGCGGATGTTGTGGGAGCGGCGGCCGCCGCGCGAGGCGGCGAGTCCGTCGGCGACCACGAGTCCGGTCTCCAGGAGCCGGTCCACCTCGACGGCCAGCTTCGACCGCGAGAGGTCGACCTGATCGCCCAGCTGGGCACGGGAGTTGGGCCCTCCGTCACGCAACAGCCGCAGCAGACGCGCCTGATGCGCATTGGCGGGTCGAGCCGTCATACGTCTCACGCGCCTCTCCCCGCCTCATCGGGCAACTCATGTTGTCACGCCCGGCGTTCGTTCTTCTCACCGGGCTTTCGAGGGGAACGTAGCAGCGCCTGCCGGGAGTGGGAAGAAGTTGCGCACGGATTACCCATGACTTTCTCCAGTCACAGGACAAAGAGAGGCTTGGCGGGCACCGCGCGGCTCGCGGCGCTGTCGGCTCCCGGCGCCGTCAGCTCGTGGCGTGCAGGGTGCGCTGGGCGGCGGCCCTGAGGTGGTCGCGGACGTCCGGGTCCGCGTCGAGGGTGTAGTCGGCGGTGAGGCCTGCCAGGGTCTGGGCGATGCGGGTGAGGGAATCGTCTGAGGCGTCGACGAGACACGTGCTCTCGTCGACGGGGCGGATGCGGGTGGCCAGGCCCCGGGTGTGGGCGCGGACGTGGTCGGCAGGGGCGTGGACGGTGGCGACGGCGCGGTGGCGGGTGGGTGCGGCGGAGAGCCGCTCGGCGACGAAGGCGGCGGGATCGTCGCCGGGCAGATCGCGGGCGGGTACGCGTCGGCCGGTGGGCGTGGGGCCGGTGATGCGGTCGAGGCGGAAGACTCGCCAGTCGTTCTTCGCGATGTCGTGGGCGAGGAGGTACCAGAGGGGGCCGGAGGCAACCAGGTGCCGCGGTTCGACCCGGCGCGGGCCGGTCGCGCCCGTACGAGTGGTGTAGTCGAAGGTGAGGACCTCGTGGTCGCGGCAGGCCACGGCGAGGGTGGCGAGGAGAGCGGGGTCGGCGCGCGGCCCGCGGTCGTCCCAGGCGATCCCGGCGACGGCTGCCTGGAGCGCGGTGACCTGGCCGCGCAGCCGGCGGGGCAGGACCAGCTCGAGTTTGGCCAGGGCCCGCAGCGCGGTCTCCTCGATGCCGGTCAGGCCGCCCGCGGCGGTGCGCAGGGCGACGGCGACGGCGACCGCCTCGTCGTCGTCGAGGAGGAGCGGGGGCAGGTCGGTTCCGGGGGCGAGGCGGTAGCCGCCCGCGTGGCCGCGGGCGCTGTCGACGGGGTAGCCCAGGTCGCGGAGCCGGTCGATGTCGCGGCGGACGGTGCGGACGGTCACCTGGAGCCGGGCGGCCAGGTCGGAGCCCGACCACTCCCGGCGGGTCTGCAGCAGGGAAAGGAGGCGCAGCATCCGGGCCGTCATGTCGCTGGTCATGATCTCCACTATGGCCGAGTCAGAGGACACCTCCTGTCCTGAAAGGGTCCTACTGTTGATCTGTCCAACCAGAGCAAACCGGGAGGTACCCATGAAAATCACCGTTCTCGGCACGGGCGGCGGCGCCCGCGCGCACACGGCCAAGCTCGTCGAACTCGGGCACGAGGTGTACGTCGGCACCCGCGACCCCGAGGCCACCCTCGCCCGCACCGAGCCCGACATGATGGGCAACGTGCCCTACGGCCAGTGGCTCGCCGACCACCCCGGCGTCACCCTGCTGTCCTTCGGCGACGCGGCGGCCGCCGCCGACGGGCCGGTCATCAGCGGCATCGACGGCCACAACGCTGTCGCCGCACTGACCGCCATCGCGGACCGCCTCGACGGCAAGACGCTCATCGACTACGCCGTCCCGTACGTCTACCAGCACGAGACCGAGCACCCCTGGCCCACGCCGTGGGGCGTCATGCCCAAGCTGGACCCGTGCGACACGGACAGCCTCGCCGAGCAGATCCAGCGGGCGCTGCCCGGGACGAAGGTCGTCAAGAGCTTCGTCACCCAGGAGCAGACCACCGTCGTCGACCCGTCGTCCGTCGGCCAGGGCGACCACACGATGTTCGTCGCCGGTGACCACGCCGACGCCAAGCAGCAGACCACCGAGCTGCTCAAGTCCTACGGCTGGAGCGACATCCTCGACCTCGGCCCGCTGGTGTGCGCCCGCGGCATGGAGATGTACGCCCCTATGCACTCCGCCATCGGCTTCGGCCTCGGCCAGCAGTTCGGCGGCCACTTCGGCATCAAGGTGGTGCGCTGACATGCCCGCCACGAGCAGCACTCCGGCACCCGCCCTGGACGGGAAGATCCTGTGCCATGCGATGTGGGCCCGCGACGGCCGCGAGCTGGCCGACTTCTACGCCACCGCGCTGGGCACGGAAGTCAGCCGCACCTACCCCGGCCCGCAGGGCGAACCCGCCGCCTGCGGGTTCGACGTCGGCCCCTCGATGTACCTCTTCTACTCCTCCGAGAACTTCACGGCCCCCAACTGGCCCGAGGAGGAGCTGCCCTTCCACATGGACTTGACGTTCACCGACGTACGGGCCGCGGAGGAGCGGCTGCTGGAGATGGGTGCCACCAGACCCGACCACCAGCCGGGCGGAACGTACTGGACGGTCCTGCTCGACCCCTCCGGGCAGCCGTTCTGCATCCACCAGGCCCACTGACCGCGGCCGTCATGACTCATCTGCCCCGCATCACCGCCGGCCGGCGTCGCGCCCGCCTGGTCCGGCGGCACCTGCTCACGCCGGCCGCCCGCGTGGACGGCGCCCACGAGGTGGCCGATGCCCTGATCGGCCTGCACGCCACCGACGCGGCGACCGTCTTCCTCTCCGCGGCCGCCCGGATGCGCGCCCCCACGCCCGACGCCATCGACCGGATCCTCTACGAAGGGCCGAAGGGCGTACCCGCCCTCGAGCGCGTACGGTGCATGCGCCGCACGATGTTCGTCGTCCCCGCCCACCTCGCGCCCGCCGTGCTCTCCGCGACGGCGCAGAACACGGACCGCCTCCGCACCGAGGCCATGGACAAGCTGAACCAGGCCCTCGGCTGGGATCACCGGCACTACACCACCGCGCGGCAGGACACCCTCTCCGCGCTGGCGTCACGCGGCGCGGCGACCGCAGCCCAGTTGGCCGACGACGTGCCCGCCCTGCGCGAGCAACTGGTCGTCTTCCCCGGCAAGTCCTACGAGTCCCGGCAGCGCGCGAGCTCGACGGTCCTCGGTGTCCTCGCGGCCGAAGGGCACATCCGCCGGGCCAGACCGGCCGGTTCGTGGACCTCGGCGCAGTTCCGCTGGACGCCCGCCCAGCCGCTGCCCGCCGTACCCGTCGCCGAGGCAAGGGCCGCCCTGGCCCGGCACTACCTCGAGGCCTTCGGTCCCGCGACGGCCGACGACGTGAAGTGGTGGACCGGCTGGAACCTCACCGACACCCGCAAGGCCATCGCCGCCACCGGCGCGCAGGCCGTCGAACTCGACGAAGGCGCCGGCTACCTCCTGCCCGAAGACCTGGAGGAGCTACAAGAGTCGCAAGACGAGCCCGGCGCCGTGCTGCTGCCCGGCCTCGACCCCACCCCGATGGGATGGCGCCACCGCCACTGGTACCTCGAACCCGCCCACACCGCCGCGCTGTTCGACCGCAACGGCAACATCGGCCCCACCGTCTGGTGGGACGGCCGCGTCATCGGCGCCTGGGCCCAGCACGCCGACGGACACATCAACCACCACCTGCTCACCGATGCCGGGGCCACCGCCCGCGCGGCCGTCGACGAGGAGATCGGACGCCTGACCGCGTTCCTCTCGACCACCCGCGTCACGCCCGCCTACCGCACTCCCCTGGAACGCCGACTCGCCGTCGGTGGGCCTGACTAGCCGTCGTTGCGCTGGTGGTACGTCTCCCGCGTGTGCTCCGTGTGCGCCCGCATGATCTCCGTGGCACCGCGCTCGTCGCGCTCCGCGATCGCCGCGATCAGCCTGCGGTGCTCGATCCAGGACTGCTTGCCGCGCTGGCGGGCCACCGGCGTGTAGTACCAGCGCACCCGGCGGTCCACCTGCCCGGCCAGTTCGGCGAGTACGACATTGCCGGCGAGCTCCATGACCTTGGCGTGGAAGGCGGCGTTGGTCGTCACCACCAGGTCCACGTCGCCGTCCGCGACGGCCTGTTCGCCCTTGGCGCACAGCTCTTCGAGCGCGGTGATCCCGGCGGTGCCCGTGTTCGCCGCGGCGAGCCGGGCGGCCTCCGCCTCCAAGAGCGTACGGACCGTGAGCAGTTGGTCCGCCTCCTCCTCCGTGGGCTCGTGCACGAACGCGCCCTGCGCGGGGCGCAGATCGACCCAGCCCTCGGTGTTGAGCCGCTGCAGCGCCTCGCGCACCGGTTGACGCGACACCCCCAGGTGCCCGGCCAGTTCACTCTCCACGAGGTGCTGGCCCGGCTGGAGCGCGCGGGTCGTGATGAGTTCGAGCAGCGCTTCGTAGACCCGCTCCCGGAGCGGACCAGGGCGTTCCAGCTTGGGCACCGCCCCCTGCGGCAGTCCTGTGGACAACATCGCGGTCCCCTCCTCGGCGATTGCCTTTTGTCTACAGTCTACTGAGCACAATGGCCAGCACCAGGGGGAGTTGGGCCGGTCACACGGCTCAATAGCGTTGTTCCGCCCCGCTACGGGCAGCGGACGACCTGTCCCGCGTACGACAGGTTGCCGCCGAAGCCGAAGAGCAGCACCGGGTCGCCGTGGACGATCTCGCCGCGCTCCACCAGCTTGGACAGGGCGAGCGGGATGCTGCCCGCGGAGGTGTTGCCCGAGTTCACGACGTCGCGCGCGACGACCGCGTTGACCGCGCCGATCCGCTCGGCGAGCGGCTCGATGATGCGCAGGTTGGCCTGGTGCAGGACGACCGCGGCGAGGTCCTCCGGCGTGAGACCGGCCTTCTCGCAGGCCTTGCGGGCGAGCGGCGGCAGCTGCGTCGTGGCCCAGCGGTAGACGCTCTGGCCCTCCTGCGCGAACCGCGGCGGCGTGCCCTCGATCCGCACCGCGTTGCCCATCTCGGGCACCGAGCCCCACAGCACGGGAGAGATTCCGGGCTCCTCGCCCGGCGGGCACGCCTCGACGACGGCGGCGCCCGCGCCGTCCCCGACGAGGACGCACGCGGTGCGGTCCGTCCAGTCGGCCACCTCGGACATCTTGTCCGCGCCGATCACCAGGGCGCGGGTCGCGGCCCCGGCCCGTACGGCGTGGTCGGCGGTGGCGAGCGCGTGCGTGAAGCCCGCGCAGACCACGTTCACGTCCATCGCGGCCGGCGACGGGATGCCCAGGCGGGCCGCGACGCGGGCCGCCATGTTCGGGGAGCGGTCGATCGCGGTGGAGGTGGCGACCAGGACGAGGTCGATGGCGTCGGGCGCGAGGCCCGCGGCGGCGACGGCCTTGGCCCCGGCCTGCGCGGCGAGCTCGTCGACCGGCTCATCGGGTCCCGCGATGTGGCGGGTGCGGATGCCCACGCGGGAGCGGATCCACTCGTCGCTGGTGTCGACCATGCCCGCCAGATCCTCGTTGGTGAGGATCTTCGCGGGCTGGTGGTGGCCGACGGCGGCGATGCGTGAGCCGTGCATGAACGGGTCCCCCTTGTTGCCGGAGATGCGGGACCGTCCAGTCTGCTCAGCGACTCACCAGTAACAGGACAGGTAAAGCAACAGGAATCGGGCGTGGGCTTTGGATGCTTCTCATCATCGCGTCACGCGTTGAAGAGCTGAGTGGCCTTGTGTGCGAGTTCGTACAGGCCGTAGCCGAGCGGCAGCCCCACCCACAGCCAGGCGGCGAGGATCAGCCCCCGGCGGCGCGGCGGACTATTGGGCGGCGTGCTGGTCGGCGCCGTCATGGGTGGCCTCCCTCGGGGCGGGAATGTGGTGGCGGGAGTGGACGGGGCGGACGAATTCGTTCGCCACGAAGCCCACGGTCAGCAGGCCGATCATGATCGTGAGGGACATGCCGTAAAGCCCGGAGCCGTGCTTGCCGGCCTCCTCCTGGCGGTCGGCGACCCAGTTGACGATCAAGGGGCCGAGGACACCGGCGGTGGACCAGGCGGTGAGCAGCCGGCCGTGGATCGCGCCGACCTGGTACGTCCCGAAGAGGTCCTTCAGGTACGCGGGGATCGTCGCGAAGCCGCCTCCGTAGAAGGAGAGGATCACCAGCGCGCAGACGATGAACAGCGGCTTCGACGCGTCGCCGAACCGGGCGATCAGCAGATACATCAGCGCGCCCACGCCCAGGTAGACGCGGTAGACGTTCTTGCGGCCGATCAGGTCGGACGCCGAGGACCAGCCGATGCGACCGGCCATGTTGGCGGCCGAGAGCAGGGCGACGAAGCCCGCGGCGGCGGAGACCGAGACCGGCGTCCCGGTGTCGGAGAAGAAGTCGATGATCATCGGGGCGGCCTTCTCCAGGATGCCGATGCCCGCGGTCACGTTCATGCAGAGCACGACCCACAGGCACCAGAACTGGGGTGTCCGCACGGCGGCCCGCGCGGAGACCTGCGGCCCGTCGAGCGTGCCGGGGGCGCCCGGTGCCCGCGCCCCTTCCGTACGCGGCACCCGCACCAGGAGCACGCCGAGTGACATGAAGACGGCGTACGTCAGACCGTGCACCAGGAAGGCGAGCGCGATGCCCGATGAGTCCGAGCCGAAGGACTCCAGCATCTGGGCCGACCAGGGCGAGGCGATGAGCGCGCCGCCGCCGAAGCCCATGATCGCGATGCCGGTCGCCATTCCGGGGCGATCCGGGAACCACTTGATCAGGGTCGACACGGGCGAGATGTAGCCGATGCCGAGGCCGATCCCGCCGACGAAGCCGTATCCGAAGACGATCAGCCAGTACTGGCGGGTCGCCGCCCCGAGCGCGGCGAGCAGGAAGCCGGAGGAGAAACAGGTGAGGGCGACCGCCATCGCCCAGCGCGGCCCGTTGCGCTCGACGAGGGTGCCGCCGAAGGCCGCCGAGAGGCCGAGCATCACGATGCCGAGCTGGAAGGGCAGCGCGCTCTGGGTGCCGCTGAGGTGGAGGGCGGATTCCAGAGGGGGCTTGAAGACGCTCCAGGCGTAGGCCTGGCCGATGGAGAGATGCACGGACAGGGCGGCGGGCGGTACGAGCCAGCGGCTCCATCCCGGGGGTGCGACGGGGGGCCTCATGATCCCGAACAGTAGGAATCAGGCGGGCGGTTGGGAAGAGGCCGTGCACTGTTTCGTCGACGGTATGCAATGTGCCGCGCAACCCCTTGCTGGGCCAACTTCCATACTGTAGACAATATTCCATCGACAGTTCGGATCCCTCAACCGAACGGAGCGCGCCACCGTGAAAGTCGCAGTCCTCGGCGCCGGAGCGATCGGCGCCTACGTCGGAGCCGCGCTGCATCGCGCCGGAGCCGATGTCCATCTCGTCGCCCGTGGACCGCATCTGGCGGCCATGAGGCAGCACGGAGTACGTGTCCACAGCCCGCGCGGCGACTTCACCGCGCGGGCCCACGCCACCGACGACCCGGCCGATATCGGCCCCGTCGACTTCGTCTTCCTGGGCCTGAAGGCCAACTCGTACGCGGCGTGCGGGCCGCTCATCGAGCCGCTGCTGCACGACGGCACCGCGGTCGTCGCGGCACAGAACGGCATCCCCTGGTGGTACTTCCACCGGCACGGCGGCCCGCACGACGGCCACCGCGTCGAGAGTGTGGACCCCGGCGGCGCGGTCAGTGCGGTGATCGCGCCCGAGCGGGCCGTCGGATGCGTGGTGTACGCGGCAACGGAGCTGGAGGGCCCGGGAGTTGTCCGGCACATCGAAGGCACCCGCTTCTCCATCGGGGAGCCCGACCGCTCACGTTCGAAGCGCTGTCTCGACTTCAGCGAGGCGATGCAGGCGGGCGGCCTGAAGTGTCCCGTCGAGCCCGAACTGCGCATCGACATCTGGATCAAGCTGCTCGGCAACATCTCCTTCAACCCGATCAGCGCGCTCGCCCGCGCCACGATGCGGGAGATGTGCCTGCACGGCGGCACCCGCCGCGTCATCGAGATCATGATGAACGAGACCCTCGCCGTCGCCGCCGCACTCGGCTGCCGCCCCGACATCTCCGTCGAGCGGCGCCTGGCCGGCGCCGAACGCGTCGGCGACCACCGCACCTCCACCCTCCAGGACCTGGAGCGCGGCAAACCGCTCGAACTCGACGTGCTGCTCGCGGCCGTCGTGGAACTCGCCGGGATCACCGGGGTTCCGGTGCCGACGCTCCGCACCGTCCACGCCATCTCGGACCTGCTGGCCGACCGCATGAGGAGCGCGGCATGAGCAAGAAACGGGACCGGGTGCCCAAGACGTACACCCGGCTCACCCATCCCCTCGTACGCGACGCGCGCGACGCTCCCTTCCGGCGGGCCACTTGGGAGGAGGCGCTGATCCGGGTGGCGGCCGGCCTCCAGGAGGCGCGCGGCGCTTTCGGGATGTTCTCCTGCGCCCGCGCCACGAACGAAATGAACTACGTGGCACAGAAGTTCGCGCGCGTGGTCATGGGCACGAACAACGTCGACTCCTGCAACCGCACCTGCCACGCGCCGAGCGTGGCTGGCCTGTCGGCCGCCTTCGGATCGGGCGGTGGCACCTCTTCTTATGAAGAGGTCGAACACACGGATCTGATCGTGATGTGGGGCTCCAACGCCCGCTTCGCGCACCCGATCTTCTTCCAGCACGTCCTGCGGGGGATCAGGAACGGCGCCCGGATGTACGCGGTCGACCCGCGCCGCACCAAGACGGCCGAGTGGGCGGAGAGCTGGCTCGGCCTGAACGTCGGCACGGACATCCCGATGGCGCACGCCATCGGCCGCGAGATCATCCACGCGGGCCTGGCGAACGACTCCTTCATCGAGCGGGCCACGTCCGGCTTCGAGGAGTACGCGGCCCTGGTCGAGCCCTGGACGCTGTCGCTCGCCGAGAAGGTGACGGGCGTACCGGCCGCCGCCATCAGGGAGTTGGCGCACGCGTACGCGCGGGCCGAGCGGGCACAGCTGTGCTGGACGCTCGGCATCACCGAGCACCACAACGGCACGGACAACGTGCGCGCGCTGATCAACCTGTCGCTGCTCACCGGCCACGTGGGCCGCTACGGCTCGGGCCTGCAGCCCCTGCGCGGGCAGAACAACGTCCAGGGCGGCGGCGACATGGGCGCCATCCCCAACCGTCTTCCCGGCTTCCAGGACATCCTCGACCCGGACACACGCCTGAAGTTCGAGACGGCCTGGGACACGGTCATCCAGCCGCGCCACGGGCTGAATCTGACGGAGATGTTCGAGGCGATGGAGGAGGGGTCGCTGAAGGCCGTCTACTGCATCGGCGAGAACCCCGCGCAGTCGGAGGCGGACAGCGAGCAGGCGATGCGACGTCTTCGTGCCCTGGACTTCCTCGTCGTACAGGACATCTTCCTTACGAAGACGGCCGAGTTGGCTGACGTCGTGCTGCCCGCGACGGCCGCCTGGGCGGAGACCGACGGCACGACGACCAACAGCGAGCGGCGCGTGCAGCGGGTCCGCAAGGCCGTGCGGCCGCCCGGTGAGGCGCGCGAGGACATCGACATCCTCTGCGATCTCGCGGGGCGGCTCGGCCACGACTGGAAGTACGCGGACGCGCGGGCCGTCTGGGACGAGCTGCGGTCGGTGTCGCCGGACCACTACGGCATGACGTACGAGCGTCTGGAGTCCCTGCAGGGCATCCAGTGGCCGTGCCCGTCGCAGGACCGGGTCGAACCGACGTACCTGCACGGCCGGTTGTGGGAGTCCGCCCCCGAACGGCGCGGCACGCCCGCGCCGTTCGGCCTCGTCGCACACGACCCGCCGGTCGACCTCACGGACGAGTCGTTCCCGATCCGGCTGACGACGGGTCGGCGGCTGGACTCCTACAACACCGGTGTGCAGAGCGGGGGTTTCGCCTCTCCGCTGCGGCGCGGCGAGTACGTCGAGTTGTGCCCGGAGGACGCGGAGCGGTACGGGGTCGTGGTCGGTGAGGAGGTGCGGATCTCCTCGCGGCGGGGGGTCGTCGTGGCGCCCGTGTGGGTGGACCCCGGTCTCCGCCCGGGCCTCGCCTTCATGACGATGCACTTTCCCGACGAGGTCGACACCAACCAGCTCACGATCGAAGCGAACTGCCCCATCGCGGGCACGGCGGAGTTCAAGGCATCGGCGATACGGATCGACAAGCTCGCCAGTGAGGTGGGGTGACGGATGGATCTGCACTTCGGTGACAGCAAGCCGACGGACGAGGAGCGGGCGGCCGTCGACGCGCTGCTCGGTCCTCCGGAGTCCGCGTGGGAGGGGGCCGATGACCGCAGCGACGCGGATCTGCGGTGGGCGCGGGGTGGCCGGGCGGCGCGGGAGCGGCGGGATCAGTTGTTGCCGGGGTTGCACGCGTTGAACGATCGCGTGGGGTGGGTGAGCGAGGGGGGCCTCGACTACCTCTGCCGGCGGCTTACGGTGCCGCCGGCGGAGGGGTATGGAGTGGCGACGTTCTACTCGATGTTCTCGGTGCGGCCGCGTCCCGCGACGGTGGTGCGGGTGTGTACGGATCTGGCTTGTGGGGGTGGCGTCGAGCTGTGCGGGGCCGTGGAGGCACGTCTCGGTCCCGCGTCCGGGGTGGCCGTCGAGCAGAGCCCCTGCCTTGGCCTCTGCGAGCGGGCTCCGGCGGCGTTGGTGGTGCGGGCTGGGCCTCCGGCGGTTCTTTCCCCAACCCCGCCC
>NZ_SRIC01000114.1 GCF_004684775.1 Streptomyces sp. MZ04
CGCCTCACCCCCGCCCGTCGGATGGCCACACGCGTCCGCCTCACCCCTACCTGGCGGATGGCCACACGCAGCCGAACCACGCCTACCCACCAGACAACCCCACGCCGCGATCCACCCCCGCCCCGCGCCCCGCGTGATACGCAGTTCGGCATGACTTCCGACGTCCCGAGCCACCCCACCTCCGACTCCCTGACCGATGTCCGGGGCCTGCGCGTGGGTCACGCGACCCTCGACGGCGGCGCCCGCGCGGGTCACCTCACCGGCACCACCGTCGTGCTCGCCCCCGAGGGTGGCGCCGTGGCCGCTGTGGATGTGCGCGGTGGTGGTCCCGGCACCCGTGAGACGGACGCGCTCGACCCCCGCAATCTGGTGCAGCGCGTCGAGGCGGTCGTCCTGACCGGTGGCAGTGCGTACGGGCTCGACTCCGCGAGCGGCGTGATGGCGTGGCTGGAGGAGCGGGGGCGTGGTGTGCGGGTGGGGCCCGACCCCTCCCACGTCGTCCCCGTGGTTCCGGCCGCCTGCGTGTTCGACCTCGGGCGCGGCGGTGACTTCACGGCACGCCCCGACGCCGCGACGGGCCGCGCCGCAGTGGAGGCCGCCGCACGCACCGACCTCTTCGCCCCGGTCCAGGAGGGCAACGTCGGCGCGGGCACCGGCGCGGTGGTCGGCAGGGTCAAGGGCGGCATCGGCAGCGCGAGCGTCCGGCTGGACTCGGGCATCACCGTGGCCGCGCTGGTCGTGGCGAACGCCGCGGGTTCGGGGGTCGACCCGCGGACGGGCGCGCTGTACGGGCGGTACTTCGAGGGGCGGCAGGTCGCCTACCCCACGCCCGAGGTACACGCGGAGGCCGAGCGCCGCCTCGCCGAAGCCGCCGCCGAGAACGGGCCGCCGCCGTTGAACACCACCCTCGCCGTGGTCGCCACGGACGCCGAACTCACCAAGGCCCAGGCGCAGAAGCTGGCCGGCACGTCGCACGACGGCATGGCCCGCGCCGTGCGCCCCGTCCATCTCCTCAACGACGGAGACACCGTCTTCGCCCTCGCCACCGGCGGGCACGCGCTTGCCGCCGACAACCCCCTCGCCCTCAACGAGATCCTCGCGGCGGGCGCCGACCTGGTGACCACCGCGATCGTGCGGGCGATGCTGGCCGCGGAGTCCGTACAGACCCCCGGCGGCACGTTCCCCTCGTATCTCGACCTCTACGGCAAGCAGGTCGAGTAGGTCAGGTAGCAACAGCCCCAAAGCCTCAAAGCCGCACCAACCAGGCCACGTTGGTGCGGCTCCCCTGTGCCTGCGCTCACATCATCCGGACGGAACCTTTCCGCCCGCACGTCGCTCTTTACCCGTACTGGACCAGAACGCGCACTTGGCACATAGATGGAGCAGCCCGTGACAACGTCGTACACAGCCAGGCCTCGGCGACGCGCCCTGCTGGCAGCCGCCGCACTCGCCGCCGCGGGTGCGCTGACCCTCACGGCCTGCGGCGGCGACGCGGACGCGAACGACGACGGCAAGAACGGCAAGGGCAAGGACGGCGCCGACGGCCTCGCCATCACCATCTCGGCCAAGGACGGCTCGACCGGCGCCTCCATCAACGCCACGGGCGTCAAGGCCGAGGGCGGCAAGCTGACCGACGTGAAGATGACGCTGGTCTCCACCGGCGCGGCCGTCGACGGCACGCTCTCCTCCGACGGCAGCAGCTGGAAGCCCAAGGCCCAGCTGGAGCGCGGCATGAAGTACCGCATCACGGCCAACGCCGAGGACGCCAAGGGCAAGGAGGCGACGGAGAACTCGATCTTCACGACCGTCTCGGAGGCCAACAGCTTCATCGGCAGTTACACCCCGGACGGCGGCACCAAGGTCGGCGTCGGCATGCCGGTCTCCTTCACCTTCGACAAGGCGATCACGGAGAAGCAGGACGTCCAGTCGCACATCAAGGTCACCTCCGACAGCGGCCAGAAGGTCGTCGGCCACTGGTTCGGGGACAACCGCCTGGACTTCCGGCCCGAGGAGTACTGGAAGGCCGGCTCCAAGGTCACGATGAAGATCGACCTGGAGGGCGTGAAGGGCGCGGAGGGCGCCACCGGCGTACAGAACAAGACGGTCAGCTTCACCATCGGCCGCGCGCAGGTCTCCACGGTCGACGTGCAGGCCAAGAAGATGACGGTCGAGCGGGACGGAAAGGTCGTCAAGACCATCCCGATCTCCGCGGGCAGCCCGTCGAACCCCACGTACAACGGCCAGATGGTGATCTCCGAGAAGTTCACGCAGACGCGGATGAACGGCGACACGGTCGGCTTCGGCGGCGAGTACGACATCAAGGACGTCCCGCACGCGATGCGCCTGTCCTCGTCCGGCACCTTCATCCACGGCAACTACTGGGGCTCGCCCTCGATCTTCGGCAGCGCCAACACCAGCCACGGCTGCGTCGGCCTGCAGGACGCGCAGGGCGCGGGCGACTCCAGCACGCAGGGCGCGTGGTTCTACGACAACTCCCTGATCGGGGACGTCGTGACGGTCAAGGGCTCCCCGGACAAGACCGTCTCCCCGGACAACGGCCTCAACGGCTGGAACATGTCCTGGAGCGAGTGGACGGCGGGCAGCGCCGGCTAGCCACAGGCCGGGCCTCAGCCCCCTCAAAGCATCCTCAACATCGCGAGCCGCACGGGAACTTGCCGTGCGGCTCGTACGTTTTCCCGTTCACGGACATGATGTCCGATCCAGGGGCTACGGTATGCACTCACAAGGTGACATGCAGCAACGCCGGGAGAAACCTTGAGCGTTCCGTACGAGTACGAGACAGCGTACGAACCACCCCAGTCGCCCGAACAGAAGCCCCCGCAATCTCCGCAGGAGCACCTCGAGCGGCTCCTCGGCCACGCCCTGAACTCCTTCGACCTGCCGGACGAGACGATACGGCACCTCGACTCGGCGATCGCGTACGACAGTTCGCTGCACTCCGCGCACCACAGCGCGGGCCTGCACCGCGAGACGTACCGGCACACGTGGCTGCTCGCCGACGCCAGCGCGCTCACCCTCTGGGAGCTGGTGCACAACACGGACCCCGGCGGCCACGCCCGGCACGAGCTGTACGTGGACGAGGAGGAGGCCGGCGTCGCCACCTCGCGGCTGCCGCTCCCGCCGGACACCATCCCGGCGGCTTGCGAGCAGCCCATCGTGCTCCAGCTCCCGGCCCCGGACGAGCCCCGGCACACCTATGTCCCCGACGACTCGGCGGACCACGGGCGCCGGCTGCTGCGCCGCGCGGAGAACCCGATCGGCGCGGGGCGGCCGGGCGAGGAGATCGCGCGGCAGCTGCGTTCGGCGTTCGCGCACCAGATCACGCAGGCCTTCGGGCGCCCCTGCCTGCCCGGCGAGGCCCGCTTCTGCTTCTCGCTCTACGAGCACGCGTTCCTGCTCTTCGACGGCAGCGAGCTCAGCCTCTGGGAGGTCGAGCACACGGTCACGCCGGACAAGCGGCACATGTGCGAGGTGTACGTCACCGAGAGCGCGGCCCGCGAGGCGATGGAGCTGCGGGCCAGGAGCATTCCGCAGCAGCAGTCCTGACCAAGGGCCCAACTAGCGCGCGACTAGGCCCTAGCTAGGCCCTAGCTAGGACCGACCCTCGCCGAACTGCCGTACAAGACCGGCGAAAGCGGCCCGCTCGTCCGGCGTCAGTTCCACCGTCTCCGTACGCGGCGGGCCCGACTGCGCGGGCAGTGCGCGCAGCGCCTGCGCCTGGTGCCAGACGTCCGCGTCGGACCGGTCGCGCCGCAGCACCCGCACCAGGCCCACGGCCCAGACGACGGTCGCGGCGGCGAGCACGGCCACGCCTGTCTGCTGGAGGATCGAGACATTCTGGAGCATGCCGCACAGTAGACAACACGATCCGGGACTTCCGACAGGGGGGCCGTGGGACTTACGTCCTGAAGTGACGCATGTCGCACAACCCCCCTCATAGGGGCCCATGGGGCTCAAACAGCCGCCTCAAGCAGCGGGATCAGACAGCCGCCGCGACCTGCTCCTTCGGCACGGCCTCCGCAGCGGCCTCCGCGCCCTCCGAACTCTCCCCGCCCTCCGAAGGACCCGTCTTCCGGGCCCCCTTGAGCAGGACGACCGTCACGGTCGAGACGCCGACACCGGCGGCGATCGCCACCAGGTAGAGCAGCGGCCGGCCGATCAGCGGCACCACGAAGACGCCTCCGTGCGGGGCCCGCAGCGTGCAGTCGAAGGCCATCGACAGGGCGCCGGTGACCGCGCCGCCCGCCATCGAGGCGGGGATCACCCGCAGCGGGTCGGCCGCGGCGAACGGGATCGCGCCCTCGGTGATGAAGGAGGCGCCGAGGAACCAGGCCGCCTTGCCGTTCTCGCGCTCCGTCTTGGTGAAGAGGCGGCCGCGGACGGTGGTGGCGAGGGCCATGGCGAGCGGCGGGACCATGCCGGCCGCCATCACCGCGGCCATGACCTTGAGGCTGCCCTCGGTCGGGTTGGCCAGGCCGCCGACGGCGAAGGCGTACGCGACCTTGTTCAGCGGACCGCCGAGGTCGAAGCACATCATCAGGCCGAGGATGACGCCGAGGATGATCGCGTTGGCGCCGGAGAGGCCCTCGAGCCAGTCCGTGAGCGCGCTCTGCAGCGAGGCGATCGGCTTTCCGATCACCAGGAACATCAGGAAGCCGACGACCGCCGACGAGATCAGCGGGATCACCACGACGGGCATGATGCCGCGCAGGACGGGCGGGATCCGGACCCGCTGGATCCCCATCACCACGCCGCCCGCGATCGGACCGGCCGCGAGGCCGCCGAGGAAGCCCGCGTTGATGGTGACGGCGACCGAGCCGCCGACGAAGCCGGGGACCAGACCCGGCCGGTCGGCCATTCCGTACGCGATGTAGCCGGCCAGGACCGGCACCAGGAAGGCGAAGGCGAGACCGCCGATCTGGAAGAGCAGCGCGGCCCAGCTGGTGGTGTCCGTCCACACGAAGTGCTCGGCGACGGACGGGGCCTTGTCGATCCGCCAGCCGCCGATGGCGAAGCCCAGGGCGATGAGGAGGCCGCCCGCGGCGACGAACGGGACCATGTAACTGACGCCGGACATCAGCCACTTGCGCAGCTTGGTGGCGTAGCCGTCGCCGCTGTCGCCCGCGTTGTCCACCGGGCTGGGGGCACCGGCCGCGGTGGTCTCGCCGCGGGCCGCCTTCCCGCGGACCTCCGCGATGAGTTCCGCCGGGCGGCTGATGCCCGCCTTCACGCCCACGTCGAGGGTGGGCTTCCCGCCGAAGCGGTCCTTTTCCCGTACGGGGACGTCGTGGGCGAAGATGACCGCGTCCGCGGAGGCGACGACCGCCGGGTCGAGGCGGGTGAAGCCGGCGGAGCCTTGCGTCTCCACCGCCAGCTCCACGCCTGCCTCGCGGGCCGCGTTCTCCAGGGATTCCGCTGCCATGTAGGTGTGGGCTATGCCCGTGGGGCAGGAAGTTACCGCCACTATGCGGAACGGCTCCGCCGGGGGCGGGTCGCTCTCCGGCTGCGGGCCGGTGGGGGTTTCTGTTGTCGTTTCCCCAGCCGCCCGCCCCTCACCCCGGATCAGAGTCGTTGCCGTCCCGGCGTCCGTCGCCGCCCGCAGCGCGCTCGTGAACTCCCCGTCCATCAACTGCCGTGCCAGCGACGACAGAATCGTCAGGTGGGCGTCGTCCGCGCCCGCCGGAGCGGCGATCAGGAAGATCAGGTCCGCGGGGCCGTCCGGCGCCCCGAAGTCGATGCCGTCCGCCGAGCGGCCGAAGGCCAGGGTCGGCTCGGTGACGTGGGCGCTGCGGCAGTGCGGGATGCCGATGCCGCCGTCGAGGCCGGTCGGCATCTGCGCCTCACGGGCCGCCACGTCGGCGAGGAAACCCTCCAGGTCGGTCACCCGGCCCAGGGACACCATGCGTTCGGCGAGGGCGCGGGCCGCCGCTTCCTTGGTTCCGGCGGACCGGTCGAGTTCGAGGTCGACCAGTTCCGCGGTGATCATCTCGCTCATCGCGGGCTCCTTCGCAGGGGAGTTGGCTTGTGGGGGCGGGGAGTCATGACGCCGGCTCCGTCAGCGCGCGGTCCAGGGGGACCTCCGTCGTCACCGTGACCGCGTCCGGTGCGAGGTCCGCGGGCGTCGGCATCGCGCTGCCCGGCAGCTGGACCGCCGCCGCGCCGTGCGCCACGGCCGATGCGAGGGCGTCCGCGCCGGTGCCGCCCGCGATGAGGAAACCGGCCAGGGAGGAGTCACCGGCGCCGACATTGCTGCGTACGGCGTCGACGCGGGCGCTGCCGAAGTACGTGCCCGAGTCGTCGACCAGGAGCTGGCCGTCCGCCCCGAGGCTGGCGAGCACGGCACGCGCGCCCAGCTCCCGCAGCTCCTCGGCGGCCTTGACCGCGTCGCCGACCGTGGCCAGCGGGCGGCCCACCGCCTCCGCGAGCTCCTCGGCGTTCGGCTTGACCACGTCGGGGCGCTCGGCGAGGGCGGCGAGCAGGGCCGGGCCCGAGGTGTCCAGGGCGATACGGGCGCCCGCCGCGTGCGCGCGGGCCACCAACTCGGCGTACCAGGAAGGCGCGAGGCCGCGCGGGAGGCTGCCGCAGCAGGCGATCCAGTCGGCCCCGGCCGAGCGCGCCCGGACCGTGGAGAGCAGCGACTCGGCCTCCTCCACGGTCAGTTCGGGACCGGGAGCGTTGATCTTCGTGAGCGTGCCGTCCGGTTCGGCGACCGCGATGTTCGACCGGGTCTGGCCCGCGACCGGGACCGGCGCGACCCTGATCCCCTGCTCGTCCAGGAGCTGCGCGACCAGCGCGCCGGGCGCCCCGCCGAGCGGCAGCACGGCGACGGTGTCCGCGCCCGCCGCCGCGACCGCCCGCGACACGTTGACGCCCTTGCCGCCCGGGTCCATCCGCTCCCCGGTGGCCCGCACGACCTCACCGCGGTCCAGGGCGGGGACCTCGTAGGTGCGGTCGAGGGAGGGGTTGGGGGTGACGGTGAGGATCATGCGGGTACGTACCGTTTCTTCACTGGGACGCGTTTCTTCGCTGGGACGCGTCTGTTCGCTGGGACGCGTCTCTTCACTGGGACGCGTCTCTTCACTGGGACGCGTCTCTTCACTGGGACTCGTCGTGCTCATGCGCGGACGACCTCCGTGCCGCCGCCCTCGATCGCCGCCGCGTCCTCCGGGCTGAGGCCGGTGTCGGTGATCAGGAGGTCCACGTCGTCCAGGTCGCCGAAGCGGGCGAAGTGTTCCTGGCCGTGCTTGGTGGAGTCCGCGAGCAGGACCACCCGGCGGGCCGCGCCGATCGCGGCGCGCTTGACGGCCGCCTCCGCGAGGTCGGGGGTGGTCAGGCCGGCCTCCGCGGAGAAGCCGTTGGTGGCGAGGAAGAGGACGTCGGCGCGGATCTCTCCGTACGCCCGCAGCGCCCACGCGTCGACCGCCGCGCGCGTACGGCTGCGTACCCGGCCGCCGATGAGATGCAGCTGGATGCCGGGGTGGTCGGCGAGGCGGGCCGCGGTGGGCAGGCCGTGCGTGACGACGGTGAACGTCGATTCGAGCGGGAGCGAGGCCGCGAGCCGTGCGACCGTCGAGCCCGCGTCGAGGATGACGCTGCCCTCGGCCGGCAGCTCGGCGAGCGCGGCCTTCGCGATGCGGTCCTTCTCGTCGGCCGAGGTGCCCTCGCGCTCGGCGAGGTCCGGCTCGAAGTCGAGGCGCCCGGCCGGTATGGCACCGCCGTGGACGCGGCGTACGAGACCGGCGCGGTCGAGGGCCTTCAGGTCGCGCCGGATGGTCTCCGCGGTGACCTGGAACTCCTCGGCGAGCGACAGCACGTCGACCCGGCCGCCGTCGCGCGCGAGCCGCAGGATCTCCTGCTGCCGCTCCGGTGCGTACATGTCCGTTCGCCTCCGCCTGATGCCCGAGCTTGTGGGTTCCTTGGGAGACTACGACTGGATTTCCGGAAAGTAAACAGGTTCGGGCGTCAGGCAGACACAAACGGACTTCAGGTCTGACGGTGGCCACTGAAGGTCCCCACGGCCTACGGCCCTACGGCCCTACAGCCCTACGGCCCTACGGCCTGCGGAAGTCTCCGAGCGCCTCGATGCAGCGCTCGGCCAGAGCCGCGGGGCCCGCAGGACCCCCGGCGGGATCGTCACCGGCGGCCCACGTCTCCACCGCCACCCGGACCGCCGCGCTCGCCAGCGCCGCCGCGAGCCGAAGCTCCAGCGAGGGGGCGCCGGAACGCCCCGCCCGCTCGGCGAGCACGGAGACCAGCGTCTGCTCCGAGCCATGGCAGGCGTCGGACCACACCGCCCGCAGCGCCGCGCTCTCCCCCGCCATCCGCAGCAGCGACCGCACCCACTCCAGGGACTCCGCCGCACCGGTGTCGTCGGCTGCCAGCGCCCGCTCCGCCGCGTGCCGCAGCGCGTCCCGCACCGGCAGAGCGGCGGGCGCCTCCCGCACCGCCTCGGCCCACTGCTGCGCACCGGCCGCGAAGAGCGGGGCGACGGCCTCCTCCTTGGTCGCGAAATAGCGGTAGAGGGTGCGCGGGGCGACGCCCGCGGCGCGGGCGATGTCCTCGGCTCGGGTGGCACGCAGCCCGTTCTCGACGAAGAGCGCGGCCGCGGTACGGGCGATGTCCAGGCGCGTCTCGGCCTTGCGGCGCTCGGTGAGCGAACCGGACGAGCCGGTCACATGTGCGTGCATGGGAGGCAGGCTATGCCAGCCGTCCGCACCAGGTCCTCGTAGACACAAAGTGCCCGTGTGACAGAATCTGCCACCGTCCGTGTGCGATGTGATCAAGCACGATCAGAACGCTGATCAGAACGCGATCAGAACGCGATCAATAAGGGTGGCAACAGCGGTGCGTCGTCGGCAGTTCCTTCTCCACACCGCCGGTCTCTCCGGCGCCTCCGCGCTCGGGCTCACCGCTTGTTCGTCGGACGGCGACGCGACCACCCTCAAACTCCTCGTGGCCAGCTACGACGAGAGCGTGGGCTCCTCGATCGGCGACCAGTGGAGCGGACTGATCGCCGCCTTCGAGAAGGCGCACCCCAGCGTCAAGATCGACATGGAGCGCGTCCCCTTCAACAAGCTCGACCGGACGCTCGCCCGCCGCGTGAAGGACGGCGACGCACCCGACATCGCACAGTCGAACGTCTTCGCCCCCTACGCCAAGGACGGCAAGCTCTACAGCGCGTCCGACCTCTTCGAGATCCGTACCGAGGCCGACTTCACCCGCTCGTACGCGGAGGCCGGCTCGGTCAAGCACATCCAGTACGGCGTCCCGTTCCTGGCCAGCACCCCGCGCCTCTTCTACAACAAGGCCCTGTTCAAGCAGGCCCGCATCACCGCACCCACGTCCTGGGACGAGTTGGTGTCGGCGGCACAGGCCCTGAAGGCGCTCGGCGTGAAGACGCCGTACGGCCTGCAACTGGGGCCCGAGGCGGCCGAGGACGAGATGCTGTCCTGGCTGCTCGCGGACGGCGGCGGCTTCGCGGGCCTGACGAGCTACGACTTCAACACCGAGGGCAATGTCCGGACCCTGACCTGGCTGCGGGACGAGCTGGTCGGCGCGGGGCTCGCGGGCGCGAACCCGGCGGGGCTGAACAGGACGGACGCGTACGCCCAGTTCATGAAGGGCCAGATCGGGATGCTGGTCGCCCATCCGGTACTCATGAGCGCCGCAGACAAGTACAGGTTCCCTTACGCGCACACCGCCTTCCCGAGGCGGCAGGGCGGGGCGGCGGCGCCCATCGGCCTGAGCGACTGGCTGATGGCGTTCCGGCAGAACGGCAACGGCGAGGCGTCCGGCACGTTCCTCAGCTACCTCTACGGCCGCAAGTCGGCCAAGGCGTACGGCGGCGGCCAGGCCGCGCTCCCGGTGACCAGCTCGGCGTCGGCCGCGCTGCGGGCGGACTCGGCGCAGCGTCCGCTGTGGAAGTTCATCGACCAGATGCCGCAGGCACAGTTCCAGCCGGTCAACCTGCTGTCGTGGCCGATGGTCCGGGCTGCCATCCGCAAGGAGATCGGCGCCGCCGTCATGAAGGGCGGCAGCCCCCGTGCCGTACTGGAGTCCCTGGACATGGCGGCGGCCCAGGCAGAGCTCTAGGCTCCACCCGGGCCGCACCCCGCCGGCATGTAGATCAGGACGTCAACACGGGCTCCCCCTCAAGGAGTTCACCGGCACCCTCGGCCCCGGCGTCCCCGGCGTCCGCGCCCTCGACGTGCTGCCGGGGCTTGCCCGGCAGGGCGAACATCAGCAGGAAGATGACGGCGAGTACGCCGACCACCCACCACAGCGAGTTCTGGAACGCGTCCACGATCTCCACGGGCACCTGGCTCGGCGCGGCCTTCTCGTCGATCATGCCGAAGAACACCACGGAGACCAGGCCGAGTCCGAGCGCCGTGCCCATCTGCTGGACGGTGTTGAGCAGCCCGGACGCGGACCCCGAGTGCTCACGCGGCACGTCCGACAGGATGGCGTCCGTCAGGGGCGCGACGATGAACCCCATGCCGGCGCCCATCACGGCCAGCGGCAGCGCCATCTGCCAGGACGCGATGTCCGCGCCGTACCGGTCCGCCTCCCAGATGTAGAGCAGCACTCCGGCGGCCATGATGAGCGCGCCGCCCTGGAGCACCTTGCGTCCGAAGCGCGGCACGAGCAGCTGTACGGACATGCCGGCCGCCGCCGATACGGCGATCGAGAACGGCACCCCTGTCGTGCCGGCCCGCAGCGCGCTCCAGCCGAGCCCCGCCTGCATGTACAGCGTCCAGACCAGGAAGAAGATGCCCATCGCGACACCGAACACGGTCTGTACGGCGATGCCCGCCGCGAAGCTCTTCACCTTGAACAGCGACAGCTCCACGAGCGGCGAGCCGTCCTTCGCCGTCTTCCTCTTCTCGTACGCGACGAGGGCGCCGAAGACCACGACTCCGCCCGCCATCATCACGTAACCCCACAGCGGCCAGTCCAACTCCCGCCCACGGGTGAGCGGGTAGAGCACCATCAGCATGCCGAGTGTCACCAGGACGACACCGACGAGGTCGAGCTTGAGGGCCTTGGGCGCCTTGGACTCGCTGATGAACTTCCGCCCGAGAACGAGCCCCGCGATGCCGACCGGCAGGTTGATGAGGAAGATCGGCCGCCACTCGAGCCCGAACAGATTCCACTCGGTGAGCAGCGCGCCGAGCAGCGGCCCGGAGACCGCGCCGAGCCCCACGATCATCCCGAAGAGCCCGAAGACCTTGCCCCGCTCGTGCGCCGGGAAGGTGGCGTGCACGATCGACAGGACCTGCGGCACCATCATCGCGGCCATGCCGCCCTGCAGGATCCGCGATGCGACGAGCATCTCCGGGTTGGCGGCGAACCCGCAGAGCGCGGAGGCGAGCGTGAAGCCGCCGATGCCTATCAGGAACATCCGCTTGCGCCCGTGGATGTCACCGAGCCGCCCACCGGTGATCAGTCCGGCCGCGAAGGCGAGCGCGTAGCCCGCGGTGATCCACTGGATCTGGCTGAACGTGGCGCCCGCGTCCTTCTGGATGGAGGGGATCGCGATGTTGACGATGGTGACGTCGACGAGGTCCATGAAGGCCGCGGTCATCACGATGGCGAGGGCAAACCAGCGCCGTCGGTCGCCGACGGCGGCGGCTGTGGGTGGCGGTGAGGCGGGATTGCTGGAAGTCATGAGAGGAACCTAGAGCCCGTATAGGTCAGATGGCGTCCTAATTAACGGCCACCATGGAGAACATGAGCAAGAACGCGGAGAACACGGACACCCCGGCACGCCTGCTGCAACTCCTCTCGCTGCTCCAGACCCCGCGGGAGTGGCCGGGCGGGGAGCTGTCCGAGCGGCTCGGCGTGAGCCGCCGCACGGTGCGGCGCGACATCGACCGGCTGCGGGACCTCGGCTACCCGGTCCAGGCGAGCCAGGGGGCGGCCGGCGGATACCGCCTGGTCGCGGGCAAGGCGATGCCGCCGCTGGTCCTCGACGACGAGGAGGCATCCGTCCGGGCCCTGGCGAAACTGGAGCAGGTCCTCCCCTCACGCCTGCGCCACCGGGTCTCGACGCTCCAGATGGCCACGATGCCTCTCACCAGCGGGGACGGGGCGAGCATCGCCCCCGAGACGCTGACGGTGATGGCGTCGGCGGCGGCCGGCCAGGAACGCCTGCGCTTCGCGTACCGGGCGGGCGACGGCACGGAGTCGCGCCGCCTGACCGAGCCGTACCGGCTGGTGTCGACGGGACGTCGCTGGTACCTGGTGGCGTACGACATCGACCGCGAGGACTGGCGTACGTTCCGCGTCGACCGGGTGTCGTCCCCGTTCGCGACGGGAGCGCGGTTCGCTCCGCGGGAGCTGCCGACCGGGGACGCGGCGGAGTACATCCGCCAGTCCATGTGGCGCGGCCGGCAGTCGTACGCCATCGACGTGACGTTCGCTGCCCCCGCGGAGTTCGTCGCGGCACGCCTCCCCGCGACGCTGGGCACGCCGGAACGGATCTCCGACACGTCCTGCCGCCTGCGGTCGACGGTGCCGGACTCCATCGAATGGCTGGCGGTCCGCCTGGCGCTGGTCGACTGCGACTTCAGGGCACACGAGCCTCCGGAACTGATCCAGTACCTACGCGACCTGGGCACACGCCTGACGCAGGCCTCCACCACGTAACCCCTCTGACGTTCCGTGACATGCCTCTGATGGCCCAATGGAACCCTTGGGCTGTTCGGCCGGGGCACGCTGCGTCGTCGTGAAGCAACCCGGGATCGGTTACGAAGCGGCGTTCCAGGCCATGCCGGGCGCGGTGGCGCTGCTCACCCCAGACCTGGTGTACGCGGATGTCAACGAGGCGTTTCTGCAGATGGCGGGGCGCACCCGCGACCAGGTGGTCGGCCGCTACCTGTTCGACGTCTTCCCCGAGAACCCCAACGCCCCGGGCGCGACCGGCATGCGCAACCTTCAGGCGTCGCTGCTGCGCGTGGCGGCCACCGGGGAACGCGACGCCATGGCGTCGGTGACCTCCTCCACCCGGTGCAACAGCAGCGCCACCCGCCCGTCCGGGCCGAGGACCGGGGCGCGAAGTCGCACTGACCTTGCAGGCCGCGATGCTGCCCGCGCCCACATCACTCGGCCACCACCGGGCAGCTGTGCGCTACCGGCCCGCGGTCGGCGCCCTGAAGGTGTGCGGCGACTGGTACGACCTGGCCGAACTGCCCGGCGACCGCATCGCGGTAGCCGTCGGCGACGTCGTCGGCCACGGCCTGCCCGCGGCCTGCGTCATGGGACAGCTCCGCAGTGCGCTCAGTGCGGCCGTACGGGTGGCCGACGGCCCCGCGGCCGCCCTCGAGGCGCTCGGCCTGTACGGGGTACGCCCGTCACATCGACGGCGCCGAGTCCACCACCGCTTTCCAGGCCGTCGTCGACTGCGAAAGCCGCGTCCTCGCCTACAGCAGCGCCGGCCATCTCCCGCCCGCCCTGCTGCACGCCGACGGCACCGTCGAGTTCCTCGACAAGGCCACCGACCCGCCGCTGGGCGCCCGCCCCGAACACGCCCCCAGACCCCAGGCCGAAACCGCGTTCCCCGAAGGCGCCACGCTCGTCCTTTACACCGACGGACTCATCGAACGCCGCCGCGAAGACATCGACACCGGCCTTCAGCGGCTCGCCGACTGCCTCACCCGCCACGGGTCGGCCGATGCCGACACCCTCGCCGACACGCTGCTGACCGAACTGCTCCCGCCGGCCGGCAACACCGACGACACGGCCCTGGTCATCGTCCGCCTGTGACCTCGCCGGTCACCGCAGGGACGGAACAGGCCCGGCCGCCTAGGCCGCCGCGTCGAAGCCCGTGTCCCGCGCCAGCTTCTTCAGTTCCAGCAACGCGTGCTTCTCGATCTGACGGATCCGCTCCCGCGTAAGACCATGCTGCTTGCCGACCTCCGTCAGCGTCCGCTCGCGGCCGTCCTCGATGCCGTACCGCATCTTGATGATGGAGGCCGTGCGCTGGTCGAGGCGGCCGATCAGGTCGTCCAGTTCCTCGCTGCGCAGCAGTGTCAGGACGGACTGCTCGGGCGAGACCGCCGAGGTGTCCTCGAGCAGGTCGCCGAACTGGGTGTCGCCGTCGTCGTCCACGCCCATGTTCAGCGAGACCGGGTCGCGGGCCCAGTCCAGGACGTCGATGACCCGCGCCGGGGTCGAGTCGAGCTCGGCCGCGACTTCCTCGGGCTCGGGATCGCGGCCGTTCTTACGGTTGAACTCGCGCTGGACGCGCCGGATCCGGCCCAGCTCCTCCACCAGGTGGACGGGGAGGCGGATGGTGCGGGACTGGTCGGCTATGGAGCGCGTGATGGCCTGGCGGATCCACCACGTGGCGTACGTGGAGAACTTGAAGCCCTTGGCGTAGTCGAACTTCTCGACCGCGCGCACCAGGCCCGCGTTCCCCTCCTGGATCAGGTCGAGGAGGGGAAGACCGCTGCGCGGGTAGCGCCGCGCCACGGCCACGACGAGTCGCAGGTTCGACCGGATGAAGACGTCCTTGGCGCGCTCGCCGTCGGCGACCAGCGCCTCCAGCTCCTCGCGGGACGCGGCCGCGCCCGCGACGGAGTCCTCGACGTCTCCGTCGAGTATCTTCCGCGCGTAGACACCCGCCTCGATGATCTGGGACAGCTCGACTTCCTTGGCGGCGTCGAGCAACGGCGTACGCGCGATCTCGTCGAGGTACATGCCGACCAGGTCGCGGTCGGCGATCTCCCCGCCTACGGCGCGAACACTGCGTGCCGCGTCGGTCTCGCCGGTGGAGGCGGACTTACGACGGGCGACGGCACGGGTTGCCATGCGTGCTCCCTTGCGTGTGGAGGTCCTGGTCGGCCTTTTCACGGGCCTCTGTGGTGGAAACCACACCCTTCCGGGTGCCCTGCTTCCGATGGAAACAACGACTGGAATCCGGACAGAATTCCCAAGCCGCACATCTATTTTCTCGACGTTGCAGTACCCTGTGCGGCCACAAGGGGAGGCCGGATGCCGTCGGAACGTACGGAGGTGCAGGTCAGGCCGGGCACTGAGGCCGACATCGAGGCCCTGACCGGCATCTACAACCACTACGTACGTGAGACGGCGATCACATTCGACACAGCCGTCTTCCTGCCGGAAGAGCGCCGCCCTTGGCTGCTCTCCCACCCTGAAGACGGCCCGCACCGCCTGATGGTTGCCCAGGAGCGGGATTCGGGCCGCGTGCTCGGATACGCGACCAGCAGCCCTTTCCGGCCGAAGCCCGCGTACGCCACTTCAGTAGAAGTCAGCGTCTACTGCGCGCCGGACGCCGGCGGCCGCGGCATCGGCACGCTGCTGTACAAGGCGCTCTTCGAGGCCCTCGACGGCGAGGCCGCGACGTCTGACCTGCACCGCGCCTACGCCGGGATCGCGCAGCCCAACGACGCCTCGCACCGCCTCCATGAACGCTTCGGCTTCCGGCACGTCGGCACGTACCGGGAGGTGGGCCGGAAGTTCGGCCGCTACTGGGACGTCGCCTGGTACGAGCGCCCCCTCGGGTCCCCCGGGACCTAGGTCCCGGCCTAGGCCGCAAGCCCGTTACGCCCCGCCGACGACCCGCCTAGCGTGCCCCCATGGACGACACAGGCACCCTCGACGAAGCCCTCCAGCGACTGCACGCCTCCGGGCCCGAGCGGCTCGGGCGGCTCACCAACCACGCGCCGATGGCCGTCGAGGCGCTCGCCGCGCACGGGCAATCCGGCGAGGTCCACCGCTGGCTCGAGCTGTACGCGCCGAAGCTGGAGGAGTTCCCGGGCGCCGTCGAGAGAGTCACCGGCGACAACTGGCGCGAGGCCCTCGGTGATTCGCGCCGGGCGGCGGACTGGATCGCGTACTTCGGGCGCGAGGTGGCCGAACGCCCCTGGCGCGACGTGCTCGCCCGGTGGTGGCCGCGGCTGCTGCCCGGCATGTACGGCGGCTCCACCCACCCGGTGATCCGCGTCGGCCACGCGGTGCGCACCCTCCTGGCGGCCGACCCGGGTGACGCGACCGGACCCCGCGTCGCCGAACTCGCCCATGGCCTCGGCTACTGGGCCGCCCGCCACCACCCCGTTTCCGCCATCGCCCCGCTGCCGGGTGCCGACAGCGCGGCCGCCGCCCTGGACGCCGTACCGCCGATCCCGGAAGAAGGCGCCCAGGGTTTCCCCGCGCGGCTCGGTCTGGTGACGCGGCTGCCCGTGTGGGCGGCGGACGTGACCGGGCCCGACGAGGCGCACCGCAGGCTCACCGAGCTGGTGCGGGCGGCGACCCACCGCTATGCCACGCACGGCCACGGCGAGGAGACGATGCTGGTGCACGCGGCGACGGCGCCCAACGCCGTGCTGCGCACCCTGCCCGCGCTCCCCCGCGCCCTGTGGGTGCCGAGCCTGCACGCGGCCTGGACGGCTTCGGCCGCCGTGACCTCGATGTACGCCCCCGACGCCCCGGTCGCATACACCGCACCCGGCACCTTCGCCCCCGATGAGGTCTTCGAGCGGGCCCTGGCACACGGCGACGAGCACGTCATCAAGTTCACGGACACGGCAATGGACGTCGGCGACGAGCGGGCCCTGACGGCGGCCCTGCGGGCGATCGAGCTCAGCGAGCCGCTCGCCTGAAAGCCCGCGCCCTCAGCCGAACTGCACCGACCTCTTCGCCAACCCCATCCAGAAGCCGTCGATCACGCTCCTCTGATCACCCAGGTCCCCCACCGCCTCCGCCGCCCCCAGCGTCACGAACAGCGGCGCGAAGTGCTCCGTACGCGGATGCGCCAGCTGCCCCGCCGGGGACTTGTGCGCGAAGTCGAGCAGCCCGTCCACGTCCCCCGCCTCAAGAGCCTCGCGCCCCCACACGTCGAACTCCACCGACCAGGACGGCGTGCCGCCCTGCCGCAGCGCCGCCAGGTTGTGCGTGAAGAAGCCGCTGCCGACGATCAGCACGCCCTCGTCCCGCAGCGGCGCCAGCCTGCGCCCGATGTCCATCAGGCGCTGCGGATCGAGGGTGGGCATGGAGATCTGGAGGACGGGGATGTCGGCGGCCGGGTACATCTCGACGAGCGGGACGTACGCCCCGTGGTCGAGCCCGCGGTCCGGGATGTCCTGCGCCGGCATGCCCGCCCCGCGCAGCAACGCCCGTACGGAATCAGCCAGTTGGGGGGCGCCGGGAGCGGCGTACGTCACCTGGTAGTAATGCTCGGGGAAGCCCCAGAAGTCGTAGACGAGCGGCACCGTCTCAGTGGCGCCGAGTGCGAGCGGAGCCTCTTCCCAGTGGGCGGAGACCATCAGGATGGCCTTGGGGCGCGGCAGGTCGGTCGACCAAGCCTTGAGCTGGTCGGGCCAGAGTGCGTCGTCGGCCAGCGGCGGCGCGCCGTGACTGAGGTACAGGGCGGGCATGCGCTCCAGGGATTCGGTCATGACGGCACCTCCGAACAACTTTAACTTTCAAGAAAGGGCTGCGTACAGTGGAACACATGGACACGGCACCGCGCTGGCTCAACGACGAAGAACAGCGCACCTGGCTCGCGTATCTGCACGCCACCACGCTCCTGGAGGATCACCTCGACCGCCAGTTGCAGCGTGACGCGGGCATGCCGCACATCTACTACAGCCTGCTCGTCCAGCTCTCCGTCGCGCCGCGGCGGCGGCTGCGGATGACCGAGCTGGCGAGGAACAGCAAGATCACCCGGTCCCGGCTCTCGCACGCGATCGCGCGCCTGGAGAAGAACGGCTGGGTGCGCCGCGAGGACTGCCCGTCCGACAAGCGCGGCCAGTTCGCGATCCTCACCGACGACGGGTTCGAGGTGCTGCGCAGGACCGCGCCCGGCCATGTCTCCGCCGTACGCCAGGCCCTCTTCGACCGGCTCAGCCCGGAACAGCAGAAGTCCCTCGGCGAGATCATGATGATCGTCGCCGAGGGACTTCAGCCCAAGGAGGCCGGTGCGGACCTTCCCTGGCTCCGCTAGGTCCTACCTACGCGTGAAACGAGCGGGGGTCAGTGCGCGACCACCGGGATCCGCACCTCGTCCTCCTTGCCGACACCGCCGGCACCCTCGCCGTCGCCCGAAGCGGCCGAAGAGCCGCTCTGGGCACCGGTGTTGATGAACGCGAAGGCGATCGCGGCGGAGACCACCAGGATGCCGACCGCCCACCAGATGGCGCTGGTGTAGCCCTCGACCATGGACTGCGACTGGAGCAGCTTCTGCGCCGCCGGAGTCGTCGCGCCCGCCGCGTGCGAGGTGACGTACGCGGTCGTGGCGGATGCGGCGATGGTGTTCAGGAGGGCCGTGCCGATGGCGCCGCCGACCTGCTGCGAGGTGTTGACCATCGCGGAGGCGACACCGGCGTCACGCGCCTGGACGCCGTGCGTGGACAGGGACATGGCGGGCATGAACGCCGTACCCATGCCGAGGCCGAGCAGCAGCAGCGCCGGCATGACCAGCGTCGTGTACGAGGAGCCGATCTCGATCTGGGTCAGGAGCAGCATGCCGGCCGCGGCGACCAGGAAGCCCGGCGCCATCAGCAGGCGCGGCGGGACCCGGGTCATCAGACGGGTGCCGATCTGCGTGGAGCCCACGATCATGCCCGCGATCATCGGCAGGAACGCGAAGCCGGTCTTCACCGGCGAGTAGCCCTGCACGATCTGCAGGTAGTAGGTGAGGAACAGGAACGTGCCGAACATCGCGATGACCGCGAGACCCAGCGACAGGTAGACACCGCCGCGGTTGCGCTCGGTCAGGACGCGCAGCGGCAGGAGCGGCGCCTTGACCTTGGCCTCGGTGACGATGAAGGCCGCGAGCAGCACGGCGGAGGTGACGAACATGCCGATCGTCAGGCCGTCGGACCAGCCGGCGGACTCGGCGCGGGTGAAGCCGTAGACCAGGGCGACGAGGCCGAGGCTGGACAGGATCACGCCGGGGATGTCGAGCGGCGAACGGTTGCGGCCCTCGGCGGGCTCACGGATCACGAAGTACGCGCCCAGGGCGGCCACGATCGCGAACGGGACGTTGACGAAGAACGTCCAGCGCCAGTCCAGGTACTCGGTGAGCGTGCCGCCGAGGATGAAGCCCACGGCGCCGCCACCACCGGCGATCGCACCGTAGATGCCGAACGCCTTGGCGCGCTCCTTGGCATCGGTGAACATCACCGCGAGCAGCGACAGCGCGGCCGGCGCGAGCAGCGCGCCGAACGCACCCTGCAGCGCACGGGCGCCGAGCATCATGGCCTCGCCATTGGCCGCGCCGCCGAGGACGGAGGCGACGGCGAAGCCGACCAGACCGACGACGAAGGCGCGCTTGCGCCCCCACAGGTCGGCTATCCGGCCGCCGAAGAGCAGCAGGCCGCCGAAGGCCAGCGCGTAGGCCGTGATGACCCACTGGCGGTTGCCGTCCGAGATGCCCAGGTCCTGCTGGGCGGAGGGCAGCGCGATGTTCACGATGGTCGCGTCGAGCACGACCATCAGCTGCGCGAGCGCGATGAAGATCAGCGCTTTCCAGCGCCTGGGATCTGTTTCAGACATGGGGATAGCCACCTAGCGGTACGAGAGTGAAAGAAGTGACGTAACTGACGTAACGAGAACCGAGAAGGGAGAAGCGAGAAGCGAGAAGGGAGAAGGGAGATACGTGAAGCGGTGTGCGACGGGAGACGTCAGGCGGGGCTCATTGCCGACCTACTGGCGGAGGTCCTCCAAAGTCGCCGCCTCACCTGGCAGCTCGGAGCGTGCCGGTGCCATCAGGCCGTCCATGAACAGCTGCAGATGACGGTGGATGAAACGGTCCATGTTCAAGCACGCCGTCCCGGGCAGCGGCCTGGTGAGCTGGGAGAGGGCGACCATCAGGTCTCCGACGGCGATGTCGGTGCGCAGCTGCCCGGCGGCGCGCGCCCGCTCCATGAGCCCTTCGATCCCGGCCTCGAGCCGGTCGCGGGCGTCGATCAGATCGGGGTGGTCGGGGTCGAACGTCTCCTGGAGCATCGGGCACAGGGCGCTGATCCGCTCGTCGGCGGCGGCGTGCACGAACTCCCGCAGGGCGTCGAATACGGCGTCCTCGTCGGCTTCCATCCGGACGCGGGCGCGCTCGGCGTGCTCCGCGACGCGGTCGGTCACCGACAGGACGACCTGGTGGACCAGTTCGGCCCGGTCCGCGAAGTGCCGGTAGACCGTGGCGTTGCCCACGCCGGCGCGGCGCGCGACCTCGTCGAGCGGCACATCGGGGCCGAACTCGACGAACATCTCGCGTGCGGCGGCGACGATCCGCTCCCGGTTGCGCAGGGCGTCGGCCCGCGGGCGGGTCGCCTTGCGCTGCGGTGCGGTGGCGGTATCCACGAGGCACTCCTCGAAGTAGTGGTCTGACTGTCGCTGTCTGACTGTTGCTGTCTGACTGCTGCTGTCTGACTGCTGGGTCGCGATGCGGGGAATCACTCCCCGTTTCGCTCGGACACAGGTCTAAACGGGGAGACAGTCCCCGGATATTTCCGGTCCGCCGACCTCTTTCCCGTGACCTGAGTCACACCTGCGCGGACGAGAAACCCACGATCGGTCGCACCCAGCGAGCGCCCGCGCGGACCCCGGCAGAGGGTGATCGAACAGGGTGCAGCCAGGACCTGCGGCTGCCGCGACGGGAAGGCCCATGTATGCAGCAGCCGACCTGGCGGCGGATACGCGGAGCCCGGCGCGGCGCGGCACTCGCGACCTGCGCGGCCCTCGCCCTCACGGTCACCACGTCGGCGAGCACCGGCCGCCTGATGGAGGACTCCCCCACGGCAGCGGGCCCCGTGTCCCTGGCCCGCGCGACCGCACTGGGCCCCTGCATGATCAACGGCACGATGGGCGTCCAGATGTCGGAGGGCGTACCCACGCCGGCCGGGTACTCGCGCTCCACGGGCACCGTCCGGGCCCTGAACCTGATGGTCGACTTCTCCGACGCCCCCGGCGATGGCAGCGCCATGGAGCGCCTCGCCGAGTTCTTCCCGCAGACCTCGGAGTGGTTCCGCACCAGCTCCTACGGGCGGCTCGACTACCGCCCCGAGTCCCCCGTGCCCGACTGGCTGCGCATGCCGAAGAGCTTCAAGGAGTACGGGATAGAGCGGGGCGCCCCCTTCGATCCGGGGTACCGCGAGCTCGTCCAGGACATCGTGGCGACCGCCGATCCGGACGTGGACTTCCGCGAGTACGACCTGGTGAACATCCTCGTCACGCCGAACGCGGGCCCTTCAGCGCTGGACACGGTCCTCTCGGTGACCTTCGCGGGCAACACCGAGGCACCCGTCGCCGACGGCGTCCCGGTCGCCAACGCGTCCTTCATCTACAGCCGCCAGGACGACGGCTCGGGCGGCTACCGCGAGACCGGCTACCGCGTGCTCCCGCACGAGAACGGCCACACCTTCGGCCTGCCCGACCTCTATACGCAGGAGGGCGGCGGGGCGGTCGGCCACTGGGACATCATGAGCGAGGACTGGGGCGCCAACAACGACCTGCTGGCCTGGCACAAGTGGAAGCTGGGCTGGCTCGACGACGACCAGATCAGCTGCGCGTCCAACTCCGGGACCACCGAGCACACGCTGACCCCGCTGGCCGGGCGCGGCGGCACCAAGCTCGCCTTCGTGCCGATGGACGAGAAGACGGGGTACGCGATCGAGGTCCGCACCCAGGGCGGCAACGACGAGGGGGTCTGCAAACCCGGCGTGCTCGTCTACCGGGTGAACGCGGAGATCGACACGGGCCACGGCCCGGTCACCGTCGCCGACTCTGCGAAGGACAGCGGCGGCTGCACACGGCGGCCGAACGTCCACGCGGAGCTCTCCGACGCGCCGTACGGGCCGGGGCAGACCTTCGTGGACAAGAAGACGGACGTACGCGTCACAGTGGCGGGCGTCGAGAAGGACGGCAGCTATCGGGTGCACGTCACACGTCCGTGACGACGCCTCTCAACTTCCGTTGATGTCGGGCGAGTTGGCACCCGGCACGGTCTGCCGCACCTGCCGCAGGAAGGCGGCGTTGCTCGGCGTCTTGCGCATGCGGTCGAGCAGCGCCTCCAGGTTGCCCTGCGCGTCACGGCCGTGCAGGGCGCGGCGCAGTCCGCGTACGGCGGTCAACTCGTCGGCGGGCACGAGCAGTTCGTCACGGCGCGTACCGGAAGGGGTGATGTCCACGGCGGGGAAGACCCGCCGCTCGGCCATGCCGCGGTCGAGGCGGAGCTCCATGTTGCCGGTGCCCTTGAGCTCCTCGAAGTAGTAGTCGTCGGCGCGCGATCCGGTCTCCACGAGCACGGTGGCGAGCATGGTCAGCGACCCGCCCTCCTCCGCGAGCCGCGCGGCGCCGAAGAGCCGCTTGGGGCCCTGGATGGCGGCGGCGTCGACGCCACCGGAGAGGGTGCGGCCACCGCTGGACGCGGCGTTGTTGTACGCGCGGCAGAGCCGGGTGAGGGAGTCGAAGAGCATGACGACGTCCTTGCCCTCCTCGGTGAGCCGCTTGGCGCGCTCGACGGCGAGTTCGGCCAGGGCGATGTGCTCCTTGGCGGGCCGGTCGAAGGTCGAGGCGAGCACTTCACCGCGTACCGACCGCTTCATGTCGGTGACCTCTTCGGGCCGCTCGTCGAGGAGCACGACCATGAGGTGCGCCTCGGGGTGGTTCGCGCCGACGGCGGCGGCGAGCTGCTGGAGGAGGACCGTCTTACCGGTCCTCGGCGGCGCGACGATCAGGCCGCGCTGCCCCTTGCCGACGGGGGCGACGAGATCGACGAGCCGGGTCGCGACGGACCCTCCGGGGGTCTCCAGACGGAGCCGCTCGCGGGGGTGCAGCGGGGTGAGGTCCGCGAACCGGGCGCGCCTGCGGAGCGCCTCGGCGGAGTGGCCGTTGACCCGGTGGACGTCGGTGAGCGTGCGGGGCCGTGCGCACTCGCCCTCGACGAGGTCGCCGGGGCGCAGGCCGAGCCGGCGGATGAGGGCGGCAGGGACCTGCACGTCGTTGGGGGTGGGAAGGCAGTCACCGGTGCGGAGATGACCGGTGGCGCCGTGGGCGAGGTCGAGGATGCCGGAGGCGGCCTTGACCGTGGCCGTGGTGGATCCCTTGGCGAATTCCTTGGTGGATTCCCTGGTGGATTCCTTGGTGGATTCCTTGGTGGATTCCATGGTGGATTCCCTGTTCGGGGTGATGGTTGCGGTGCTCATGGTGGGTTCCTTTCGCAGACATGCGAATGAAGGGCCCGGCGGGGCGGAGTGATCACGCCACGTACGACGGGCGGAGAGAAAGTGGCCTCCGAGGAGGCGGAAGAGAGGAGATCAGCACCGGCGCCGCAGAGAGGCGGCGTTCACACGTGCTGTTCGCAAGGTAGCACAACCATCGGAGCAACGGGTGTGACGTACGCCACTAGCCTCTGGCGCGGGAATTCGCAATTCGCATAACTCAGGATCAGCCCAACTGACCTTTAGAACATATCCAGTTGGCCTGGAATCCCGCGCGTTTCCTGTGACACGCTCGCTCGGGTTGATGAACGTATCGCATAGGAAATTCCCCCCTCCCCGGGAATTCAATCCACGCCATCCAAACCTGACAGGAAATCAACTCCCGTGCGCAGAAAGACTTCCATGGCGGCCGCCACCGCGGCGGTGCTCGCCCTCGTGCTGAGCGGCTGCGGCAGCGATGACGACAGCGGCGGCGACGGCGACGCGAAGGCGGCGGGCACGCCGGAGGCCGGCGTCTCGGAGCCCGCCGCGAAGCCGTCCACCACGCCCCCGAAGACTTCCCCCACGCCCAGCAGAACCCGCACGGCGAAGCCCCCCAAGACCACCC
>NZ_SRIC01000115.1 GCF_004684775.1 Streptomyces sp. MZ04
GGCCCCCTTCGCCACGACACCGGACCTTGCCCTCACGTCGGGCCGAGGCCTCACGCTCGTAGATGAATGCACCGACAAGTGGGGCTGGTACGCACAGGACAGCGGGGCTCAACTCCAGTACAGCAATGGGAAGTTCGTCTGGTGCGAGCTGACGGAGGCGGCGTGAACGAGACGGCCTGTCTCAGGGGCAAAGCCGAGGGAAGGGCAGAGGGGCGGGCTGAGGCGCGGGCCGAGGAACACGCCTCGCTGTTCACCGAGCTGGAAGAGCTCAGCCAGTGCGGGTCCCTCTCTCCTGCAGACGTCGCGTACGTGCGCGACAGAACCCCGAGGTAGCCCACGGAGAGCACGTAGACGTGAGCCAACTCAGCGTCGGCGGAGGGCGATCGCCACGCCGAGCGCGGTGGCCAGCGCCGAGGCCATCCCGCCCACGGCTCCGATCGGACCGGCCAGCGAAGGGTGGACCAAGCACAGATAGAGCGTGGCGCCCAGGACCAGGACGACGACGAGCCCCAGCACCAGGAGCAGCACGGGGTCCGTGCCGGAGGGCTGCGGGTCCGGCGGCGGGGGCTGGTTGGCTGTGGCGGGCATGGGAGTTTCCTCCTTGCGTGGGCCTGCGGACTGTCCGCAGGCGGAAGGTGGGAATGGGCATGAGACACCCCGCACCCCTTGCGTGACGGGGGTGCCGGACGGACGGCAGCATGCGAGACGGCGGAGTTAGCCCCGCAAGTGCGGTCGGCTCACCGCCCGGCAGATGCGGCCTTCTTCCGGGGCTTGCGCGGCTGCACCATGGCGGTGCGCTTGTACTGGTGGGTCTTGGTGAAACCGAGCGGAGCGAACGGGGCCTTCATGTAGTGCTCGCGTCGCTCGACAAGCCCGAGCGAAACAAGCTTCTTCAGCCCGCGCTCATGAGTGTCGGCGGACCAGCCGTACCACTCGGGGGCCTTCTCCGCGGGGAAGGCCGACCAGTTCTTCTCGCGGGCGACGACCAGGAACAGGGCCAGGCCGGGCAAGTCCAGGCGCTTGTCACGGCCCGTCGTCCAGAACTCGGCCGGGATCTGGAGATAGCGGTTCTCCTCGGTCTTGCCGTCGGGGCGGTCGTAAGGCCTCCCACTGCCGTCCTCGCGCAAGAGGGTGACCGTGATCATGGTCCCGTTGCGGCGGCAGTCGACCAGCTTGCGCTCATGCAGCCGGAGCAGGGCTCGCCAGGCACCCGTGCGGGCGGACTGGTCATCGGCAGACTCGTGAATGTCCATCATCCGCGCCCACACCGCGCTGTCGTGCGTGGTCGACCAGCCGTTGTCCCCGTTGCTGCATGCGGCCACGATGAGCAGGTAGGCCTTGAGGCCCCGCAGATCCCTCCCGGTCACGAAGTCCTTCAGGGGCCCGCTCCGACTGTCACTCCCCGCGTTCGCCTGCACGAAGGTCTTGCGCAACGGCACGTTGGCCCGGACCGAGCGGGTGAGGACGGCCGTACGCGTGTCCCGTCCGGTCGCGGTGGCTTTCTGCTGTAACTCCCGCACGGTGGGTGTCGTCTTCTTCATGCCGTCAGACGCTAGCCATCCTGACGCCGCAGCATCAAACGGTTCAGCGGCCTGGAGGGTGCTGCGCCAGCAAATGATCATGGATGTGTCAGCGGTGCTTGTAAGGCTCCATTTATGAAAGATCCATTGAGTAGACCGGCTGAGAGTGCCATGACAGGTCAAGTTGGAATTGCGGGTAATACATGCCTCAGCACCGCACCCCGCATGCGCCACCGCAACCTTCGCCGCACGACGGCGGGTGCGACCGACCAGCTCGCCCTATGGGACTCCCCGCCCGCGCCGCGTGCACCGCGTCAAGCCGTTCGCTCCTGGACCCTCACTTCAGGTGACCGTACCGTCGTATGCGAGACCACCCGTCGCACCCGCGTCCAGACTCACGCGCATGGGAGCAGTGATGAGCGCCGAGGCACAGGTACAGGCCACTGAGGACAATTGGGCGTTCCCTCCTGCCGAGGGCTGGACGTTCGATCAGGTCAAAGACCTGGAGCTGCCCTTCGACTGGGAACTCGTGGACGGGATGATCGTTGTTCGAGGGCGCGCGAAGTACTGGCACGGCAAGGTGCGGGACAAGATCAGCAGGACGCTGGAGAACGCTCAACCCGAGTCCCTCTCCGTGGTCACCGAGAGCTGCGTGATGCTGGACGAGCAGAACGTCCGGGTGCCGGATGTCATGGTCCACGACCGCACGGGGCTCAGCTTCTTCGAGATGGAGTGCGTCCCTGTCGCCAAGCTTGTCCTCGTCGTCGAGGTCGTCTCCCCCGGCTCCCCCGGCTCCCCCGGCTCCCGCAGCGTCGACCGCGTCCACAAGCCCGCCGAGTTCGCCGCCGCCAAGGTCCCCTACTACTGGCGCGTCGAGCTGGAGCGGGACAACCAGCTCGCCGTCCACGAGTACTGGCTGAACGCCGACACCCTCTCGTACTTCCCGGCCCCCTCCCACCCGGTGCACCGCCGCGAGCTCGCCACCGACTTCCCGTATCCCGTGAAGATCGACCTGACGGAGCTCACCCGCTTCTGAGACGCCCCCAGGTGGAGCTGGCTGCTGAGGCCCGCAGCACAGTCAGGGCGGTAATCGCGCGCCATGCGGCACACTGGACGTTTGGCTTACCGAAAGGGTGCGCGCGTGAACGGTCCCCTCATCGTCCAGTCGGACAAGACCCTCCTGCTCGAGGTCGACCACGAGCAGGCCGATGCCTGCCGCCGTGCCATCGCGCCCTTCGCGGAGCTGGAGCGTGCCCCCGAGCACATCCACACCTACCGCGTCACGCCGCTCGGCCTGTGGAACGCCCGTGCGGCGGGGCACGACGCGGAGCAGGTCGTGGACGCGCTGGTGGAGTTCTCGCGGTATCCCGTGCCGCACGCGCTGCTCGTGGACGTCGCCGAGACGATGGCGCGGTACGGGCGGCTCACGCTGTCCAAGCACCCGACGCACGGGCTTGTGCTGACCACCACCGACCGGCCCGTGCTCGAAGAGATCCTGCGGTCCAAGAAGGTGCAGCCGCTCGTCGGCGAGCGGGTCGACGCGGACAGCGTCGTCGTCCATCCCTCCGAGCGTGGGCAGATCAAGCAGACGTTGCTGAAGTTGGGGTGGCCTGCCGAGGATCTTGCCGGGTACGTCGACGGAGAAGCGCATCGGATCGACCTCGCCGAGGACGGGTGGGCGCTGCGGCCCTATCAGAAGCAGGCGGTGGAAGGCTTCTGGCACGGCGGGAGTGGCGTTGTCGTGCTGCCCTGTGGGGCCGGGAAGACGCTCGTCGGGGCCGGTGCCATGGCCGAGGCCAAGGCGACGACGCTGATCCTGGTGACCAATACCGTCTCCGCGCGGCAGTGGAAGCACGAGCTGGTGAAGCGGACCTCGCTGACCGAGGACGAGATCGGTGAGTACAGCGGGACGAAGAAAGAGATCCGGCCGGTCACCATCGCGACGTATCAGGTGCTGACCACCAAGCGGAAGGGCATCTATCCGCACCTTGAGCTCTTCGACTCCCGTGACTGGGGGCTCATCGTCTACGACGAGGTGCATCTGCTGCCCGCCCCCGTCTTCAAGTTCACCGCCGATCTGCAAGCCCGGCGGCGTCTTGGGCTCACCGCGACTCTGGTCCGGGAGGACGGGCGGGAGTCGGATGTCTTCTCCTTGATCGGGCCCAAGCGGTTCGACGCCCCGTGGAAGGAGATCGAGGCTCAGGGGTACATCGCGCCCGCCGACTGCGTGGAAGTGCGGGTCAATCTGACGGACTCGGAGCGGCTCGCGTACGCCACCGCCGAGGCCGAGGAGAAGTACCGGTTCTGCGCCACCACCGCCACCAAGCGGAAGGTGACGGAGGCGCTGGTCAAGAAGCATGCCGGGGAGCAGACCCTCGTCATCGGGCAGTACATCGACCAGCTCGATGAGCTGGGCGAGCATCTGGATGCTCCGGTGATCAAGGGCGAGACGACCAACGCGCAGCGCGAGAAGCTGTTCGGCGCCTTCCGGGAAGGCGAGATCTCCGTGCTCGTCGTGTCCAAGGTCGCGAACTTCTCCATCGATCTGCCCGAAGCTACCGTCGCGATTCAGGTGTCGGGGACGTTCGGCTCCCGGCAGGAGGAGGCACAGCGGCTCGGTCGTGTGCTGCGTCCGAAGGCCGACGGTCACGAGGCGCGCTTCTACTCCGTCGTGGCGCGGGACACCATCGATCAGGACTTCGCTGCGCATCGGCAGCGGTTCCTTGCCGAGCAGGGGTACGCGTACCGGATCGTGGACGCGGATGAATTGCTGGCCGGCAGCTGAGGGCCAGTAGCAAGGTCAGCGCCAGCATGGGGTAGGGCGACGCCAGCGGCTGTTGCCAGTAAGGGAGTTGCAGGTCCAGGTCGCCCCGGTGCGGGATCAGCCAGAGGGTGCGGGCCGTGAAGAGGGTCGCCACCGCCGCGGTCAGGCGAGGGCGGCCCTCCGCCATGAGCAGGGTCAGGAGCGGCACGCACCAGACCCAGTGGTGGGACCAGCTGATCGGGGAGATCAGCAGGGCGGTGGCCGCCGTCAGGAGGATGCCGCGGGGTTCGGTCGCGGCGCGGCGCGCCAGCCAGAGGCCGAGCGCGGCGGTGAGGGCCGCGGGGATCGCCCAGGCGAGGCCGGGGGTGGGGTCGTGCAGCGCTCTGGCGATCAGCCCCTGGAGTGACTGGTTGTCGACGATCCATGCCTTGCCCACGCGGCCCGTCTCGAAGATCCGGTGCGTCCAGAAGTCGGCGCTGGCGGCGGGGAGCGCGAGGGCACCGAGGGTGATGGTGCCGGTGAGAGCGGCCAGGGCCGTGAGTCCCTCGCGTACGCGTCCGGTCAGGAAGAGGTACGCGATGAAGATCGCGGGGGTGAGCTTGATGCCGGCTGCGATGCCGAGGGCGAAGCCTCTGCCCAGGGCGGTGGGGGGTCTGGTGAGGTCCCAGAGGACCAGGCAGGCGAGGGCGAGGTTGATCTGCCCGAAGAGGATCGTCTGGAAGACCGGCTCCAGCCAGAGCGCTGCCGCTGTGGCGGTGAGGAGTGGGGCCAGGCGGGTGGGAGTGCGGGTCAGGCGGCAGGAGAGGTGGATGAGGAGGGCAAGGAGGGTGATGTTGCCGAGGATGAAGGTGAGCTTGAGGGCGGGGAGGGGGAGCCAGATGGTCGGTACGAAGACGATGGCGGCGAAGGGCGGATAGGTGGCCGGCAGCTTCCACTCGGTGACGGTGAACCCGTAGAGGTCGCTTCCGGCGGCCACGGCGGCGCCTTCGGCTCGGTAGACGAGGGTGTCGGCCATGGGGATGCGTTGCTCTACGCAGAGGGCGGCGAGGGCGAGCAGCGAGGCCGCCAGCAGGGCAGTGGCGGCGGTGAGTGTTCTTTTGATTACGGTGCGTTCCCTCACGGCGGTGACCTTAGCTGGCCGCACAGGCCTCTCCCGCCCACCACCGCCCGATTGCTCGGCAGCGGGCGACCCGCCGGGGTGGGTGGGAAAAATTCGTTGGCCCCGCCACGCGTCCCCCGCATAAGATGCCCGGTCTGCCCGCGGGACGCGCCCCGCCGTCGGCCGGACGGAAACCGGTCGGCACACCGATCACGTAACCCCGCCGGAGGCGCCCCCATGCACGAAGATCCGCTCGCCCATGAGCGAGGCCACCTCGCCGGCTCCCGCGCAGCGCTCCGCGCCATGCGCGAGGACGCCGAGGCCCTCGACATCCGTGACGTCACCGCGAACTGGGTCAACGCCGCCGTCCTGCAGAGCCAGATCGACGAGCGGATCAAGTCTCTCGCCGATCTTTCGCACACGCCCCTCTTCTTCGGGCGGCTCGACTATCTGCACGCCCCCGGCGCCGATCAGGCGGAAGGGGCAGAGGGTGAGCGTTTCTATATCGGGCGGCGGCATGTGCACGACGGCGATGGCGATCCGATGGTCATCGACTGGCGTGCGCCCGTCTCGCAGCCCTTCTACCGGGCCTCGAAGAAGGCGCCGATGGACATCGCCCTGCGGCGGCGCTTCGGCTACACCGGCGGCGACCTCACGGCGTACGAGGACGAGCATCTCAGCGACCAGGAAGAGGCCGAGCAGGCCAGCAAGCTGCTCCAGCAGGAGATCGAGCGGCCCCGCGTCGGACCCATGCGCGACATCGTCGCCACCATTCAGCCCGAGCAGGACGAGATCGTGCGGAGTGGGCTCGGGGGGTCGGTATGCGTTCAGGGCGGGCCGGGGACCGGGAAGACCGCCGTCGGGCTTCATCGTGTCGCCTACTTGCTCTACGCCCATCGGGAGCGGCTCGCCCGGACCGGGACTCTGGTCATCGGGCCCAACAAGTCCTTCCTGCATTACATCGAGCAAGTCCTGCCTGCGCTGGGCGAGTTGGAGGTCAAGCAGGCGACTGTCGATGATCTCGTCTCTCATGTGGAGGTGCGGGGCACGGACGATGCCGCGGCCGCCGTCGTCAAGGGCGACGCCCGCATGGCCGAGGTGCTGCGCAAGGCCGTGCGCTCGCACGTGACCATGCCCACCGAGCCCCTCGTCGTCGTGCGCGGGTCCCGGCGGTGGCGCGTGCCCGCCCATGAACTCGAGGAGATCGCCGGGGAGTTGCTCGCCCGCGACATTCGGTACGGCGCCGCCCGTGACGCCCTGCCGCAGCGCATCGCGCACGCCGTGCTCGTACGGATGGAGCAGGCAGGGGAGGCCCCGGACGACCGTGTGCAGGACGCCGTCGCCCGCAACCCCGCCGTGAAGGCCGCCGTCAAGGCCGTCTGGCCGCTCGTCGATCCCGCCAAGCTGGTGCTTCGGCTGCTCTCCGACGCCGATTTCCTCGCCGTGCACGCGGACGGGATCTTGAGTGAGGACGAGCAGAAGGTCGTTCTCTGGGCCAAGCCCGCCCGTGGCGTCAAGAGCGCCAAGTGGTCCGCCGCCGATGCCGTGTTGATCGACGAGGCGAGCGATCTCGTGTCGCGTACTCATTCGCTCGGGCATGTGGTGCTGGACGAGGCGCAGGATCTCTCCCCCATGCAGTACCGCGCCGTGGGGCGGCGCTGCACCACCGGTTCCGCCACCGTCCTCGGCGACCTCGCGCAGGGCACCACGCCCTGGGCGACCCGGAGTTGGGCCGAGGCCCTCGCTCACCTGGGCAAGGGTGACGCCGTGGTGGAGGAGCTGACGGCCGGTTTCCGCGTGCCGCGCGACGTCATCGCGTACGCGTCCCGGCTGCTGCCCGACATCGCGCCCGGACTCGCGGCGGTCGACTCGGTGCGGGAGTCGCCGGGATCGCTCGCCGTGCGGCATGTCGAGGACGTCTCGGCGCTCGATGCCGCCTGCCTGGAGGCCTGCGCCGATTCGCTGCGGCACGAGGGGTCCATCGGTCTTATCGCCGCGGACGCCCGCGTCCCCGCGCTCGCCGACGCCCTGACGGCGGCCGGGATCTCGTACCTCTCCCCCGGCCAGGAGACGACGGCCGACGCCCGGCTCACGCTCGTGCCCGCATCCCTGGCCAAGGGTCTTGAGTACGACTACGTGGTCCTTGACGAGCCCGCCGCCGTGGTCGACGGCGAGCCGGACGAACGGACCGGTCTGCGCCGGCTGTACGTGGCGCTGACCCGTGCGGTGTCCGGCCTGATCGTCGTGCATGCGGCGGAGCTGCCTGCGCAGCTCAGCTAGGGCACTTCGCTGCAAGTCCGGTACGCCGGGCGCGGGTACGTCGTGGCTGGTCGCGCAGTTCCCCGCGCCCCTTCGGGGCACTGCCCCCCGTTTATGAGGCAGCCTCCTTGGACGGCAGGTGCGTCACGACCAGCGCGATGCCCGTGATCGTCACGATGCGCGTGGCCGCGTCCAGGCCGTTCCACTTCTCCGACTGCCACATGGCGAACCACTCGCCGCCGATTCCGATGAAGCCCACTCCGAACAGCAGGAGGAGCATCAACAGGCCGATGGTGCCCGCGCGTTGGGCGCGGCGCAGACCTTCTGGGCGGCGCAGGCCCCTGGCCCACAGGACCGTCGCCGTGCCGAGGACGAGCGCGGCCAGCGTCTCCCAGGCGATGATCGCCACGTACGCCGTGTCCCGCAGCGCGGTGGACTCCACCGCGCGCCACATCAGGTCGTCGTCCTTGAACGTGGTGTCCATCGCCAGGACATGGCGGACGAACTGCTGGTTGGAGTCGAAGTCGGTGATGTTCCCGAACGCGACGAGCGCGATATAGAGCGCGAGCGTCCCGGTGAACAGCAACGCGGCGACGGGCAGTGTCCCGGCCGCGAGTATGCGTTCCGCGGGACGCGTGTTCTCTGCTGGTCTCGGCATGAAGTCCCCTCCGTTTCCATCCCAGTTGTATCGCTTCAATCCCAGTTGTATCGCGTCGATCCCCGTCGTATCGCGCCCCCGCGGGGAAACGATCAATCGTCGACCGCGGCCCTCCACTGGGCGACGGCCGCCGCGGAGACCGGTGCCGACCAGCCGTCCGGACGCGACGCGCCGCCGATGTGGAAGGCGTCGACGCCGGCCGCCCGCAGCCGCGGAACGTGGTCGAGGCGGAGGCCGCCGCCGATGAGGATCTGCTGTTCGTAGCCGGGCTCCCCGGACCGCGCCGCCTCGGCGAGGAGTGTGGGCAGGCCCTCGTCGACGCCCGCCGCCGAACCCGCGGTGAGGTAGGTGTCCAGACCCGGCAGGTCCGCGAGCTGCTTGCGCAGGGCGTCGCGGTCGGCGGCCCGGTCGATGGCCCGGTGGAACGTCCAGCGGCAGCCGTCCAGGGCGCCGACCACCGTCTCGACGGCGGTCAGGTCGGGGCCGCCCGCCTCGTCGAGGAAACCGAGGACGAACTCGTCGGCGCCCGCTTCCCTGAGCTCGCGGGCACGGCGTACGAGAGCATCGACGTCACCCGCGGCGAATCCGTCCGCGAGGCGCAGCATCACGCGCAGGGAGATGTCCACGGCGGCGCGGATCTCGGCAAAGGTCTCGCGGGACGGGGTCAGGCCGTCCGCGGCCATGTCGGTGACCAGCTCGAGGCGGTCGGCGCCTCCGGCCTGGGCGGCGACGGCGTCCTCGGCGTCGAGGGCGATCACCTCCAGGACTGCACGCTTGCTCATGGATGTCTTCCTTCGGGTCCGGGGCCGCGGGCGCGGGCAACAGGCAAACAGGTCTAGTCCAATTACCCAGCCTACGCGCAGATCACCCCGGCGCGACCCAAGCGCACCGGGGTGATCGTAGAGACATGTACATGCTGTCCTTGCCGCGGGTTGAGACAGGCGGCCCCTCGCCGTTCAGCTCAGCGGCTTGAACCCCCTCAGGCGCAGGCTGTTGCCGACCACGAAGACCGAGGAGAAGGCCATCGCGGCGCCCGCGATCATCGGGTTCAGGAGGCCGGAGGCCGCCAGGGGCAGTGCGCCCACGTTGTAGGCGAAGGCCCAGAAGAGGTTCGACCTGATCGTGCCGAGGGTGCGGCGCGAGAGGCGGATGGCGTCGGCCGCCGCCCGCAGGTCACCTCGTACGAGCGTCAGGTCGCCCGCCTCGATCGCGGCGTCCGTGCCCGTGCCCATCGCCAGGCCCAGGTCGGCCTGGGCGAGCGCGGCAGCGTCGTTGACGCCGTCGCCGACCATCGCGACGCTGCGGCCCTCCGCCTGGAGACGCTTGACCACGTCGACCTTGTCCTGCGGCATGACCTCGGCGATCACGTCCTCCGGGGCGATGCCGACCTCGGCGGCCACCGACGCCGCGACGGCCTTGTTGTCGCCGGTCAGGAGGATCGGGGTGAGGCCGAGCGCGCGCAGCCGCTCGATCGCCTCGGGGCTCGACTCCTTGACCGCGTCCGCGACCTCGAGGACCGCCCGCGCCTCGCCGTCCCAGGCGACCGCGATGGCCGTACGTCCCGCCGCCTCGGCCTCCGCCTTGGCCCGCTCGAGCTCGACGGGCAGCTGGATCGCCCACTCGGCGAGCAGCTGGGTGCGGCCGACCAGGACCGCGTGGCCCTCGACGATGCCCTGTACGCCGAGTCCCGCGACGTTCGCGAAGTCCTCGGGAGTGGGCAGCGCGCCCACCTTCTCGGCGGCGCCGGTGGCGACGGCCTGCGCGATGGGGTGCTCGGAGGAGTGCTCCAACGCACCTGCCAGGCGCAGGACTTCGTCCTCGGTGGCGTTGTCCGCCGTGTGCGTGGCGAGCAGGGTCATCTTGCCGGTGGTGACGGTGCCGGTCTTGTCCAGGACGATCGTGTCGACCTTGCGGGTGGTCTCCAGGACCTCCGGGCCCTTGATCAGGATGCCGAGCTGGGCGCCGCGTCCGGTGCCGACCATGAGGGCGGTCGGAGTGGCGAGCCCCAGGGCGCAGGGGCAGGCGATGATCAGTACGGCGACGGCCGCGGTGAAGGCGGCGGTCAGACCGGAGCCGTTGCCGAGCCAGAAGCCGAGGGTGGCGACGGCCAGGGCGATGACGACCGGCACGAAGACCGCGGAGATCTTGTCGGCGAGGCGCTGGGCGGCGGCCTTGCCGTTCTGCGCGTCCTCCACGAGCTTGGCCATCCGGGCGAGCTGGGTGTCGGCGCCGACGCGGGTGGCCTCGACGACGAGGCGTCCGCCGACGTTCAGGGTGGCGCCGGTGACGCCGTCGCCGGTGGCGACCTCGACCGGCACGGACTCGCCGGTGAGCATGGAGGCGTCCACGGCGGAGGCACCCTCGACGACCTTGCCGTCGGTGGCGATCTTCTCGCCGGGCCGGACGAGGAACCGGTCGCCGACCTTCAAGTCACTTACGGGGATGGTCTCTTCGCGCCCGCCGTCCCGGATGACGGTGACGTCCTTGGCACCCAGCTGGAGCAGCGCCTTCAGGGCGGCCCCGGCCTTCCTCTTCGACCGGGCCTCGAAGTAGCGCCCGGCGAGGATGAACGCGGTGACGCCGGCGGCGGCCTCCAGGTAGATGTTCCCGGCGCCGTCGCTGCGCGCGATGGTCAGCTCGAAGGGGTGCGTCATGCCGGGCGTGCCCGCCGTACCGAAGAACAGCGCCCACAGCGACCAGAGGAAGGCCGCCGACGTACCGACCGAGATCAGCGTGTCCATGGTGGCCGCGCCGTGCCGCGCGTTGGTGAAGGCGGCCTTGTGGAAGGGCCAGGCCGCGTACGTCACGACCGGCGCGGCGAGGGTCAGCGAGAGCCACTGCCAGTACTCGAACTGGAGGGCCGGGACCATCGCCATCGCGATGACGGGTACGGAGAGGAGAACGGCGGCGGTCAACCGCTGGCGCAGCGGCCGCAGTTCCTCGTCGGCGGCGGCCTCTTCGTCGGCCGGGGTGTCGGCGCCGGTGTCCGCCTTCGCCGGGGTGGGCTCCTTGGCGGTGTAGCCGGTGGCCTCGACGGTCGCGATCAGGTCCTGGACGGCGATGTCCTCGCCGTTGTAGCTGACCTTGGCCTTCTCGGTGGCGTAGTTGACGGTCGCCTCGACGCCGTCCATGCGGTTGAGCTTCTTCTCGATCCGGGCGGCGCACGAGGCGCAGGTCATGCCACCGATGGCGAGTTCGACCTCTGCGGTGGAGGCCACCTCGGTGGTGCCGGGAGTGGTGGACATGGCTACGGGCTCCTCGTGACGTGGGCGGGCTTGCGGGCGGTGGCGGGGGCGCGGCCCGGCGGGTCAGACGCGGCCGACGTAGTCGTAACCGGCGTCCTCGACGGTCTCCGCGATGCGGGAGTCGTCCGGCTCGGCGGTGGTGGTGACGGTGACGTGGCCGGTGCCGTCCGCCGGGATGTGCACGGCGGTGACTCCGTCGACGGCACCGAGTACGTCGCTGACGACGCCCCTGCAGTGAGCGCTGTGGACGCCGTCGACCTTGTAGGTGGTGGTGTACGCGGACATGGGGGCCTCCTGAGGCGTTCTCGCGGTGCGGTGCCGGGTACCCGGGGCGGGTACCGCTGACGAGATCTATGTATACCCCTGGGGGGTACTGAACGCAAGAGGGGATCAGGGCTTGACTTCATACCCCTAGGGGGTATCTTCGTGCCATCGACCCGCTCGCGCACCGGCGCCTCACCCATCGGGAGTCACCATGAACACCGGACTGAAGATCACCGCCTTCGCCGCAGCCGTCGCCGCGACATTCGGCACCGCGTACGGCGTGGGGCAGGGCGTCGACCCCGTGACCTCGCAGAAGAAGCCCGCGGGTGAGCACGGGGGCCACGGCGGAGAGAAGGGGGAGGCCGCCGCGGGCGAGAAGCAGGGCGGGGGCCACGCGGCCACCGTCCCCGGCGGCCTCCAGATCTCCGAGCGCGGCTACACGCTGGACCTGAAGACCACCCGCATAGACGCCGAGAAGCGCGAGGAGCTGCGGTTCACGATCGTCAGGGACGGCACCGGCAAGGACGGCACGGGCAAGAACGTCACGGCGTACCAGAAGGAACACGACAAGGAGCTGCACTTCATCGTCGCCTCACGCGACCTGACGGCCTACCGCCATCTGCACCCGACCCGCGCGGCGGACGGCACCTGGTCGACGCCGGTCGAGCTGCCCGAAGCGGGCGGCTACCGCGTCTTCGCCGACTTCAAGCCCGCGGGCGCGAAGGAGGGCCTGACGCTGGGGGCGGATCTGGCGGTGGCGGGCAAGTACGACCCGGCGGGCCTTCCGGCCCACAGCACGAAGGCCTCGGTGGACGGCTACGAGGTCAGCCTCAAGGGCGAGTTGAAGCCGGGGAAGTCGGCGGGCCTGACCCTGAACGTGTCGAAGAACGGCAAGCCGGTGACGGATCTCCAGCCGTACCTCGGTGCGTACGGGCATCTGGTCGCCCTGCGGTCGGGGGACCTGGCGTATCTCCACGTCCACCCGACCGGCGAGCCGGGCGACGGCAGCACCAAGCCGGGACCCGGGGTCTCCTTCCAGGCGACGGCGCCCAGTGCGGGGGCTTATCGGCTGTTCCTGGACTTCAAGCACGAGGGGGAGGTACGGACGGCGGCGTTCACCGTCCACGCGGGTGGCTCCGCCGGTGGAGCGGATGCCGGGGGTGGGGAGACCGCCGAGCCGGGGGACTCGGGGCACGCGCACTGAGCGCAGGGCGGGGTTGTGTGTCGCTGCGAGTGCGTCGTGGCTGGTCGCGCAGTTCCCCGCGCCCCTTCGGGGCGCCCCCCGAAACGCGAAAGCCCCGGCCTTCCCCGGCCGGGGCTTTCGCATGTCCCGCCGCCCTCAGCCGAAGATCGGCAGCTCGGTCTCCTTCGCGCCCGCCAGCTCATAGCGCGTCCCCGTCAGAGGGCGGCCCGTGTACAGCCTGATCAGGGTCGGGGCGTCGCCGATGTAGCGGGCCGGCGGGCGCTTGCCGTCGGGTACGCCCAGGGCCAGCGGCTCGTCCCAGCCGTCGACGTCCGCGTGCAGCGGCAGCGCCGACGTCCTCCTGCTGTGCTCCGCGAGCAGCGGCAGCGCGTCCACGAGGCCGTCGCCCCCGTACGCGCCGGGCAGATCCCAGGCCGCGCGCACGTCCCCCGCGTGCACCCACTCCCCCAGCGACACGCCGTCGAGGCGCCCCTTGGCCTTGACCATGATCTCGCCCGCCTCCGTCATCCCGCGCTCCAGCTCGTCCACGATGCGGGCGTTGGACCAGTCGGCGCGTTCGGCGATGTCACGCTCGTTGCTCTCGGGGCTGTACACGCCCTCCTCGAAGCGGGTCTCCACGACACGCATCAGCGCGGAGCCGCAGTGCGCGAGCATGCGCCGCACGGTCCAGCCCGGACAGCAGGTCCTGATCTCGTACGCGGAGTCGTCCGCGCCCCTCAACAGCGGGATCAGCACGTCGCGTTCGGTGCGCAGCAGCCGTCCGGGGCGCTCGGGGTCGTAGGTCTCGGCGTGGTTCGTCGTGGTGGTCATGGCGCAAGCCAAGCGTGTACGGGGGCGCGCGGCAACGGACATGACGACGGACGGGCCGGAGATATCCAGCCCGTCCGGCGTTTGAGGACGAGTAACGGCGAAGCCGACGACAGACGGTCACCCCACTACGCGTTCACCTTCTCCTTCGCGGCAACCGACTCTCCCCGCATCACCAGAAGCGTGACGGCGCCTCCGATCGCGGCAACGGCCGCCGCGCCGGTGAACGCGGCACTGAACCCGTCCGTCAAGGCAGGCAGATTCCCCAGCTCTCCAGCCCCCTGCGACGTCGCGAGAGCCGTCAGCGCCGCGAGGCCAAGGGCGGAACCCACCTGGTACGTGGTGTTGACGATGCCGGAGGCCAGGCCCGCCTGCTCCTGCGGGGCGCCGGACATCGCGGCCATCATCGCCGGGATGTACGCGAGGGACATGCCGAGCGCCGCCACCAGCGAGGCCGGCAGGACGTCCACCACGAACGAGCCCGTCGGGCCGACCTGCGCCAGCCACACCAGGCCGAGCGCGAGCACCAACAGGCCGCTCCCGATCAGCGACTTGGCCCCGAAGCGGCCGAGCAGCCGCGCCGTGATGGCCGTCATGAAGACCATCAGGAGCCCCGTCATCGGCAACAGCGCGGCGCCGGACGCGAACGCCCCGTACCCCATCACCTGCTGGAGGTAGAGGTTGAGGAAGTACCACATCGGGATCCAGGCCGCGCCGAGCAGCGTCATCGCCAGGTTCGCCGAACCGAGCCGCGGCACCCGCCACACCTTGAGCGGCATCAGCGGCTCACGCACCGACTTCTGTACGAGGAGGAAGAGCGCCAGCAGAGCGCCCGCGCCCACCAGTTGCAGCACCGTCGAGGTCGAGCCCCAGCCCTCCTCCGGCGCCCGCACCACAGCGAAGACGGCCAGCGCGAGTCCCGCCGTCACAGAGACCGCGCCGAGGACGTCGACCGAGCCGCGCTTGCCCTCGACGGCGGGCAGCAGGCGCGTCGCCGCGAGGGTCGCGACGCCGATCGGCACGTAGATGATGAAGACCCAGGGCCAGCTCAGCCACTCCGTGAAGACTCCGCCGAGGAAGACTCCGGCGGTGCCGCCCGCGGGGGCCGCCGCTCCGTAGAGGGCCATGGCCTTGCCGAGCTCCTTCGGGTCGTGGCCGAAGAGCATCATCAGGAGGGTCATCGCGGCGGGCGCGATCAGCGCGCCGCCGACGCCCTGCACGGCGCGCCCGACGACCTCGACGGTCGCGGTCTGCGCGGCGGCCGCGAGGACGGATCCCGCGATGAGGACCAGCCAGCCGGAGACGAACACCTTGCGCGCCCCGAGCAGGTCGGAGAGGCGCCCGCCGAGCAGCAGCAGGCCACCGAAGGCGATGACGTACGCGTTGAAGACCCACTGCAGCTCGCCCTGCGAGAAGCCCAGATCCTTCTGCATCTCGGGGAGCGCGACCCCGATGATCGAGGTGTCCATGATCACCATGAACTGGGCGGTGGCGAGCACGAAGAGCGCCCACCAGCGCTTGGGGTTGGCGGTTGACATGACGGTCCCCTCCAAAGAGCTGTTGCCGTAACCAATACCCCAGAGGGGTATCTAGCGCTGGGAAATTAGCATACCCCCTAGGGGTACTCAAGAGTTAGGGTCGCCCCATGGCCGACGACGAGAACCATGAGCTGCGCGAGCGCTGGCGCAGGACGCTGCTGCGGGCACTGGACACGGACGAGTGCGTCATCAACCCGGAGCGGTACGGCGACAACCTGCTCACCCGCTGGGCCGAGCCGCAGCGGCGGTACCACACCACCGCCCACCTGGCGGCGGTCCTCGACCACATCGACGTACTCGAAGAGCACGCGGACGACCCCGACCTGGTGCGGCTCGCCGCCTGGTTCCACGACGCGGTGTATCTGCCCGAGCGCTCGACCAACGAGGAACGCTCGGCCCGCCTCGCCGAACGCGCCCTGCCCGAGGCCGGGTTGACCGACGCGCGGACCGCCGAGGTGGCCCGCCTCGTCCGGCTCACCGTCAGCCACGACCCCGCCGACGGCGACCGCAACGGCGAGGCGCTCTGCGACGCCGACCTGGCGATCCTGGCCGCCGCCCCGGACGCGTACGCCGCGTACGCCGCCGCCGTGCGCGAGGAGTACGCCTTCGTCCCCGACGACGCCTTCCGCGAGGGCCGTGCGGCGGTGCTTCGCCAACTCCTCGCCCTGCCACGGCTGTTCCGTACGCCACACGGGGCGAGGGAGTGGGAGGCCCCGGCGCGCGCGAACCTCGCGACAGAAATGGACCTGCTCAGCGCCTGACGCTCCCGTACTCTCGGCGCATGCTTTTCATGGGCGGGGATCAGGTGGACGAGGCCGTGGCGCACGCGTCGCGGGTGCTGCGCACGGCGGCGGGGCTCGACTGGAGCGTCAAGGCCGGTGACCTGGAGTGGAGTTGCCTCAAGACGGCCGAGCACATCGCGTGCGATCTCGTCGCGTACGCCGGGCAGTTGACGGGCCGCGCGGCCGACGCGTGGGTCCCCTTCGAGATCTCCCTCGACGAGGGGTCGGGCCCCGCCGACGCGATCAGCGCCATCGAGGCGACCGGCGGTCTTCTCTCGGCGGTCATCCGGACCACGCCGCCGGGCGTCCGGGGCTTCCACCCCTACCCGCACGGCAGCGCGAACGCGACGGGCTTCGCGGCGATGGGTGTCGCGGAGGTCCTGCTCCACACGTACGACATCGCGCGGGCGCTCGGCGTCGACGCGGAGCCGCAGGACGAGCTGTGCGAGGCCGTGCTCGCCTGGATCTTTCCGCAGGTCACGCCCGCGCGCGGGCCCGAGGAGCAGTGGGCCACGCTGCTCTGGGCCACGGGCCGCGGCACGCTGCCGGGGCGGCCCCGGCTCGACAAGTGGCGCTGGCACAACTCCCTCGAGATTCCCGCCGGACGGATCGCCCTGCGGGAGGTCTCGGCAGCGGCGGCCGCGGATCTCGCCGTGGGCGGGACGGGGGGTCTGAGCTGGATCGAGGGCGGGCCGTTCGACGGGACGAGGACGGCGGCGCAGATGGTGACGAAGGCGTACGAATCCGGGGTGCACCGGCCCGAGTGGGGGATGTTCGCGCTGGTCCGCGTGGAGGACGAAGTCGCCGTCGGCGGGATGGGGTTCCACGGGCCGCCGGACGAGGAGGGGATGGTGGAGGTCGGCTATGACCTGGCGGTTGCCGCGCGGGGTTGCGGCTACGCTTCCGAGGCGCTTGATTCCCTCTCCGCGTGGGCACTGGACCGTCCCGGGGTGTCCGCTCTCCTCGCCGTGATCGAGCCCGGCAACGCGGCTTCGCAGGGTGTGGTGACGCGGACGGGATACGTCCGCGTCTCCGACCGGGAGGAGAACCGGGCTTACGTCCGTCGTGGGTGACGGTTCCTGCTTCCCCGCCCACCCGATTGCCCCGCAGGGAATAGCAGCCCTCACTCCAGAGGCCGCAGGAACCGCCGCTCGTAGCGACGGATGCACCCCGTCCGGCGCGCAAGCTCGATGGCCTCCTGGCACTCGGGGTCGCTCGCGCTGTCGGTGCGGTACCGCTCGTACTCGGCGAAGCTCGGGAAGGAGAAGAGGGCGTACGCGATGTCGCTGTCGCCCTCGCTCGGCAGGAAGTACCCGTGGTGGTCGCCGCCGAAGCGGTTGACCAGGGTGACCCAGCGGCGGCCGTACTCCTCGAAGTCGTCGATGCGGTCGGGATCGATCTCGTACTTCAGATGAACGGTGATCATGCGGCCCACCCTAGGCTCGAACCGCCTTACGCGGGTCTGCCTTTGGGCCTGCGCAGCCCCGCCTCCGTAAGCCGCCGCACCAGCTCCTTGGAGCCGATCTCGACCGCGCCCGCGCGCACCGCGTCCCCGTACCGGTGCGACGGCACGTCGTAGTGGTCGCGCTCGAAAGCGCGCGGCGGGCAGCCGATGCCCGCCGCGAACGTGTGCAATTCCTCGTACGAGGCGTCGCTGACCAGGTGCGACCACATGCGGCCATGGCCCGGCCAGGTCGGCGGGTCGATGTAGAGCGTCACGTCAGGTCCGTCCTCGTCAGGCCGCCCACCGGGGCCACGGTGACGCCCGCCTTGCCGCACACCCAGTGCGGGTCGGGGCCCAACTCCGGTTCCACGTCCAGCGCGTGCGGGTCGCCCGAGGCGCAGACCGGGCAGAGCGGCCAGCGGCCGTAGCGCTCCAGGAGGGCGTCCTGGACGTCCTGGGCGACGAGCCCGGCGACGTACTCGATGCCGTCGGGCCACTGCTCGACCCACCAGCGGCGGTGCGCCACCGCCTCCTCGACCAGCGAGACGACCTCCGCCTCGGCGACCTCGCGCGCGACGAGGTCGGCGATGACAAGTGCGCGCGCGGCGTGCAGCGCCTGCTCCAGTGGGTCGATCGCGTCCATGCAGCCATTGTCCACCCCACCCGCAACCCGCCGAAGATCCGTCCGGCATCGGGACCAGCGAGGTCTTGACCCCACCCGGGTCCGAAAATATCTTTCAAGAGTGACCAATGATGTGAAGGAAATTTTCGCGGGCGCCGCGCCCCCCGCCCCGGCCGCCCTGGCGGCCAAGGTGCGGACCCTCGCGCCGTCCATGACCCGCTCCATGCAGCGGGTCGCCGAAGCCGTCGCCGGCGACCCCGCAGGCTGCGCGGCCCTCACGGTCACCGGCCTCGCCGAGCTCACCGGCACCAGCGAGGCGACGGTGGTCCGCACCGCCCGCCTGCTCGGCTACCCCGGCTACCGCGACCTCCGCCTCGCCCTCGCTGGACTCGCCGCCCAGCAGCAGTCGGGCCGGGCGCCCGCCGTCACCGCGGACATCGCCGTCGACGACCCCATCGCGGACGTGGTGGCCAAGCTCGCGTACGACGAGCAGCAGACCCTCGCCGACACCGCCGCCGGGCTCGACACCGTGCAGCTCGGCGCCGCCGTCGCCGCGCTCGCCGCAGCCCCGCGCGCGGAGATCTACGGAGTCGCCGCCTCCGGCCTCGTCGCCCAGGATCTCGCCCAGAAGCTGCTGCGCATCGGCCACATCGCCCACGCGCACTCCGACCCGCACCTCGCCGTCACCAACGCCGTCACCCTGCGGGCCAAGGACGTGGCCATCGCGATCACGCACTCGGGGTCGACCGGCGACGTCATCGAACCGCTGCGGGTCGCCTTCGAGCGGGGCGCGACGACCATCGCCATCACCGGGCGTCCGGGCAGCCCGGTATCCCAGTACGCGGATCACATACTGACCACCTCCACCGCGCGCGAGAGCGAGCTGCGGCCCGCCGCGATGTCGTCCCGCACGAGCCAGCTGCTCGTCGTGGACTGCCTGTTCGTGGGCGTCGCCCAGCGGACGTACGAGACGGCGGCCCCCGCGCTCGCCGCCTCCTACGAAGCGCTCGCCCACCGCCACAGCCCTCGCGGCAGCAGCCGCTGAGCCTGCGGCAGCAGCAGCCGAGCCCACACGTACCGGACCCGCCACCCCCGCCCGCGTATGAAAGAGCCGCACGCCATGACTTCCACGACCGACGCCACCGACTCCACTGACTCCACCGACTCCACCGACGCCACCGACGCCACCGACGCCACCGACGCCACCGACGGGAACTACGGCGCACTCCGCGCCCAGCTGGACACGCTGACCACCGAGGCGTTCCGGCCCGAGCTCTCCGAGATCGACCAGCTGCCCACGCCGGAGATCGCGAAGATCATGAACGGCGAGGACGCCTCCGTGCCCACGGCCGTCGCCGAGCAGCTCCCGGCGATCGCCGCCGCCATCGACGGCACCGCCGAGCGCATGGCCCGCGGCGGACGGCTGATCTACGCGGGCGCGGGGACGGCGGGACGCCTCGGCGTTCTCGACGCCTCCGAGTGCCCGCCGACCTTCAACACCGCGCCCACCGAGGTCGTCGGCCTCATCGCGGGCGGCCCGAGCGCCATGGTCACGGCGGTCGAGGGCGCGGAGGACAGCAAGGAGTTCGCGGCCGAGGACCTGGACGGGCTCGGCCTGACCGCGGACGACGTGGTGGTCGGCATCTCGGCGTCGGGCCGCACGCCGTACGCGATCGGCGCGGTGGAGCACGCACGGGAGCGCTATGGCGCGCTCACGATCGGCCTGTCCTGCAACGCGGACAGCGCGCTCGCGGCGGCCGCCGACCACGGCATCGAGGTGGTGGTCGGCCCGGAGCTGCTCACCGGCTCCACCCGCCTGAAGGCGGGCACGGCCCAGAAGCTCGTCCTCAACATGCTGTCGACGATCACGATGATCCGCCTCGGCAAGACCTACGGAAACCTGATGGTCGACGTACGCGCGTCGAACGAGAAGCTGCGGGCCCGCTCCCGCCGCATCGTCTCGCTCGCCACCGGCGCGACCGACGAGGAGATCGAGGCCGCCCTCGCCGCCACCGACGGGGAGGTGAAGAACGCCATCCTCACCATCCTCGGCGAGGTCGACGGCCCCACGGCCGCGGACCTGCTCGCCTCCTCGGACGGCCACCTCAGGGCAGCCCTGGACACCGCGCGCACCACCTGAATCGCTTTCTGCCCCCGCCGCTGCCCGAACAGCGCCACCCCGCACAGAGCAAGGCACCCCGCACCATGGCACCTGAGAACAAGAACCGCGCCACAGCCGCCGCGATCCTCCCCCTCGTCGGCGGTGCCCAGAACGTCACGTCCATCGCCCACTGCATGACGCGCCTGCGCCTGAGCCTCGCCGACCGCTCACTGGTCGACGACGAGGCCCTGAAAGCGCTGCCCGCCGTGCTGGGCGTGGTCGAGGACGACACGTATCAGATCGTGCTCGGACCGGGCACGGTCGCGCGTGTGACGCCGGAGTTCGAGACGCTGGTGGAGGAGGGCAGATCGCAGGCTCCCGCCCCCGAACACGCCCCCACCGCAGATGAGTTGGCGGCGCAGGGAGCGGCGATAAAGGAGGCGAGGAAAGCCAAGAACGCAACGCCCTTCAAACTCTTCCTGCGCCGCATCGCGAACATCTTCGTCCCCCTGATCCCCGCCCTGATCGGCTGCGGCATCATCGCGGGCATCAACGGCCTTCTGATCAACCTGGAGTGGCTGCCGTCGATCACCCCGGCGCTGGCGGCCATCGCCTCCGGTTTCATGGCGCTGATCGCCGTCTTCGTCGGCTTCAACACGGCGAAGGAGTTCGGCGGTACGCCGATCCTGGGCGGCGCGGTCGCGGCGATCATCGTGTTCCCGGGTGTGACGAACATCGAGGCGTTCGGCCAGAAGCTGTCGCCGGGCCAGGGCGGCGTCCTGGGCGCACTGGGCGCGGCGGTCCTGGCGGCGTACGTCGAGAAGTGGTGCAGGCGCTGGGTCCCGGAGGCCCTGGACGTCCTCGTCACCCCGACCATCACGGTCCTCCTCTCCGGCCTGGTCACGATCTTCGGCCTGATGTTCCTGGCGGGCGAGGTATCCACCGGAATCGGGACCGCAGCCGACTGGCTCCTGGACAACACGGGCGCGTTCGCGGGCCTGGTCCTGGGCGGCCTGTTCCTCCCCCTGGTGATGCTGGGCCTGCACCAGGCGCTGATCCCCATCCACACCACGCTCATCGAGCAGCAGGGCTACACCGTCCTGCTCCCCATCCTGGCGATGGCGGGCGCGGGCCAGGTCGGCTGCGCGATCGCGGTGTTCAAGCGCCTGAGGCACAACACATCGATCCGTACGACGATCAAGTCCGCGCTCCCCGCGGGCTTCCTGGGAGTCGGCGAACCCCTCATCTACGGCGTCTCGCTCCCCCTCGGCCGCCCCTTCATCACGGCGTGCGTGGGCGGCGCGGCGGGCGGCGCGTTCATCGGCTTCTTCTCGATGATCGGCGAAAAGGTCGGCTCCACGGCGATCGGCCCGTCCGGCTGGGCGCTGTTCCCCCTCCTGGACGGCAACAAGGGCCTGGGCCTGACGGTGGCCGTCTACGGCGGGGGCCTGCTGGTGGGCTACCTGGTCGGCTTCTTCGCCACGTACTTCTTCGGGTTCAGCAAGCAGATGCTGGCGGAGCTGAACACGGAGCCGGCGGCTCCGGAGCCGGTGGTGGCGGGGTCGCCAGGGGCGAACACCCCCGCGGCCGAGCCGACTCCGGCGGAGGAACCGGCCAGGGCCTGAGCGCCCGGCTGCGGCTTCGCTTCAAAACCGCGCAGCCGCGCAATCCGTCAGCGCGGAAAGGCGTCGGTGTGCAGTGACGTGTGGAGCGGGGCGCCCAGCGAGATCGTCTCGCCGAAGGGCACCCGTTCCGCATGCTTGTACGCGCCGTTCTGCGGCCCGGTGAACAGGGTCGCCGTCGGGCCGTGCTCGTCGAAGCGGTCGACCAGGAGATACGACTCGACCGGTGCGTGCGCGTAAGCCCACAGCTTCTTGGTCCGGTCGTCCTTGGCATTGCTCTTCGAAGTGATCTCGACGACGAGCAGCGCCTCGGCCGCGTCCACGGGCTCATTGACGTCCGGGTCAACCGCCTCGATCACTGCCGACGGCATGACGACGAGATCGGGAACGTAGAGCTTGTCGAGCGGCGCGATGTGGATCCCGAGGGTCTGGTAGATCTCTAGTTCCTCGGGGAGATTCTTGTACAGCCTTCGCTGCACTGCGGCGGCGATGCCATGGTGATGCGGATGCGGCGGAGGTACCAAGACGATCTGCCCTTCGTCGATCTCGGCATGCCACCCCTCGGGCACGTCCAGTTCGCGCCATGCCTGCAGCAGGTAGTCCCACTGGCGACCATGAGATGCCTGGCCTGGCTCGACCATCGCGGCGGTCATCGCGAGTCCCTTCTCCAGTGGCCTGAGGAGGCCGAGCGTAGATCGACGGGCTGCGGCCCGGGGCCGCTCCTCTCAGCGTCCCACGATCGCGTGAACGACGCACCGAACCGGCCCGGCGGCCCGGTGCCGCGGGCTTGGTTGTCCGCGAACTCCCCCGGAATTGTCCGTGATCGGTAACGGACGCATCCCTTTGCCGCCGATCTCCGTCCTGCCCTGTGGTCGAAGTGACCGGGGAGCGGCGAGGGGCCGGACGCAAAGGGGCGGGACATGGCACGGCACAGTGGCGGGCGTGGCTGGTACGGCAAGTTGCTCGGGGCGGCGCTCGGGGTGACGATGCTCGCCACGGGCGCGGGGGTATGGAGCGCACAGGCCGGTACGGCAGACGACTCCCCGGCGGCGAAGGCACCGAGCAGCGCCGCCAAGCCGGTCGCGGCGACCATCGCGCACGCCTCGGAGGCGGGGAAGCGCGGCATCAACCTCACCATCGACGACGGCCCCGACCCCAGGTGGACCCCTCAAGTGCTCGACGTGCTGCGGGAGTACGACGTGAAGGCCACGTTCTGCATGGTGGGGACGCAGGCGCAGGCGCACCCGGACCTCGTGAAGAAGGTGGTCGCGGCCGGGCACCGCCTGTGTGACCACTCCGTGTCGCACGACACCACCATGGACAAACAGTCCAAGGCCTACCAGTCGAAGCAGATCCTCGACGCCGAACGCATGATCACCAAGGCGTCCGGCGGCGTACGCCCGATGTACTACCGGGCACCCGGCGGGGCGTTCACCCCGTACAGCCGCAAGCTCGCCGCTTCCCACGGCATGCGCCCGCTGGGCTGGAACGTGGACACCAAGGACTTCGAGCGTCCGGGCACGGACGCCATCGTCGCCACCGTCGAGCGGGAGCTGCCGAGCGGCCCCACCCTCCTCTTCCACGACGCGGGCGGCGACCGCACCCAGACCGTCGAGGCCCTGCGCACGCTCCTCCCCCAACTCAAGGAGCAGGGCTACACCTTCGGCTTCCCGGTGCGCTGAACTCGAGGAGCGGGAGGGCGGACCGCCGCGCGTCACGGCAACCGCCCCTCGCGATTCACTTCCCGCACCCGCGCCCGCAGCACCTCCACCGGCGAAGCCCCGCCGAGCGACTCCGGCGGGCAGTCCCACTCCCGCCCGCCGCCGAGCGGCCGCAGCTGCACGAGCCCGCCCTCGCACCCCATGAC
>NZ_SRIC01000116.1 GCF_004684775.1 Streptomyces sp. MZ04
GTGGGCAACTGCCGGGTATCGGGCGGTTGGGCGGGAAACTCGCCGCGAAGCGGCGCAACGGCGGCACAGCCGACGACGGCGCGTTGGCAGGCCGGGGCCGCTGCGGGGTGATCGGGCGGTGGGCGGGGAAGATCCGCCGCGAAGCGGCGGCCTGGAGCGGCGCCCCGGGAGGCACAGCAGAACGGCCCCGCTCAGCAGCTGCTGAGCGGGGCCGTTCCGTTACTGCTCAGGGGAACCGCTACGCGAGGGACTCCTCGGAGTCCAGCGTCACGCCGACCGCCTGGATCACCGCGGCGATCTTGAAGGCTTCCTGGATCGTCTCGCGGTCGACGCCCGCCTTGCGGAGCACCTGCTCGTGAGAGTCCAGGCACTGGCCGCAGCCGTTGATCGCGGAGACCGCGAGCGACCACAGCTCGAAGTCGACCTTCTCCACGCCCGGGTTGCCGATGACGTTCATCCGCAGGCCGGCCCGCAGCGTCCCGTACTCGGGGTCCGAGAGGAGGTGGCGCGTGCGGTAGAAGACGTTGTTCATCGCCATGACGGCCGCGGCCGACTTGGCGGCGGTGTACGCCTCGGGGGAGAGGTTCGTCTTCGCCTCGGGCTCCAGCTCGCGCAGCACCTTCGGGGAGCGGGAGGCGATCGCGCAGGCGAGCACCGTGCCCCACAGCTGCTGCTGCGGCAGGTCCGAGTTGCCGATGACCGAGCCGAGGTTCAGCTTCAGGTCCTTGGCGTAGTCCGGTACGGCGGACTTCAGTTCGTCGAGTGCCATGTCAGTAGGCTCCGTTCACTCGCCCGAGAGGAGCGCGACCGGGTCAAGGGTGTTCTCGCCCTTGGTCCAGTTGCACGGGCAGAGCTCGTCCGTCTGGAGAGCGTCGAGGACCCGGAGGACCTCCTTCGGGTTACGGCCGACGGAACCGGCGGTCACCATCGTGAACTGGATCTCGTTGTTCTGGTCCACGATGAAGACGGCGCGCTGCGCGAAGCCGTCCTCGCCCTCGATGCCGAGGTCACGCATGAGCTCGTGCTTCGAGTCGGCCAGCATCGGGAAGGGCAGGTCGGTGAGGTCCGGGTGGTCCTTGCGCCAGGCGTGGTGCACGAACTCGGAGTCGCCGGAGAAGCCGAGGACCTGGGCGTCACGGTCGGCGAACTCGTCGTTCAGCTTGCCGAAAGCGGCGATCTCGGTCGGGCACACGAAGGTGAAGTCCTTGGGCCACGCGAAGACGATCTTCCACTTGCCTTCGTAGGTCTTGTGGTTGATCTGTGCGAACTCCTTGCCCGCCTCCAGCGAGACACAGGCAGTCAGATCGAACTGGGGGAACTTGTCACCGACAGTGAGCACGCGCTCTCCTTGCAAACAAAGGAACCCCGGTAAGGGGCTCCAGGGGGTTGGACTGCTTTCGATCGTGGCACAGAGTGCATTGATTAGGGAAATAGCTACACTCTGTCCTGTTGATCGGAGGTGGCTATCAGTGCGAGCCATAAATAGGGGCAAGCAGCCCAGCCTGGCGCAGCTCCGCGCCTTCGTGGCCGTGGCCGAGCAGCTGCACTTCAGGGACGCGGCGATATCAATCGGGATGAGTCAGCCCGCGCTGTCCGGCGCCGTCTCGGCCCTGGAGGAGGCACTGGGTGTCCAGCTCCTGGAGCGCACCACGCGCAAGGTGCTGCTCTCCCCGGCCGGCGAGCGGCTCGCGGTGCGGGCCAGGGCCGTGCTCGACGAGGTCGGGACGCTGATGGAGGAGGCGGACGCGGTGCGCGCGCCGTTCACCGGGGTGCTCAGGCTCGGGGTGATCCCGACCGTGGCGCCGTATCTGCTGCCGACCGTCATCGGGCTCGTACACGAGAAGTATCCGGATCTGGACCTTCAGGTGCACGAGGAGCAGACCTCGTCGCTGATCGAGGGGCTCGGCGCCGGGCGGCTCGATCTGCTGCTGCTCGCCGTGCCGCTCGGGGTTCCTGGTGTGACCGAACTGCCCTTGTTCGACGAGGACTTCGTGCTGGTCACGCCGCTGGACCACTGGCTCGGCGGGAGGGAGGGGATCCCGCGCGACGCCCTGCGTGAACTCAATCTGCTGCTGCTCGACGAGGGGCACTGCCTGCGCGACCAGGCCCTCGACATCTGCCGGGAGGCGGGCCGCGCCGACGCCCCCGTGACCACGACCGCCGCCGGGCTCTCCACCCTCGTCCAGCTCGTGGCCGGCGGGCTCGGCGTGACGCTGCTTCCGCGCACCGCTGTCCGCGTCGAGACCAGCCGCAGCAATCAGCTGCTCACCGGGTACTTCGCGGACCCGGCGCCGACGAGGCGGATCGCCCTCGCGATGCGTACGGGGGCTGCGCGTGCCGCGGAGTACGAGGAGCTGGCCGCCGCGCTGCGGGGGGCCGTGAAGCCGTTGCCGGTGCGGGTGTTGTGACCCCGCACCGGCAACGTACGCCCTGATAAAGGGAGTTACTCCAGATACTCCAGATACTCCAGTTACTCCGTACGCAGGCCGTCCGGTCGCATCATGCGCCGCAGCGGCGGCAGGCTGAGCAGCGTCACGATCGCGACCATCCCCGCGCCCACGCCCGTCAGGGGCAGGAACGACCACCAGTCGGTGACCTCCTTGCCGATCATGCGGGTCATCACCGCGCCGAGGCCGAGGCCGCCGGCGACCGCGAGGGCGAGACCCAGGACGACGGGCAGCGCCGTCTGCCACAGGAGCGAGAAGGCCATCGAGGAGCGGCGCGTGCCGAACGCGGTGAGCGCCGCCAACAGGCGCTTGCGTTCGCGGAGTTGCTCGATCATCGACACCAGCATGGACGCGGCGATCAGCGCCATCGTGACGCTCGCGCCGATCTGCAGGCCGCGCGCGATGGACGCGTACTGCTTGTCGCGGTCGACCGCCCGCATCGAGTCCACGCCGAGGAGCGGGCTGATGCGGGCCGCGGCGTTGCGCACGTACTCCTCGGCGTCCGGCTCGTTCGGGTCGAGCTTGACCCAGGAGGTCGTGGTCGCCTCGGACAGCTTCTCGATGTCGACGGCGGCGGGCGTGGCGAGGATTCCGTCGATCTTGCTGCCGGACGGGTTGGGCCTGGCCTTGACGGTGCGGGAGTCCTTGGGGAGCGTCCACAGGACCGGCTCGGCGCGCGGGTCGAAGTCGGGGTCCGCGCCGACGTTGACCGGCTTTCCGGGGCGTGCCGTCCTGTCCAGCCAGGTGTTCTGCTCCCCGCTGTTCGTGTGCGAGACGAAGGTGTCGCCGTCCTCGCAGGAGCCGACGTCGGCCAGCTCGCGCAGGGTCGCGCAGGTGCCGACGGTCAGCTGCGTGGTCGGCGTGATGTCGTTGACCTTGGTCTTGCCGGGGCGGGTGACATACGACTGCACGGTGCCGATGACGTTGGTGACGCCCGGGGTCCGGGTGAAGTCGTCGATCATCCGCTGGGCGAGGGGGCCGTTGCCGCTCATGCTGTGGACGGTGAGCTGCGCGCGCGTCGTGTCCTGACCGGTCGTCTGGTTGAAGTCGTCGTGCATGGACGCGAACATCATCTGCAGCGCCACCGCACCGGCCACCGCGACGGTGATCCCGCTGACCGCGCGGGCCGCCGTTCCGCTCGTCAACTGGAGCCTGCGCACGGCGAGCTGCCACGGCACGGGCCCGCCGCGCAGCCGTCCCACGACGGCCTCGACCAGCCACGGCAGGAGCGCGCTGAGCCCGATCAGGGTGAGGGCCGAGCCCGCCGCGATGGCGGGCACGTTCACGAAGGAGCCGACGTCGCGTTCGACGCGGCCCGACGCCAGCAGGATGCCGATGCCGGCAACCGGGAGCAGCACCCGCCACCACAGGCGGCGCCCGCGCCGCTTGCCGCCCCGGACGACCCCGAGGGGTTCGATGGCGACGGAGCGCAGCGAGAACAGCGTCACCAGGACCGCGGAGAGCGGCACGGCTAGCGCGACAAGGGCGACCAGGGCGGGCTCGGGCGCCATGTCGGACGGGTAGGCGCTGACGTTCGTCAGGTCGACCACGCCCACCAGTTGGCGCAGGAGCAGGAAGAAGACGGCGCCCGCCGCGAGCCCGAGCAGCGCCCCGAACAGGGCCTCGCCCGCCGCGATCCGGCGCACCGAGCGGGCGTCCGCGCCGACCAGGCGCAGTGCGGCGAGGCGCCGGTCGCGCCGGTCGCCGCCGAAGCGGACGGCCGTACCGATGAAGATCGCGACCGGAGTGAGAAGGACGACGCAGATCAGTACGACGAGCGCCATCAGGAACGGGTCGAGGGGCAGCGATTCGTCCTGCCCGAAGCGTGCGACGCGATGGGCGCCGCCCACAGCCGTGAGCTTGTCGGCGCCCGCGTAGTAGTAGAGCTCCAGCGGCGAGAGGAGTCCCGCGTCGCCGATGGTGCCGATCTGGCGGTAGCCGTCGAAGCGCTCCTTGAGCAGCTTGTTCGCCGGGTCGTCGAGCAGGTCGCGCAGCGCGGGCGAGACGACGATCTCGCCGGGTGCCGGGATCTTGTCGAGCCCCGGCGGCAGGACCGGGTGCTCCCCGTCGGCCTTCAGGAACACGCCGGTCGCCGTCCGGCCGCGGAACTGGGTGCCGGTGTTGCGCACCAGGACCGTCGTATCGCCGGCCTTGGGCGGCTTCGCCTCCATCGAGTCGTACGGAGTGCGGGCGTAGGACCGGTCGTCGCGGTTCTGAAGGAGCTGCGGCACCGATGCCGCGCCGAGCAGCAGGGCGACGCCGAGGCCGACGCCCACGGCGGTCAGGGTCGTGCGGATCCAGCCCTCGCGGCCGCCGCCGGCCGCGAACCGTATGCCCATGCCCAGGTCGCGTATCCAGGCGGGGACCCTGGTCGGGGGAGCGGGAGCGGAGGCCTGTGCCACGGCCGGGGTCTCGGTGCGCACGCGGGTGTCGCTCATGCGATGCGCTCCATGTCGCGGGACTTCCCGTCGCGTACGACGATCTCGCGGTCGGAGTAGGCGGCGACGCGGGTCTCGTGCGTGACCAGGACCACGGCGGCGTTGGTCGAGCGCGCGGCGTCGGTCAGGAGCTCCATCACGCGCTCGCCGTTGAGCGAGTCGAGGGCGCCGGTCGGCTCGTCGGCGAAGATCACGCGCGGGCTCGTGGCGAGCGCGCGGGCCACGGCGACGCGCTGGCCCTGGCCGCCGGAGACCTCGCCGGGCCGCTTGGCGGCGACGTCGTCGACCTCCAGGCGCTCCATCCAGGCGAGGGCGGTGGCCTCGGCGTCCTTGCGCCGTGCGCCGTTGAGCCGCAGCGGCAGAGCGACGTTCTCGACGCAGGTGAGTTCGGGCACCAGCTGCCCGAACTGGAAGACGAAGCCGAACTCGCTGCGGCGCAGCGCGCTGAGGCCGGCGTCCGACATGCCGGTCAGGTCACGGCTGCCGTACGTGATGGAGCCCTCGTCGGGCCGGACGATCCCGGCGAGGCAGTGCAGCAGGGTCGACTTGCCGGAGCCGGACGGACCCATGACGGCGACGACCTCGCCCGGGTGGATGGAGAATTCCGCGCCGTCGAGCGCGGTGGTCGGGCCGTACGCCTTGCGGAGTCCGTGGGCCACGAGAAGGGAACCTGCGGGGGTCATGCGGAGCGCACCTCCTGGGCGAGCTTGCCGAGGCGCGCGGCGGTCAGTTCCAGCCAGCGCAGATCGGCTTCGAGGTGGAACAGCGCGTGGTCGCAGATCAGCTGATCGGCGAGGTCACCCTTGCGCTTGCGGTCGGTGAGGATGCGCATCAGGCGCAGGTGCTCGGCCCGCTGGGAGTCGAGTATCTCCGTGGCGTCGCGCTCGGTGAGGAGGGCGAGGACGACCTTTGTGTAGAGGGTCGACTGGAGGTAGGGCTCGGGTTTCTCCGGAGTGGCGAGCCAGCGCTGGACATCCGTGATGCCGGCTTCGGTGATCGCGTACCGCTTGCGCTCGGGACCGCCGCCCGCCTCTATGCCGTCGACCTCGACGAGGCCGTTCTTCAGGAGGCGGGACATGGTCGAGTAGACCTGGCCGTAGTGCAGCGGCTTGTCGTGACCGAACTTCTCGTCGAAGGTGCGCTTGAGGTCGTAGCCGTGCCGGGGGCCCGACTCGAGGAGGCCTAGGAGGGTGTGACCGATGGACATGCGGAGGACTGTACACCGTGTGTATACGTGGTGTGTATACGCCCGGTGCAGAGTTCGGCGCGGAGCTCACAGGTTCGAGAAGCGGGCAACCTTCTGGGGTCCGTGTTCGTCGGTTCTTAAGGGCAGGTGCTCATTGTCACGTCCGGAAAAGACCGGATCGGCAGGAGTTTGTCCCAGGGTGCGGTGTTAGTTTCGTGAGCTGACTCGACGTACGTATGAGGACTAGACGGAAGCGGAGCACTCAGAACCATGGGCCGAGCGGAAGAGCGACAAGCGCGGCAGCGCGGCGCGCGCCGGGCAGCGCGCCCGAGCCCAGCCGGCGGCGGCAAACCCAAGCGCGGCGGCATACGCCGCTTCTTCACGCTGAAGAAGATCCTCGGCGCGTTCTTCGGGCTCTGCCTGCTCGGCATGCTCGGTTTCGTCGTCCTCTACATGGTGGTCGACGTGCCCGAGGGCAACGCGGCGGCCAAGCTGCAGAGCAATGTCTACAAGTACAAGGACGGCGAGGTCCTCGCCAGGACCGGCGAGCTGAACCGTGAGGTCGTCGACCTGGAGAAGGTGCCCAAGGTCGTCCAGAAGACGTTCGTCGCCGCCGAGAACAAGTCCTTCTACAAGGACACGGGCGTCGACTTCAAGGGCACGGCCCGCGGCCTGATCAACACGGTCAGCGGCAAGGGCAAGCAGGGCGGCTCGACGATCACTCAGCAGTACGTCAAGAACTACTACCTGACGCAGGACCAGACGGTGACCCGCAAGCTCAAGGAGCTGGTCATCTCGCTGAAGGTGGACCGCGAGTCGAGCAAGGACGACATCCTCGCCGGGTACATCAACACCAGCTACTACGGCCGCGGTGCCTACGGCATCCAGGCCGCCGCCCAGGCGTACTACAGCGTCGACGCCGAGGAGCTCGACGTCTCGCAGGGCGCCTATCTCGCGGCCCTGCTCCAGGCGCCGAGCCAGTACGACTGGACGTCCGCGACGCCCGCGAGCCGCAAGCTCGTCAAGGAGCGCTGGAACTACGTACTCGACAACATGGTCGAGGAGAACTGGCTGCCCGCGAGTGAGCGCGAGGGCCTCAAGTTCGACGTGCCGCAGAAGCCCCAGGCCGCGCCCGGCCTCGAGGGCCAGACCGGCTACCTGGTCACGGAGGCCAAGGCCGAGGTCATGCGGGCCGGGCACCTCAGTGAGGAGCAGTTCGACGCGGGCGGCTACACGATCACGCTCAACATCGACAAGAAGAAGCAGAAGCTGCTCGAGAAGGCCGTCGACAAGAAGCTGAACGACCAGCTCGACCCGGACAAGCGCAAGGCGGACGCCCGGGTGCAGGCGGGCGCGGCCTCCGTCGACCCCAAGACCGGCAAGGTCCTCGCGATGTACGGCGGCGAGGACTACGTGAAGCACTACACGAACAACGCGACGCGGCGTGACTACCAGCCCGCGTCCACCTTCAAGCCGCTGATCCTCGCCGCGGCCCTGGAGAACGGCAGCGAGACCCAGTCCGGCCAGCCGATCACCGCGAACACGGTCTACGACGGCACCAGCGAGCGCCCGGTCAAGGGCAGCGACGTCGCCTTCGCGCCGCCGAACGAGGACGACAAGAGCTATGGCCCCGTCACCGTCCAGAAGGCGATGAACAAGTCCATCAACTCCGTCTTCGCGCAGATGGGCGTGGACGTCGACATGGACGACGTACTGGAGACGGCCGGGAAGCTCGGCATGGACGTCGAGGACCTGCCCGCCGTGCCCGCGCAGACGCTGGGCACGATGGGCGCGAGCCCGCTGGAGATGGCGGGCGTGTACGCGACGCTCGACAACCACGGCAAGAAGGTCACCCCGGCGATCGTGGCGTCGGTCGAGCACAAGGACCGCACGATCGACCTGCCGGACCCGATCGGCGAGGAGGTCGTCGACCGCGGCACCGCCGACTCGCTGACCTCGGTCCTGACCGGTGTGGTCGACGACGGCACGGGCCGCGCGGTGCGCAGCCCCGTGCAGGACGTGGCGGGCAAGACCGGTACGTCCGACGACAACAAGTCGGCCTGGTTCACCGGCTACACGCCGAAGCTGGTCACTTCCGTCGGCCTGTTCGGCGAGGGCGCCGCGGGCACGGCCGAGGAGAGCAAGCAGGTCTCCATGAAGGGCGCGGGCGGTCTGCCCCGCGTCGACGGCGGCAGCTTCCCGGCCCAGATCTGGGCGGCGTACACCTTCGACGCGATGGGCTCGCCCAGCGAGTTCGACCTGGACACGTCCATGGGCGCGGCCATCGCGCCGCCGCCGGACCCGACGACGCAGGCCCCGCGGGAGCCGACGGAGGAGCCGGAGGAGACCGAGGATCCGACGACGAAGCCGCCGACGGAGACCCCGTCCAGCGAGCCGCCGACGGAGGAGCCGACCACCGAGCCGCCCACGGACCCGTCGACGATCGACCCGCCCACGGGCGAGCCGGAGGAGCCGGACCCGTCCGACTCCATCGAGATCCCGGAGAACCCGAACCGGCGGCCGGGCAAGGGCTGAGCACCACCGCACTGAAGGCGCCCGGAAGCACATGCTTCCGGGCGCCTTCGTGTCCCGTAAGGGGCGCGGGGAACTGCGCGACAAGCCCCCACGGCCCGCGGTAGAAGAACTACTGCTTAGTTTCTGCTCGATTCCGGCGTCGAGCCATGATTCAGCTCGAACCAGACCACCTTCCCGGTGCTCAACCGAGTCGCGCCCCACCGCCGGGCGAGCCGGTTGACCAGATACAGCCCGCGGCCACCCTCGTCCGTGGCCCGCGCCTGCCGCAGCCGCGGCAGCTGCGGCACGTCGTCGCCGACCTCGCAGCGCAGTACGTCGGTGCGCAGGAGCCGCAGGGTCACCGGGCGCGAGGCGTACCGCACGGCGTTGGTCACGACCTCGCTGACGAGCAGCTCCACGGAGTCGGTCAGCTCCTGCAGGCCCCAGCGCTCCAGGGCGCTGCGGGCGAGCCGCCGGGCGCGCGAGGGCGTCGCGTCCTCCGGCTCCAGGAACCAGTACGCGACGTCGCTCGGCGCGATCCCGTCGAAGCGGGCGGCGAGCAGCGCGATGTCGTCGTCCCGGTCGCCGGGGCCGAGCATGTCGAGCACCTCGTCGCAGAGCGCCTCGAGGGGCGGCGGATGGTCCGGTCCCGTCAACTGGGCGGTGGCGGCGAGCCGTTCGCGCAGCTGCTCTATGCCGGTCCACACGTCACGCAGGCGGGACTCGACGAGCCCGTCCGTGTAGAGCAGCAGCGTGGCCCCTGCGGGCGCGTCGAGCTCCACCGCCTCGAAGTCCACACCGCCCACGCCGATGGGCGCGCCCGGCGGGACCCGCAGGACCTCGGCGCGGCCGCCCAGATGCAGCAGGACGGGCGGCGGGTGCCCGGCGTTGGCGATGGTGATGCGGTGCGCGACCGGGTCGTAGACCGCGTACAGACAGGTCGCCATGCGGTCCGAGCCCAGGCGCTGGGCCTGCTCGTCCAGATGGTGCAGGACCTCCTGGGGCGGCAGGTCGAGCCCGGCCAGGGTCTGCGCGGTCGTCCGCAGCTGGCCCATGATCGCCGCGGAGGTCATGGAGTGCCCCATGACGTCGCCCACGACCAGCGCGACGCGGCTGCCGGGCAGCGGGATCGCGTCGTACCAGTCGCCGCCGACGCGGGCCGTCTCGGCCGCCGGGAGGTAGCGCGAGGCGAGCCGCACGCCGGTCGGGCGCGGCAGCGTCTCCGGCAGCATGGTGCGCTGCAACTCGTCGGCGATGTACGCCTCGCGGCCGTACAGCACCGCCTTGTCGATGCCGAGCGCGCTGTGCGTCGCGAGCTGCGCGGCGACCAGGAGGTCGTCCGCCTCGAAGGGGTGGCGGTCGGGGCGTCGCAGGAACACCGCGGCGCCGATCACCCGGCGCCTGCCGCGCAGCGGGGCGAGGATCGTGCGCTGCCCCGTCGGTACGGTCCGGCCCTCGCCAAGGAGCTCGGGCAGCGCGGCGCGGGCTCCGGGGGAGTCGGCGAACACCGGGCGTACGCCGCGCAGGACTTCGGCGAGGGCGCCGCCGGGGCGCACCTCGCACAGCTCGGCGGTCGTCACCAGGTCGGGCTGCGCCTGGAGGGCGGGCATCGTGCCGCCGTCGGTGTCCGGCTCCTCCGGGATCCGGTCGGTGCGGCGCAGGCGCAGCATCAGCGCACCGGTCGGCCGCTCATCGCCGACCGGCAGCGGGTCGCGCAGATAGACCAGTATCGCGTCGGAGAACGTCGGCACCGTGGCCCGGCACAGGCCCATGACGATCTCGTCCAGGTCGATGCCGCGGGCGATGCGCCGGGTGGCCGCGCCCACGAAGCGCAGCCGGTCGCCGTCACGGCGCATCGCGGCGGGGCCCGAGCCCGGCGGCCGGGGCTGTCCCGTGCGCCGCTCTGTGCCGTCGGGGCCGCCGGGGCCGCCGGGGCCGCCGGGGCCGCCCACGGTCCTCGGCTGCTCCGGTCCCGGCTGGGACGGCACGCCCTCGGGGGCGGGGCGCGGGCGGTGCGGGTCCGGCTGCGAGGCCGGGGAGCCCGACGACCGGTCGTGCTCGTCGCTGGGGCTCGCGGCGGCGTCGCCGGTGCGCGCCTGGGCGGCGGGTGCCGTGTCGCCCTTGCGTGCCTGTGCGGGTAAAGCGGACGCGCCCGTGCCGCCTTGTGCCTCCGGGGCACGCACCAGCGCCCCGCGCGGGTCCGCGGGGGCGGTCGGCCGGGCAGCTCGGGGCTGTCGGCCTTCGTCGGGGGTGGGGTGCTCCGTCACGCGTTTCGATCCGTCCGTCCGGGGCTGCGCCGTGGTCTCCGGGGGCTAGGTGGGTCAGCCGCGTCGGCAGTGCAGGAAGAGCTGGTGCTCGGGGATGGGGCCTCCCCTGGTCGAGCGAAGTCGAGAGCTTGGGGAAACGTGGGTACTGGCGGGGGCGTACGAGTACGCGTCCTCGTCGATGATGTCGAAGCCCGCGTCCCGCACGACCTGCCGCAGTTCGTCCCGCAGGTAACCGGATACCCGGATTGTGTGCCCCAGGAACGGAATTGCCGCGTCATCCAGATCGGCCTCGACCATGGACAGCGTGAGCAGGCCACCGGGGAGCAGCAGTCCGCGCAGCAGCCGCAGCGCGTGCGGGATCTCCTCGCGCGGCAGCATCAGCAGCGCGAAGAACGCCACGATCCCGTCGAACCGGCCCACGCCGTCCGGTCCTTCGGCCCGCAGCCGCGCCACGTCGAGCTGCCGGAACTCGGCGCCCGGCGCAGGCACGTTCTTCCTGGCCAGGTCGAGCATGCCGGACGACAGGTCGACGCCGAGGACGGTGTGCCCGGCCTCGGTGAGCTGACGCGCGGTCGGCAGACCGGTCCCGCAGCCCACGTCGAGCACCCTCGCCCCGGCCGGCAGCGCTTCGGCGAGCCTGCGCCCGGCGGCCAGCTGGCCCTCCTTGTGCGGGAAGGCGTCGTCGTAGTGCTGCCCGATGGCGTCGAACGCTTCGGCCTGGCCCGTGCGGTCGGGCAGGCCGGATGGCCCGCCGTACCTGTCGAACTCGCTCGCCTCGCTCACGTTCTGCCGCTCCTCGATGACAACCAGTCAGGCATCGCGCAAGCTCAGGGAGTTGCTGCTGAGTTGCTGCTGTGCGCCCTTGCGGAGGACGATCCTACGTTTGAACCATGGGGGTGCATCAAGGGTCTCATGACGTCACATGCGCGGGCGTGCGGTCCCAGTCATCCGGAAGGGGCGGAATGCCCCACTCCGGATCGGGTCGCCACTGCTGCCAGTTGTCCGAAAAGGGTGCTCCCCACGCGTGGATCACATCGATCGCGGCACGCCCTGCGGCCCGCACTTCCTCGGCTTTTCCCGCCCCCATCAGTCCGGCCCGCTGGGCCTGTGCGAACTCGTCCTCGTCGTGCCAGCGCCAACTGCGGTCGGGCCGCACAGAGATGTCCAGAAAGTGATCCTCGGAATCTATGCCTCCGGCCCAACGCGCGCGCGGCTCTTCGAGATTCACGTACCAGTTCTTGAACTGCCATCCCGGATCCCAGAACAGCCACACCGACCACGGCTCGGCCGGCCGCGCCAGCTTCAGCACGCCGGTGCCGAACCAGCGGTCCCTGCACAGGGCGCGGGGCTTGGTGTACCGGGTGGCGAGGGGCTCGTGATGGACGGGCGTCCCGTCGGCGAGCACCGGCTTCACGCACTCCGTCCCCGGCGCCATCCACACGGCGAGCAACTCGTCCGTGTCCTGCGCGACGGTGACGGGCCGGCAGATGTGCACCCGCTCCCCGGCGTTCTCCTTGTACCGCCACAGCACGTGGGTGCCGGGTGCCCAGCGTGCGTCGTCGCTGCTCGTCGTTGGCGGCGTCATGTGCTCTGTCATGCACAGATGTTAGTAGCCCGGCAGGACCGTCCGGCGGCCGCTCCCCAGGGTCGGGTCGTCCGCTCCCTAGAGCCGGGTCGTCCGCTCCCTAGGGCCGGGTCATCCGCAGCACGTCAAGCGCCGCGTCGAGCTGCTCCACCGTGAGATCGCCCCGCTCGACGTACCCGGAGGCCAGCACGACCTCCCGGATCGTCTTCCGCTCGGCCAGTGCCTTCTTCGCCACCTTCGCCGCCTCCTCGTACCCGATGTACTTGTTCAGCGGCGTGACGACGGAGGGCGAGGACTCGGCGTACTCGAGGGCCCGTTCACGGTTCGCGGTGATCCCGTCCACCGTCCGGTCGGCGAGCAGCCGCGAAGCGTTCGCGAGCAGCCGCACGGACTCCAGGACGTTCTTGGCGATGACCGGAAGCATCACGTTCAACTCGAAGTTGCCCGCGGCCCCCGCCGCGGCGACCGTCGCGTCGTTCCCGGTGACCTGCGCCGCGACCATGAGGACCGCCTCCGGAATCACCGGATTCACCTTGCCCGGCATGATCGACGAACCGGGCTGCAGGTCGGGCAGGTTGATCTCGGCGAGCCCCGTCCGGGGGCCGGAAGCCATCCACCGCAGGTCGTTGGAGATCTTCGTCAGGCCGACGCCGATCGTGCGCAACTGCCCACTGGTCTCGACGATGCCGTCCCGCGCCCCCTGCGCCTCGAAGTGGTCCCGCGCCTCGGTCAGCGGCAGCCCCGTGGCCCGTGCCACCTCCGCGATCACGGCCGCCGAGAACCCGGGCGGCGTGTTGATCCCGGTGCCCACCGCCGTACCGCCCAGCGGCAGTTCGGCCAGGCGCGGCAGCGAAGAGCGCAGCCGCTCGACGCCGTACCGCACCTGTGCCGCGTACCCGCCGAACTCCTGGCCGAGCGTCACCGGTGTCGCGTCCATGAGATGCGTACGCCCGGACTTCACGACGTCCGCGAACTCCTCGGCCTTGCGCTCCAGGGAGGCGGCGAGGTGCTCCAGGGCCGGGATCAGATCGCCCGTCACTGCGCCCGTCGCGGCGATGTGGATGGAGGACGGGAAGACGTCGTTCGACGACTGCGAGGCGTTCACGTGGTCGTTCGGATGTACGTCGCGACCCAGCCGCTCCGTGGCCAGTGTGGCGAGCACCTCGTTGGTGTTCATGTTGGACGACGTGCCGGACCCCGTCTGGAAGACGTCCACCGGGAAGTGCTCGTCCCAGCGCCCTTCGGCGACCTCGCCCGCCGCGCCGGCGATCGCCTCCGCGATGTCCTTGTCGAGCACGCCGAGCTCCGCGTTGACCTTCGCGGCGGCCGCCTTGATCTGCGCGAGAGCGGCGATGTGGGCACGTTCGATGCGCTGCCCGGAGACGGGGAAGTTCTCCACCGCCCGTTGTGTCTGGGCCCGCCACTTGGCGTGCGCGGGGACCCGCACCTCGCCCATGGAGTCGTGTTCGATCCGGTACTCACCGCTGGCGTCGCTGGTCATGCCGCGAACCTACCTCTCCGTCAGAACCCGATGAAAAGTTGAGCACTTGTCTTGTTCTAGGTATTCCCAAGCGCCCTACTGACCAGTAAAAACCGGGGGTAACACCAAACCGGGGAGGCGCGATGAAGCGCACCAGAAGCGGCCGCCAGGGCAGGCTGAGATGTACGTTCGCGGCGGCCGTCGCGATGGCGGCGGTGCTCGGCACGGCGGCGCTGCCCGCCCAGGCGGCGGACGGCGACGGCGGGAGCCCGAAGGCGGCGCCCGCCTCGACGCCGCTCCCGCCCGAACTGGAGAAGATCCGGGCGGACGAGGCCACCAAGCTCTACGGCGACCCGGCCGAGCGCCCGCTCGCCGACCGCAAGACCGGACTGATCTCGCTGGGCGACAGCGAGATCTCCGGGGAGGGTGTCGGGACGTACGAACCCGGTACCGACGGCCCCGACAACTGGTGCCACCGCTCCCCGGACGCCGCGATCCACCGCACCGGCATCGCGGCGGACGTGACGTACAACGTCTCCTGCTCGGGAGCCAGGACCGTCAACATCAAGATCGGCGGCGAGAAGCAGTACGCCGACGAGCTGGTGCAGAGCGACAACCTCGCCATCAAGGCGCGCAACACGAAGATCAAGACGATCCTCCTGGTCATCGGGGCCAACGACGACCTCGAGTTCTCCTCCGTCATGACCGACTGCGTGACGCGCTTCCTGCTCAGCCAGGGCGCCTGCGCGGGCAAGTACGCGCCGGGCTGGCAGGCGCGGGTCGACGGCCTCGTGCCCAAGGTCGAGCAGTCCATCCGCGACCTGAAGACCGTGATGAAGGACGCGGGCTACCAGGAGGGCGACTACAAGCTCGTCGCCATGGGCTACCCGAGCCCGATCGGCCCGGACTTCCGCGACAACCCGAACTTCCCCGGCAAGCTGGTGTGCGGCGGTCTCGGCTACGACTCCGACACCGAGTGGGGCCGCAACTCCGCGGTGCCGACCTTCGCGACCGGCATGCGCAAGGCCGCCAAGAACGCGGGCGCGACCTACCTCGACAACTCCCGCCTCTTCCACGGCCACGAGGTCTGCATGGAGGACACCTGGGCGCGCGGCCTCTACGTGGACCTCTCCAACCCCTTCCCGCCGGACTCCAATTCGGTACGGCAGTCCTTCCACCCCAACGCGCGCGGCCACGCGGCCTTCGCGTCCTGCCTCACCCAGCTCTACAACTCGGGTCAGCGTGAGGCCAGTTGCGCCGACCCCGCGAGCACGGGCAGCCCCAAGCTGTACCCGGGCGCCTGGGACGACGCGTACAAGCCGCTGAAGAACCAGGCCACGGGGACCTGCGTGGACGTCGACGCGTCGAGCAGCCGCAACGGCACCAAGGTCCAGGGCTGGGACTGCACCGGCAACCGCAACCAGACCTGGTGGTACGACGCCGGCCAGAAGTCACTGCACACCGGTCTCACCCAGGACCGCTGTGTCGACGTACCGGGAACGGCGAAGGAAGGTACCGCCGTCACACTGTGGAACTGCCACGGCGGCGCCAACCAGAAGTTCGTGCGCGATGCGGGAACGCTGCGCCCCGCGTCGGACACCGCGCTCTGTCTGGGGCTCGCATCGCCCAAGGAGCCGCTGAAGCTCCAGAAGTGCAACGGGTCGGCGAACCAGAAGTTCGCGTAAGCCCCCGTCGCCCCGGGCCTCCTCCGCCACCGCGCTCCAGGAGGCGGGCCCGGGGCGAACGTCGGAGAATGAGGAAGGGAAGAGGGGGAGACCCACCACCTCAACAGGAGGCGGCACATGCTTCCCCACCTCAGGACCCTCGGCGCGCTCGGTGTCTGCCTGGCCGCGTCCGTTGCCCTCAGCGCCCCGTCCTCGGCGTTCGCCGCGCCCGCCCAGGACGACGACACGTTCACGCTCTATGCGAAGGAGGTCGCGAGCGAGGACAACGGGGGCCAGAGCGAGCAGCCGGCACCCGACATCGGGGACAGCTTCGCCTTCGCCGACGACCTGTATGACAGCAAAGGCGGTGGCAAGGTCGGCAGGGACGGCGTGACGTGCACCGTGGTGCGCGTCGCCGACCCCGACGACCTGCTGTGCGTGGGCACCTTCGTGCTCGAGGGCGGCCACATCGCCGGTCAGGCCATAGTTCCGCTCGACGAGTCGGAGCAACAGCCCACGTTCGACATCGCGATCACGGGCGGAACCGGCGACTACGACGAGGCGCGCGGCTATATCCACTCCACCGATGACGGGGACTTCCAGAAGCTGGAGTTCCATGTCAACAGCTGAACGGCCCTGACGGGATGCTGCCGCCCAGTCAGCTCACCAGTCAGCCCAGGCCGGGGCCACGCACCGGGATGCTGGTGAACGTCGGTGCCGGGGCCGGGTTCTGGAAGAAGTCGTTGCCCTTGTCGTCGACCACGATGAAGGCCGGGAAGTCCTCGACCTCGATCTTCCAGACCGCCTCCATGCCGAGCTCCTCGTACTCGACGACCTCGACCTTCTTGATGCAGTCCTGGGCGAGGCGCGCGGCGGGGCCGCCGATCGAGCCCAGGTAGAAGCCGCCGTGCGCGTCACACGCGTCGGTGACCTGCTGGGAGCGGTTGCCCTTGGCGAGCATCACCTTGGAGCCGCCCGCCGCCTGGAACTGCTCTACGTAGGAGTCCATCCGGCCGGCCGTGGTCGGGCCGAAGGAGCCCGAGGCGTACCCCTCGGGGGTCTTCGCCGGGCCCGCGTAGTACACCGGGTGGTCCTTCAGGTACTGCGGCATCTCCTCGCCCGCGTCGAGCCGCTCCTTGATCTTGGCGTGCGCGATGTCGCGGGCCACGACCAGCGGGCCGGTGAGCGAGAGCCGGGTCTTGACCGGGTACTTGGTCAGCTCGGCGAGGATCTCGTCCATCGGCTGGTTCAGGTCGATCTTGACACTGCGCGCATCAGCGGCTTCGCCGCGGGCGGAGGCCTCGTCGAGGTGCTCGTCGGTGGTCTCGGGGAGGAAGCGCGCCGGGTCCGTCTCCAGCTGCTCCAGGAAGACGCCCTCGGCGGTGATCTTCGCGGTGGCCTGGCGGTCGGCCGAGCAGGACACGGCGATCGCGACGGGCAGCGAGGCGCCGTGCCGGGGCAGGCGCACCACGCGTACGTCGTGGCAGAAGTACTTGCCGCCGAACTGCGCGCCGATGCCGATCTTCTGCGTCAGCTCGAAGACCTTCTCCTCGAGCTCCTTGTCCCGGAAGCCGTGCCCGGTCGGCGAGCCCTCGGCGGGCAGCTCGTCCAGGTAGTGCGCGGAGGCGTACTTCGCGGTCTTCAGGGCGAATTCGGCGCTGGTGCCGCCGACGACGATCGCCAGGTGGTACGGCGGGCAGGCCGCCGTACCGAGCGAACGGATCTTCTCCTCCAGGAACTTCATCATGGAGGCCTCGTTCAGGACGGCCTTCGTCTCCTGGTAGAGGAACGACTTGTTGGCCGAGCCGCCGCCCTTGGCCATGAAGAGGAACTTGTAGGCGCCGCCGTCGGTCGCGTACAGCTCGACCTGGGCCGGGAGGTTGGAGCCGGTGTTCTTCTCCTCCCACATGGTCAGCGGGGCCATCTGCGAGTACCTGAGATTCAGCTTCGTGTACGCGTCGTAGATGCCGCGGCTCAGGGCCTTCTCGTCCTCACCTTCGGTGAGGACGTTCTGGCCGCGTTTGCCCATGACGATCGCGGTGCCGGTGTCCTGGCACATGGGCAGGACGCCGGCCGCCGCGATGTTCGCGTTCTTCAGGAGGTCCAGCGCCACGAACTTGTCGTTCGACGACGCCTCGGGGTCGTCGATGATGCGCCGCAGCTGCGCCAGGTGCGCGGGCCGCAGATAGTGCTGGATGTCGTGGATCGCCTCGGCGGCGAGCTTGCGCAGGGCCTCCGGATCGACCTTGAGGAACGTCCGCCCGTCGGCCTCGAAGGTGGCGACACCCTCGGAGGTCACCAGCCGGTACGGGGTGGTGTCCTCTCCCAGCGGGAGCAGATCGGAGTACTCAAACTCTGGCATTACGGCCATTCCTCACTCGGCAGACGGCGGCGCGGCCTCCATTGGCGACGCGCCAACCAGCGTAGAACGCCACAGGACGGCCGAGTCTGTGAGGTAAGGCTCAGTACCGCGGCTCGAGGGGTAGTCGCGATCTATCGCGTTTGGGTACGCTGCCTGGTGTGGACCTAGAGAAGCGCCCTCAGCAGCCATCCCCGGAACCGCGGCCCGCGGCCCTGCGCGCCTCCGACGCGGACCGGGACCGCACGGCGGACATCCTCCGCGAGGCCCTGGCCGAGGGCCGCCTGACGGCCGAGGAGCACGGCGAGCGCATCGACGGCGTCTACCGCGCGAAGACGGTGGAGGAGCTGGCGCCACTGGTCAGGGATCTGCCCGCGGCCGGCGGGGCCGCGTACGCGACGGCGGCCCCCGAGCCCGCCCCCTCCCGGCCGTCCGACGGCGTGGTGCCCCCGGTGGCCGACGAGAACCTGGTCGCGGTCTTCAGCAGCTCCGTCCGCAGGGGCCGCTGGCGGGTCGGCCGCCGCACCCATGCGTACGCGATCTTCGGCAGCGTCGAGATCGACCTCAGCGAGGCGATCTTCGAGCAGCGGCAGGTCGTCATCAAGGCGGTCTCCGTCTTCGGCAGCGTCGAGATCCGCGTCCCGGAGAACATCTCGCTGCGGGGCAGCGGCACGGGCGTGCTCGGCAACTTCGAGGTGGAGACGCTCGACTCGGCCGAGCGGGACGCCCCGGTCGTCTTCGTCGACGGCATCGCGGTCCTGGGCAGCATCGAGGCGCGGCCCAAGCGCGGCAAGCTGGTGCGCGATCTGCACAAGCAGGTGCACAAGCAGGTGCGCAAACACCTCGGTCACTGACGGCCCGGGGGCCGGCGGCGGCAACGCGGACTTTCGCGCATCGGAACTCAGTGCATAGGCGCGTACACAGCGGGTAGAGCTTGCTGCATCGTCTCTCGCTCGCGAAGCCGTCGTCAGGAGTAGACCAGTGCTGCAGCCGTCGCATCAGTCCCTGCAGGTCGCCGCCGTTTCGGGCGATGGGGCCTCCCCTGCTCGAGCGCAGTCGAGCGCTTGGGGAAGGGTGCCAGCGCGCGATCGGAATCAGGACTCCCCATGGCACACCGAAGCGGTGTGCAGGCGAGACGAGGCGGGGCTGTTCTTCGCCCCGTCCAAGGAACCGACCGCCTCCCGCCTCTCCCGAGAGGAAGCCGCGAAGCGCGTCTGCGGCCGCTGTCCCGTGATGGTCGAGTGCCGGGAACACGCCCTGCTCCAGCCCGAGCCGTACGGCGTGTGGGGCGGCCTCACGGCCGCCGAGCGCCGCGTGGTGCTCGCCCGGCGCCGCAGGCGCGACCTGGAGCTCCAGAAGGCGGCGCACACGGCCGCGGGGCCGATCGCCGCCGCCGGCTAGCCGCCGGACAGCCCGTTCGTACGCCGAAGGGGGCGTCCCCCGCACGGGGCGCCCCCTTCGACGTACACGACCGGCTCACGACCGGCGGTGGTGCGTCCTACTTCGCGCGGTCGAAGTCGATCGCGCTGTACGCGCGCAGCTTCGAAAGCCGGTGGTCGGACTCGATCTTGCGGATCGTGCCCGACTTGGAGCGCATGACCAGCGACGAGGTCGACGCGGTCTCCGCGCCGTAGCGCACGCCCTGGAGCAGCTCGCCGTCGGTGATGCCCGTCGCGACGAAGAAGACGTTGTCCCCGCGGACCAGGTCGGTCGTGGAGAGCGTGCGGTCCAGGTCGTGGCCCGCGTCGATCGCGCGCTGCCGCTCCGCGTCGTCCTTCGGCCACAACTTGCCCTGGATCACACCGCCCAGGCACTTGATCGCGCAGGCCGAGATGATGCCTTCGGGGGTGCCGCCGATGCCCATGAGCAGGTCGACGCCGGTGCCTTCGCGCACGGCCATGACCGAGCCAGCGACGTCGCCGTCCGAGATGAACTTGATGCGCGCGCCGGTCTCGCGGATCTCCTTGACGATGCCCTCGTGGCGGGGGCGGTCGAGGATCATGACCGTGACGTCCTCGGGCGCGGAGCCCTTGGCCTTGGCGACGCGGCGGATGTTGACGGAGGCCGGGGCGTTGATGTCCACGTAGTCGGCGGCCTCCGGGCCCGTGACCAGCTTGTCCATGTAGAAGACCGCGGACGGGTCGAACATGGCGCCGCGGTCGGCGGCCGCGAGCACGGCGATCGCGTTCGGCATGCCCTTCGCGCAGAGGGTCGTGCCGTCGATCGGGTCGACGGCGATGTCGACCTCGGCGCCGGTGCCGTCACCGATGTGCTCTCCGTTGAAGAGCATCGGGGCCTCGTCCTTCTCACCCTCTCCGATGACGACTACGCCGTTCATCGAGACGGTGTGGACGAGGGTCCGCATGGCCCTGACGGCGGCCCCGTCGGCGCCGTTCTTGTCGCCGCGGCCGACCCAGCGGCCCGCGGCCATGGCGGCGGCCTCGGTGACCCGGACGAGCTCCAGGGCGAGGTTGCGGTCGGGGGCCTCGGGGGAGACTTCGAGCTCGGACGGGAGATGATGCTCGGTCATCGGAGAGCACCTTTCTGCTGATACAAAAAAGTGGCGCGCCCGTAGGGCGTCCTTGCAAGGGCGGTGGTGGGAGACGGGAGGGCGGCCGGATGAGGGTTTGGGACGACTCTATCCGCAGGCCGACAAAATGAGCAGAGGGCCCCACGCATGAGCGGATCGGGCGCCGGTGCGCGGCGTCCTGCGGGGCGGTTCCCGGGGTGGTGCCGAGGGGCCCGCGGGGACCTGCGACGATGGGGCACGTGGCCAGGACCCAAAGCAATCAGACCGTGCGGAACATGCTGTGGTCGATGGTGGTGATCTCGCTCTGCGCGGGCGCCTTCTACATTTTCGTTCCGCATGACGAGACCAAGACCCCCGTCAAGCGCGTCGACTACCGCGTGGAACTGCTGACCGCCCGCAGGGCCGCCGCGTATCCGGTGGCCGCGCCCGAGGGCCTCGCCCATGCGTGGAAGCCGACCTCGGTCCGCTACGACGGCGCCAAGAACGACAGCTGGCACCTGGGCTTCCTGGACCCGGACGGCGAGTACGTCGCCATCAAGCAGTCCACCGCGAAGCCGACCGAGTTCATCCGCGAGGCCACGGAGCGCGCGGAGAAGACGAAGGTCACCGAGGAGATCGGCGGCCGGACCTGGCAGCGCTACAAGGGCGGTACGTACGACGCCCTGGTGAGCCGGGACAAGGGCGCGACGACGGTGGTCGCGGGCACGGCGTCGTTCGGCCAGCTGGAGAAGATGGTGAAGGCCCTGAAGACGTCCTGAGGATGTGCACGGCAGTTACGCGAAGGGCCCCGGCAGCTGCCGGGGCCCTTCGCGTAACTGCCGCGGGGTGACTCAGACGGTCGTGACGACCTGATCGATGTCGAGGCGCGGGGAGCGCGGGAACCAGGCGTCGTCGCCCGGCTTGCCGATGTTGACGACCATCACCGGGGTGTGGTCGTCGTCCAGGAACTCCTTCTGGACGCCGGCGTAGTCGAAGCCGGTCATCGGGCCCGCGGCCAGGCCGGCGGCGCGCACGCCGATGATGAAGTAGGCGGCCTGCAGCGCGGCGTTGAGGTGGGCGGCACCCTCACGGACCGGGCGCTCGGCGAAGAACACGTCCTTGGCCTGCGGGAAGTGCGGGAACAGGGCCGGCAGCTCCTCGTGGAACTCGTTGTCCGCGGAGAGGATCGCGACGAGCGGGGCGGTCGCGGTCTTCGGCTGGTTGCCCTCGGCCATGTGCTTGACCAGGCGCTCGCGGGCCTCGGGGGAGCGGACGAGCGTGATGCGCAGCGAGGAGAGGTTGAAGGCCGTCGGGCCGAACTTGATCAGGTCGTAGATCGCCTGGACCTGCTCCTCGGTGACCGGCTCGTCGGTGAAGGTGTTCGCGGTGCGGGCCTCGCGGAAGAGCAGGTCCTGGGCGGTGGGGTCAAGGGCGAGAGACATGGATCAACCTTCTCGGTGCGTGCGTGGATCAGCTTGCTTGATCGACGGTACGACGTTGCGGTTTAAGATTCAACAAAAAGCGGGGCATGGTGATCCGCTTCACAAGTCGCCCGAGGCTCAGCCCTGCTCGTCGCCCTCGGAGTCCCCATCGCCCTCAGGCCCGGCCAAGGCGGCGTCCAACCTGGCCCGCGCCCCGTCCAGCCACCGCCGGCACACCTTGGACAGCTCCTCGCCCCGCTCCCAGAGGGCGAGCGACTCCTCCAGGGTCGTGCCGCCCGCCTCCAGGCGGCGTACGACCTCGATGAGCTCGTCCCGCGCCTGCTCGTAGCCGAGCGCGTCCGCCGCGCCCGTGGCCTCGTCCGTCTTGCTGGTCATGCGCCCACCCTAAATGTCGACTTGCACGGTTCGTACGGTGAATTCGCCCTCGGCCACGCGTGCCCGCAACTCCTCGTCGGCGGCGACCTCGTCCGCGGCGCGCACCACCGCGCCGTCCGCCTTCTGCAGCACCGCGTACCCCCGCTGGAGCGTCGCGGCGGGGGAGAGGGCCACCACGCGCGCGTGGGTGTGCGTCAGCTCCGAACCGGCGCGGTCCAGGAGGTGCCCGAGGGTGCGGCGGCTGCGGTCCACGAGGGCCGAGACCTGCTCCTCGCGCTCCTCGACCATGCGATGCGGGTTCTCCATGGAGGGCCGGGCGAGGGCATGCGCGAGCCCTCGGTCTTCCCGGTCCAGGAAGGCGTCCATGCTGCGCCGCGCCCGGTCCCGCAGCCAGCGCACCCGCTCGTACTCCTCACCGACGTCCGGTACGACCTTCTTGGCGGCGTCGGTGGGGGTGGAGGCGCGCAGATCGGCGACGTAGTCGAGCAGCGGATGGTCGGGCTCATGCCCGATGGCGGAGACGACGGGCGTACGGCACGAGGCGACGGTGCGCACCAGTTGCTCGTCCGAGAACGGCAGCAGATCCTCGACGCTGCCGCCGCCGCGGGCCACGATGATCACGTCGACGTCGTCATGGGCGTCCAGATCCTTCACGGCCTGCACGACCTGCGGAACGGCGTGCACGCCCTGGACGGGCACGTTGCGCACTTCGAAGCGGACGGCGGGCCAGCGGTGCCGGGCGTTCTCCAGCACGTCCCGCTCGGCGGCGGAGGCACGCCCGGTGACGAGCCCGATGAGCTGAGGCAGAAAAGGCAAGGCCTTCTTCCGCTCGGCGGCGAAGAGCCCTTCTCCAGCAAGCCCCTTCTTCAACTGCTCGATCCGAGCAAGCAGTTCACCAACCCCCACGGGCTTTATCTCGGCGGCCCGCAGGGACAGCTGCCCGCGGGGCGCGTACCACTCGGGTTTGGCGTGTACGACGACGCGGGCGCCCTCGGATACGACGTCCGCGACGGCATCGAACACCTGCCGATAACAGGTGACGCTCACGGAGATGTCGTGGGACGGATCCCGCAACGTCATGAAGACGACCCCGGCACCGGGCCGCCGCGACAACTGCGTGATCTGCCCCTCGACCCACACGGCACCGAGCCGATCGATCCACCCCCCGATGAGCCGCGACACCTCACCCACGGGCAACGGAGCGTCAGCAGACGTATTCAGACCCATCCCCCGAGCGTATAGGCCCTGTCTCTTATACCCATCT
>NZ_SRIC01000117.1 GCF_004684775.1 Streptomyces sp. MZ04
GTGATCCCCAACCCGACCCGAAGGAGCAGCACATGCCCGAGCGCCCCGCCCACCTCGACGACCTGCTGGAGTTTGTTGCCAGCGGACTGGCCGACTGCGATCCACTGCCGCCACACAGCTCGCCCGCCCTGGACGCCCTCACCGATGCGTTGCAGGACGATGCGGCGCTGAGCCCGGCATCGGCGTTCACCGCCGCCAAGTACGTCCTCGCAGCTCACGCCCGCGAGTTGGGGCGGATGCTCAGCGGCCAGCCGGTCCCGGAGAACGTCGACGCCCGCTACTGGGCTGGCGCGCAGCTGCGCGAATACGCGGCCCGCCTCGACGGCCAGCACCCCGCCCCGTGACCACCCCTGCGCACCGCCCGGCCGTTACCCGGGCGGTGCTCGCCCCAGCCTGCATTGGAGTGCACCTGTGAGCAAGCAGCCTCTCCCGCTTCCGGCCCCGCAGGGGCTACCGCTACCTCGGCACCAACTGACCATCCTCACCGACCCGATCAAGGAGAAGCACCGTGACTGACGCCCCTGAAGGGCAGCTTGCCGAGTTGCAGGCCGAGAACGCCAAGCTGATTCGCTGGCATCGCGAGGACGGCGACGCGCTCGCCGGGATGTGCGGCACCATCGAGCGGCTGCGGAAGGAGCGCGACGCCTTCCGGGACCAGCGGAACGCCGTGTTCGCGACCAACGAGCAGCTGCTCGCGCAGGTCGAGGAGGCGGGTCAGGCCCGGATCCGTGCGGAGAACGAGGCCCGCACGGCGAAGCGGGAAGCCGCCGTGCCGTCTGCGCCCGCCGATGCTTCGTGGTCGGCGGCCATGCGGGAGGCGGCCCGGCTCGTCGGTGTGTACACCGGCAATACGAGCGATGCGAACGCGATGATGCTGGCCCGCATCGCGGAAGGCGTCCCGCGCGACAGCGACCCGACGCCCACGGCACTACAGGTGTCTGCGCCCGCCGACCAGGCCCTCCGCGACCGCATCGAGGAGGCGGTCAAGAGCGTGCTGCCCATGGCGTCCAGCATGGCGCGCGCTCTCGTCGCCAACGCGGTGCTGACCGTCCTCCCCGCCGAGCCGCGCCGTCCGTTCGACGCGCAGGTCGGCCTGCGACGCCTCGCCGACGACCTGCACCGCGGGGAGGCGACGGGCGGAGCGACCGCACCCGCCGACCGGGCCGCCGTGCTGCGCGAGGCTGCCGATGTCGCAGAGTGCGTGGCCCAGAAACGGCACGGCCAGCACGAGATCGAGCGTGAGCAGGGCGCCCTCGACGTGATGGCCGAGCTCCGCCGCATGGCCGACGAGGCGCAGCAGCTGTGCGTTCACCCGCAGGGATTCGAAGGCGAGTGCCCGTGCCCGCCGTCCTGCGTCTGCTGCACGGCTACGGCGGCCGACGAGGCGCGGCAGGTGATCCGGCCCGCCTCCGACGACTACGAGGCGGCCACCGGGCACGCCGTCACCTGCGGCAGCGGCTTCGGCATGGGCTGCCAATGCGCCCACGAGGCGCAGCAGGCGGGGGAGGCGTGATGCCCGACACCGAGGCCGGACTTCGCGCGGAGATCGCTTCCCTGAAGGCGCAGCTCGCCGAGCAGACAACGATCCCGCCCCTCCCTGACCAGCACGACGGGGAGTCGATCACGTGGGAGGCGTGGGAGGCCGCACCGGTGATCATTGCCCACGTTCTGAATGGCTGCGAACAGTGCGACCACCCCGGCCCGATCCTCCTGAACTTCGGTCTCGCAGGCCCCGGAAGGCCGACCAAACGCTTCCGAGCGTTCCGCTGCCGGTCCTGCCAGGAGATGACCGTCTACCGCGTCCAGCCGCGCCGAAACGGGCCACCCGGCATGGACTACATCCAGTTCGCGTACTACCCGCCCCACTCTGTCGCCAACTAGCCCACCACCTGGAGGAATCCGATGCTCGAACCCGATCAGTGGAAGACGATCTACCGCCTCGTCGGTTGGCTCGACCGCGAGAACGGCCGCAGCCAGGAAGAGATCAGCCTGCGGCTGCTGAAGCTCGCCGAGGAGGTCGGCGAAGTCTCGCAAGCCTGGATCGGCGCGACCGGCCAGAACCCCCGCAAGGGCATCACCCACAGCCGGAGCGATGTGTGCGACGAGCTCGTCGACGTCATCGTCACCGCGGCCGTCGCCCTCGTCTCGATCGCCGACGGCAACCCGGACGACATGGTCGCCGAGAAACTCGCCAAGATCGAAGCCCGGTCGCAGGCGGCCACCTGATGGGCCGCGCGATCCGAGCCCGCGACGTCGACACCGTCCTCGCCGACTACCCGCACTCCGAGTGGACCGGCGACGACTGGATCCCCGGCTGGCGCACCGCCCAAGCCGGACGACGGCAAGTCAACGCCTACCACGACGGCCCCGGCGAGAAGGACGGCCTCGAGCGCTACCGGCTCGAACTCCAGGCCGCTGGCTACCACGTCGTCCCCGACCAGCAGCCCGGCGGCGGACGACGCCGACTCCACATCACCCGCCCCTGACCGCCCCCGAGGAAGGAAACGGAATGACCGAGCAACACAAAGACCCCGCCCACAACGAGGAATGCCCGCAGCACGACGATCCGGCTGCGCGATGCCACTGCGACGGCATCCGTCAAGCAGAGGACAACTACTGGACCGAACAGCCGTAAGCCCGGCCGAGGAGGCTCGCCATCAACAGCGACACACAAGCCCTGCAAGCGATCGTCAACTTCAACTCCGACACCATGACCATCCGGTACGTAGCCGGCGTCACGGAGCACACCGTCGAAGTCCTCACAGGCGGCATGACCCTCGCGGACCACGCCGAACGGTTGGAGCCCAGCAGCAGCGGCGGCAAGCAGTGGGTGACATTCCTGCTTCCGGGCGGCGGCGGGATCGCCCTGCGGGACACGGCGATCGTCGCCATCGAGCATCGGGTCACCGAAACCGGTGAGGGCCCCAGCGCCGCAGGACAGGCCACCACATGACTCCGCCACCCGCCAACTAGCCCCGTGGGCGGTGGTTCCGGCCGCCGCCCACCCCCAACCCGAAGGAACAATCGATGACCAATTGCCCGCACTGCCCTGACGGGCACACGCCGCCCACCAGAGGCTCGCAGCCCTGGAGTGTGTGGGTATCCGATCACCGAGACGGTGACGGCCAGCCCACCCTCATCATGATCGCGCGGTCCGCAGGCGCGCACGTCGCTGAGTCTGACGCTCAGTGGATGCGCGACGTCCTCAACAGGCGCGCTGGCGCCCCCGCCGCCGAACTCGACCGTCTCGCCGAGCAGCGTTCCCTCGCCCTCGACTACCTCGAGTCCCTCGCAGGCCGCGCGATCACCGAGACGCACCGGATGCGGCTGCTCCGGATCCTCGACGACGGCCGCCTCAACGGACCGCCCTGCGGCAAGACCCGGTCCACGGACGGCGCCACGTACCCGCCGTGCGCACGCCCCGTCGGACACCACGAGGCCTACTGCCGCGACGCAGCCCACGTCAGCTACTTCATCGCCGCCGAGCGGACCAGGAGCCACCCGTGACCGCCCGTGAGCCGGTCCGCTGGATGCCCGACGACCGCTCCGCGAAGATCCTTGCCGCATTCGCCGCCCACAAGGAGCGCGCCCCGTCCGTGCTGCGCCGTGCGCTCGAACTCCTCGCCCAGGCCGACGGCATCGTCGACAGCCGCGGACGCATCAAACCCGCCACCGGCGGCAAACCCGCCCACAGGAGGACACCATGACCAGCCCCGCCAATGAACTCCGCACCGCAGCTGAGAAGCTGAGGGCCCTCGCCGCCGCCGCATCCACCGCCACGGCCACACCCATCGACAAGGGCGGGACGCCCACCGACCGCTGGCACTTCACTGAGCGTGAACGCGGATCCGGATACCTCTACGCCGCGAACCCCGACGGGCCAGGCACACGCCTCATCCACGGGTCCGGAGGACGCCGCGACTACCCGCACATGCGGACCCGACACGGCGCGTACACCGCCGTCATGGATCCCACCGTCGGCCTCGCACTCGCCGACTGGCTGGACGCGGAGGCCCGCGGCTACGAGGCGGCGAGCCACCTCGCGGAACTCCACGACGGCCACATCCAGGTGTCAGTCGAGACCAACTCTGACGGCAGCCCCTGCTACGCCTACAGCGCCTTGCAACAGGCCCTCACCGTGGCCCGCGCGATCAACGGCGGCAAGCCGTGACCGGCGAGTGGGCTGCCGAACCGTCCGGCCACTCCAACGTGGACCTATTCGTCGAACGCGACCAGGACGAACGCCCCGCCGACATACGCGGACAGCACGTCAGCGGCGAGCAGTGGGCGACCGCCGAGACCGTGACGGTGGCGGGGGAGTGGCTCTAGTGCGCGGCCTCACCGTCCGGCAGCGGGAAGTCCTGCTGCTCGCAGCCAACGGCAACTCGAACCAGCAGATCGCCGAATGGCGTGGCGTCAGCGTCCACTCGGTCGCCGAGATCCTCACCGCCGCCTACCGCAGGCTCGGCGCCACCGACCGGGCCCAAGCCGTCGCCATCGCGTTGGCCGTCGGCGAGTTGGGCGTCCACCAGATCCAGATACCGGACCAGCAACGAGAGGCAGCAGCATGACCGACACCCCAACACCCGTGCAGACGGCCACAGATGGCCCTGAGAGCGCCCCGCAGCCCCGAGATGGAGCCGGGGCGGCCTCCGAAGGGCGCAGAGGCGCCCCAGAGGGCCGTACAGGGCTTCGATGGCGAACAGCCGCCCGACGCCTACCGCCAGCTGATCACCCGCCTCGAAGCCGACCGGGCCCGCATCCTCGCCGCCGCAGAAGCCGCCACCGTCGACGAAGTCGCCATCGCCCAAAGCGGCCTCGCCTCCGGCTACCTCCACGCCACCGCCTGGGCCATCCAGTACTTCGAAGGCACCCAGGCCCGCGAAAGGTACCTTCGCGAGCACGCCGACGGGCGGCACCTCACCGTCCACGACGGGCCGACCATCGCCGAAGCCGCCGACGACGACAAACGGCACTGGACCGAGCGCGAATGGGAAGACCGAAGCCATGACTGACCTCCGCACCCGCCTCGCCACCGCCCTCCAGCGCATCGCTCACCGCATCGCCGGGCGTCACATCTACCTGTCCACCGGCTGCCTCCACGGCGATCACGACTACTGCCAGAACATGACCGGCATGCAAGGCGCCAAACGGCCCGGTACGTGCAAGCACTGCGACGCCCGCTGCATCTGCCGCTGCCACCAGGAGGACGCGTGACCGACCGCACCGATCAGGCCCTCGACACCGACCTCGCTCACGTCGGCGCCGAGATAGGCCGCGCCGACACCAAAGCCGCCCTTCTCGTCGGCCTGGCCGGCGCCGCACTCGCCGTCACCGGCGGGGCCGTCAAGGACTACAGCCTCCCTGCGGCCGCGCAGATCACCGGCGGTCTCGGGGCCGCCACGCTCGTGGAGGCGATCGTGACACTGCTCCTCGTCGTCCGGCCCGCCCTCGGCGGAAGCGCCCGGCACAGCTGGCCGCACTGGGCAACCTGCACCCCCGAGCAGGTGCGCGAGCAGCTCCGCGAAGACCGGCGCGCCGAACGCCTCTGCGACATGGCCCGGCTCGCCTCCCGCAAGATGCACGGCATCCGGCGCGCGGTCCACCTCCTGCTCGGCGGCATCGGACTGCTGACGTTCGCAGCACTCGCCGCCATCACCCCCGCCTGAACCGCACCCACCTAGTCCCGCGACGGCACCCGCGCGGCGAGATTCGACAGCAGGCAGTACGCCACCTGCTCGTCGACCTCGCCGCCGTCCACCACCGCGGCCAGCACCTCCACCACATCCTGCGCCTCACCGAGGGTCAGCACGGGCAGCAGCGTCTCGTCATCCATGACCAGGGCAACGGCTGACCGGCGGCCGCGGTCACGGGGTGCGGATGCGCAAGCTAGCCTGACAAACGCAAGCGCCCTTGACATGATGGCCTAGGCCATAACGGTCGGCAGGGAGGCAGTGATGAGCGAGCAGCCGTGGACCATCGAGTCCATCCGTGACGCCCTCGGCAATCCTGCCCTCGCGCAGCGCTTCCTCAGCGAGATCAACCGGGCGCCGGCGCACGAACTCCTCCACGTCTTCGCCAAGTGGGAGCGCATCGCCAAGGACACCCTCGCCGCCGTCCAACGCGGCCGAGAGGTTGCGGCAGCCGAAGCCCGCGGAGAAGAGCCGCCCGGCGAGTGGATCGATGTCACCGACCGTGTCCTCAGCGAAGCTGCCCGAATCCGCTCACGCGGCGCAGCCTGAGCTGACACGCTGGAGCCCGTGTACCGGCTCCTCTGCGACGCGACCCTCATGGCCGTATGGGACTCCCTCCCCGACGACGCCAGCGAACAGCTCACCCTCGGCCTCGCGGACGTCTGCCACGACCCGGAAGCAGCCACGGAACCCTGGGGCTTCGACGACGGCATCCACCGCCAGCTCATCCGGCCCCTCGTCACCGCCCTCATCGCCGTCAACCACGAACGGCGCACCGTGCGGATCTACGACATCCAACGACGACGCCGCTGAACACCACAACGCCGCCGCCCGGACTCCGGGGCGGGGACGTCTTGCCGCCCGCAGCCCACCGCAGGACCCTGGCAGCAACGCAAGGAGCCGCACATGGCCTGGGTCGACCGTGAACACATCCCCGCACTGGAGCAAGACCACCGCTACACGCGGCTGATCAACCTGTCGAAGCGGCTCCTGGAGGATGCGGTGCCAGCGTGCGGGAACTGCGTCGGCGGCACCATCACCGTCCGGGACAGCGACGGCAACGAGACCGTCGTCGACTGCGGGGAATGCGGCGGGAGCGGGGAAGTCGGCACGCTGCAGGACAACGAAGACAACGGGCAGGCCGGCCGCCGCTAGCTGGCGCCAGCTTCATCCGGCGCAGGGAGACGGGGCGGGTTGAACAAGCGCTGCGCCCGACGCCCGCTCTCCTCCCGCTCCGCAGTCAGCCAAGGCCACAGATCCAAGGGCTCCACCCCCGGACACACCAGACGGTGAGCGATCCGGCAGACCGCGCCCGGAGTCGGCTCGGCCTCCCACGGATTCCACGCGACGCCGTCGCTGTTGACCAGCCACCGCTGCCGCGGCGGCACGAAATGCGCAGGCACTTCGTTCACCGGCTCCAGCGGCTCCAGCAGCACCCACGCCTGGGAGTACGTCGGGAAGCGATCCGCCTCCTGCCCGCACTCCGGGCAGACCGGTGGATCTGGCGGAGCAGGTGCCGTCGCCCCCTGGAGCATCGCCTCCGCCCGGTCCGTGACCTCCCGAACGCGATCCCAGTACGTCTCGTCGCCTTCGCCCGAGTTCCGGTCCGGCTGTGTGAGTGCGCCCTCGAAGTCCCCCATAGCGTGAGCGTGCGGCGGAGGTGAGCATGCCGCACGGCGCGAACCGGTCGGGGCGTATGCGGCGAGGGAACCCCCGCCCGGCACCCGAGTTGAACGGTGAACGGTTCCGGCCCCCGCGGCGCAGCCGTGGCGGCCGGGCAGGCGCTGTAGACAGCGAGACGCCCCCGCAATGCAGGGGCGTCGACGCGCGGGCGATCACGCAGCCAGCAACTCCGGCTCCAACTCCGTGATCCGGTACTCGCCCGGGAGATCCGGCATCGGCACGTCGAACAGCGTCCCCAGCAACTGGCGGGCGATCATGTCGCGCTCCCAGTCAGGACGGCCCGGCGGCAGGGCCAGCACCGTCAACCCGCCATCACGGACCGCAGTCCCCGTGAACTTCGGCTCGGTGATCCCCGACTCCACCAGCTCGACGTGGAGCTCGGCCAGGAGGTCGGGGAGCGGGGCGGTGAGGATGTGGTCGGTGGTGATCTGACGCTGGGGTGTACGCCGCGCCTGCGCTAAAGTCATGGCTAGACCTTCCTTTGATCGGGATGGGTTGCTGATCAGCGGCTGGGGCCGCTGGTTGAACTGGCCGGGCGTTCGTAGCGCCCGGCCGTTTTGCGTTGGTGCAGGCTAGGCGGAGTCGATCGACTTCGGCGTCTCGCGCATTTTGTTCACGGTGCGGACGAGAGTGGCGAAAGCCTGGTGACTCATCTCCTCTCGCAGAATTTCGGCCGTGATCGACGCCTTGTCGAGCGGCACCATTGCGGCCTTCGGGTTTGTGGAAAACAGGGCCTTGTTGTACTTGCGCCATTCGCGAAGCTCGACGCCGAGCCGCTCTCGGTCCACGAGGACATCGACACTGGCTTGCCGGTCGGGCGTGCGAACGAACCAGGCCCGCCGGAAGTAGCTTCGGAACCAGGAACCGGGGCCTGGGCCGAAGGCTGGATGGACGTCGGGGTTTTCCAGCCTGCCAAGTGCGTTGTTGCACCAGCGGCAAATCAGACCGCGGACGGCCGCATCGCCGTACCTGTGGTCGTGGTCGATGACGAGGCCGCGCTCTGGACGGTCTGGCTCGAAGCCGCACGCTTCACACACGCCGCCGCTGCGCTCCCAGAGCGCCTCGTAGTCGTCGCATGAGAGTGAGTAGAACTGGTGAACCGGGCAGCCGATGCCGCCTGAGTGCTGCGGCCTGCGTCGAAAGTGCATGCGCCCTCCGCGGTTCCGAAGCAGCTGTGCGCTGCCGGAACTCCGTGGTGTGGTCGGTGACGCACCCACCGTGCCCGTGCTCCTTCGAAGGAGTCAAGGGGTTCTGCTGGATTCGCAGAATCCGCCCTGTTCGCGCGTGCTCTAGAGCGATAGCTAACATCTTCAAAGGAGTCGAGCGAGGAGGACCATTGGCGCCACGTAAGGGAGAGCCTGGGCGGTACGTCGCCGCAGAGCTCGCCGCCGAGTTTCGCGCCCTGATTCAGTCAGGCGAGCTACTCCCCGGCGCCCAGCTGCCCAGCGAGGCCGCATTGAAGGATGAGCGAAGCCTGTCCAATGCGGCGGTCCGGGCCGCCTACGAGCGCCTCATGGCGGAGGGGTTGGCGGTCAGCCGGCACGGCAAGGGTGTCTTCGTCCTCGACCCTAAGAGGCTCATTCGTCCCTCCCCTCGTCGCTTCGCCCGCGGCGCCCAGTCCATTCAGAGCGCGGACCTTGAAGGTCGCGAGCCTGACGTGCAGGTGGATGTCGACGAGGTGGCGACCGCATCGGACCGTGTCGTGGAGATCCTCGGTGCTGGGCCGTTCTGTCGTCGAAGCCGACTCTTCTCTCTGGACGGCCGAAAGCTACAGCTCGCCGCCTCGTACCTCCTTGCGGGCCTGGCCGCCGAGGCTGGAGTGGATCGCGCCGACACCGGTGCTGGCGGCATGTACGAGCGCTTGGCGGAGGTCGGGCGTCGCCCCGTGAAAGCGTGCGAGCGGATCTATGGCCGCGTCGCCACGTCGGAGGAGGCTCAGGCTCTGGGGTTGAGCAAGGGTATGTCGATCTTCCTGATCGAGCGAGTCGCCTATGACGAGGAAGGGCGCGCGGTCGAGGTCAACGAGATGACCTTGGATGCGTCGAAGTACATACTCGAGTACGAGTTCCCCATCTGAATCACGTCTGCCCTCAGCCCCCACTGGCATCAGCCGGTGGGGGCTTTTTCGTGCGCCCAAATCCCTGCGAACTCAGTTCACTTGGCGAGCTTGACAACTCCTTCGAAGGACGCCATCGTTACGTCCATCGAGCTGTCCTTCGAAGGAGCCAGCTACAAGCCATTGGAGCCCGAGTGATCGCCCAAGACCGAGCCCCCGACCCGGACCGGGCCGACGAACTGTTGGACGCCAAGCAGGTCGCAGCCCTCATGAAGGTGCACGTCGCCACCGTCTATCGCCTCGCCGACAGCGGCCTCCTCAAGGCCATGCGGCTCGGCAAGGGCGAGAAGCGGCGACGCGGCTTCCGCTGCTGGGCCTCGGACGTCGACGCGTACATGCACGGCTCCCAGATCTCTCCCGTCGAGGAGGTGGCCTGATGGCCACAGCAACCACCTACCCCACCGCTCCGCTGCCGTCGGCTGCGGTGGCCGCTTTGAATGTCCTGCACCTGCATTTCTCCCCGGCTGTTTCGGGTGGTCGTCTGTTTCATGAGGCCAAGTGCGCTGTCTGGGCGTCGATTCCGGCCGCGGAGGGGTCGGTTCTGTCGGAGGCCGAGCTGGAGTCGGCTGCTGGTCGGGCGCGGGACGTGTTTCTCGCTGTGGCCGGCCAACTGGCGGACCGTGAGGGGTTTCGGCGGTCGTATCCGGCCGGTCTGGTCGGCGAGTGCTGGTCGGCGGTGAAGGCGTGATGGCTACCGCGATCCTGCGCCCCGCCGCGACTCAGCCGGACCTCTCGGAGAACGACCGCACGGCCCACGACAAGTCGACGTTGGTCCGCCCCCGCACTGTCCTGGAGCGTTTCCCGGCTGGCGGTCCGCGTGGCTCCTGGCCTGCGGAGGAGTTCGCTCGTGCCCGCCGTATGGAGGGCCAGCCCGCGGAGGTCGTCATGGACTTGGCGTCGGACGCGTTCCTGGTGATCGTGCGGGGTGTGTCGTGAAGCCGCAGCCTGCATGGGCTGAGGACGTCGTGGCCCGCTATCTGACGCTCAGCGGGGAGATCTTCCGCGATCCGTCGATGCACGTCGAGGTGCTTCGGACGGACGGCCAGCACTCGGTCTGTCGCTGCCGCTGCTGCCCCTATGAGACCAGTCGGCACTTCGACGGGCGGGCGCAGGACATGGCGCAGGCGCATGCCGAGACGTGCCGCGCTCTGCCGAAGTCCACCCCTTAGATCGGCTGCGGGCGGGGACGACCATCCCCCTGGCCTCCGCCCGCAGCCTTCCACCTCTCACGTCGAGGAGAAGCTCGTGTTCTTGATCGCCGTCTACGAGTGGCTGTGCGAGGAGTGCGGCTACGCGGGCAACAGCCCCTTCCAGTGGTGCTGCAAGGAGTGCAGCGCTCCTCGCGCCTAACCCCCAATACGCCGCGGGTGGCGGGTGTTTCGGCTCCCCTCCGCCTCGTCACCCGCGGTCCCACCTTTTTGATCCTTTGGAGGATCCGTATGTCTGTTCAGACTGATCTGTCTGCGTGGTCTGAGGCCCGGTCTCTGGCTGATCTCGGCATTCTGATGGCCGGCTGGTATGAGGGCCGTGTCCCGGAGTGGCCTGGCCGTGAGGGCCGCCCGGATGAGGGGCTGTATCCGGCGGCCGACTCGTTGGCTGCGGCGTGCCGGGCGGGGATTGTCGTCCTGTCCGCGCAGCCTGCTTCGGTTGAGCGGGTGGACGGCGAGTTGTGGATTCACCGGGCGACGTTCACGGCGCTCGTCGAGCGCGACGATCTGTCGACGGCTCTGCTCCGTGGTGCCAGGGAGGCCGGTCTCGTCCGGTACGGGCTGCTGTCGTCGGCGGGCGGGTTCGGATGGCCGAACACTGTCACCGCCCGTGACGGTGAGCCGATGGAGTTTGCCGGGCATCGGATCGACGCCGCCGATGTCGCGCACATGTTTGACGGCTGTCATGCGGATGCTGTGCGGGCTGCGGTGGATGCCTGGCAGGTCACGCTGATCGATCCGGGGTCGGCCCGTGACGGCCTGCTGTGGAAGGTTCTTGACGCCGCGTCCGGGCGGACCGAGGCGGGAGTGGCGTGATGAGCACGTTCACCCCTGCCTCGCCCGCCGCGGTCGGTGACCGCCTGGATGGCGAGCTTGTCGCCGTCGAGGGTGTCGTGGCTGCGGTGACGCCGAGGATCACCGCCCAGCAGAACCCGTGGGCGTCGGCTGTCATCGACGGCCTGGAGTGCCTGGTCTACCCGGCCACGTACCGCGAGTTCGCTCCGCTGGTTGTCGTCGGCGCCGAGCTGACGGTGGCCGGCCGGGTGGATTTGCGGGAGCCGCAGCCGCGCCTCGTCGCCATGGAGATCACGGCGAGCGTGAAGGCGGTGTCGTGATGGGCCGCCGGACCCCTGAGCAGCTGGCTGCCGCGATCAACGTGGGCCTCGCGAGGAAGCGCGGCCCGGAAGCCGTAGCCGCGGCGAAGCGGCTGAAGGCCGAAGTCAAGGCTGAGGCGCGGAAGCGCCGCACCCCCTGATCGCCGTGGCGGTGGGGTCCTCCGTTCCCCCACGGCACCCCGCCGCCGCGGCTCCCCAGCCTCTGCCAGCCCGATCCCGGGTCTACGCCTCGAAGGCGGGCGGGGGCACGCACCACCATCCGATTCCCGATCACGAAGGGCCTCCCCGTGGATCAGAACGACCTCGACGACATTGGCGCCCGTATCGGTGCTGCGGCCCGGCAGTTCGCCCCGGACTTCCGGCCGACGCCCGCTCAGGAGGCGGATGCCGCAGCTGTCCTGGACGGCATGGTCCAGGTTGCCGAGCGGTACGGGGTGACCCTGGCCGACTTCGACGCAGTCGCCGACTTTCCCCGCATGGCCATCCAGCTGGTACAGAGCCGCGACGGACGCGGCTGACACCGCTTCATCAACCACCCCGACCTTGCGAGGATTCCATGTCTGCCACCCCCGAAAAGATCGCCGCTGCTGAACGCGCGGCAGACGCGGTCTACGCCGCGGCCCGTGCCGCCCGCCGGGCCCGTCTCGCACGGACCCGGTCGAGGGGAACCGCATCAGCACTCCCACCACGAACCGAGAGAGGCTCGCAGTGAACCACCAACTCCTGAAGCCCCTGGCCGTGATCGTCCCGTCCGGGGCGGCCACTTACAGCACCGCGCTGACCCTTCAGGAGCTCGGCGCACCCCCGCCTGCCGTCGGCGCGACCAGCACGGCGGCGCTGATCGTCTACCTGCTGCTCCTGTCCCTGATGGTCAACACCGTCCCGTCCCGCACCTCGTGAAGCCGCGTTGGGCGTGGGCGCCATCGTCAACACCTTCCTCAACCTGCCGCTCGCCGGCCTGCGGGAGCAGCTGTACGCCCCGGCCGAGGCTGAGCCGGACGCCTGAGCCCCGCCGACCGCCCACCCCACCGAAAGAGAGAGGTCCCGTGGCCGCCCGCCGCAAGCCCAAGCAGCCCCGCCGCGCCCCCGCGGCGGCCACCCCCAAGCCCGCTCCTACTGCTGCAGTCCCGGCGGCCCCCGTGCAGACTCAGGCGGCCGAGGCTGCCGCCGAGGCGTTGATCGCCGACGCCCGCAGCGAGGCGGAGGAGATCATCCGCAAGGCGCACGACGAGGCTTCCGCCGCGGTGGCCGCCGCGGACGAGGAGCAGGACAAACTCCGTTCGCATGCCGAGCAGGCCGCCCGGGAGCTGCGCGACAACGCGAACGTCGACGCGGAACGGCTCCTGTCCGAGGCCCGCACGGAAGCGGCACGCCTTCGGGAAGAGGCTGACGGATACGCCGGCAACGCGCAGGCTGAGGCCGAGGCCGCCGTGAACCGCATCGAGGGAGCAGCCGAAGGCCGAGCCGCGGCCGTGCGCCAAGGCGCTCGGGAAGAAGCTGGCGACGTGTTGGCCGCCGCTCGTAAGCGCGCCGACCGCGTCATGACGGACGCCAACCGCTACGCCGATGCTCGTATAGGGCAGGCCATGGCGAACGCGCGGGAGCTGCAAGAGCAGGCCACCGCCGACATCGTGGCCGCCCGGCAGCTCAGGGAGGACGGTGAGCAGTTCAAAGCGAAGGCAACCGAGCTGCGCGCCGCTGCCGAACAGAGGCTGGCCGATGCTTCCACGCGCACCGCCAAGAAGATCCACCGCAGGGAGCTGAAGGTCGAAGCTCGCCGTGCACGCAACGAGCGGCGCGGTCCGAAGCCGGGCGCCGTGCAACTCACGGCCATCCACCGCTTCCTGATCGGCCTGATCATCGTCGGTGCCGCCGCCATCGCCGCGATCGGATTCACCGGCTCCTACGGTGCAGTCCGTGACCTCGCGGAAGAGAAAGGCTTCGGTGGCTTCGCCGGCGTCCTCCCGATCGGCATCGACGCCGGCATCGGCGTACTGCTCGCGCTGGACCTGCTCCTGACGTGGCTGCGGATGTCGATGCCGATGCTGCGGCATGCGGCCTGGATCCTCACCGGCGCCACGGTCTGGTTCAACGCCGCAGCATCGTGGCCCGATCCGCTGGGCGTGGGTCTACACATGGCGATGCCCGTGCTGTTCGTGATCGTAGTCGAGGCGGCCCGGCATGCCATCGGGCGCATCGCGGACATCGAGGCGAAGGAGCACACGCAGACTCCGAAGCTGATCCGGTGGGCTCTGGCGTTCCGGTCGACGTGGCGGCTGTGGCGGCGCCAGCAGGTGTGGACGGTCCGCGACCTGAACGTGGCGATCGCGGACGAGGGCGAGCGCCTCGTGTACATCCGCTCCCTGCAGTCCAAGTACAAGATTCGCCGTGCCCACAACCGGAAGGGCTCGGGCTGGCGTCAGCAGGCCACCGAGGCGGAGCTCAGGCCGCTCGATCTGTACGACACGGGAGTGCCCTTCGAGGACGCCCTGCGACGTGCACAGACCGGCGCCACGGCACCCGCTATGGGGCGCCCTGAAAAGCGCCACGGCAAGCAGACCGCACCCGCCATGAAGGCGCCACAGGGCGCCGCCACCGGACGCCATGATGGCGCCCCTGATCCCGCCACGAACAACGCCACGGAGGCGCCGAAGCCATCCGCCACGGAGCGCCCCGGTGGCGCCTCGAAGAAGGGCGGCAAGAGGCGCCCCGGTGGCGCCACGCGAGCCGAAGCGAAGGCCGCCCTCAGGGCGCTCTACGACACCCTCGGCCGACGGCCCCTCGAAGGCGAACTCGTCGACGAGTTGAAGCGGATCGGCTCCGAGTTCGACTCCCGTCAGTACGCCAACAAGCTCCGCGGCGAGATCGAACAGAAGGAGTCACGCCTTGCAGCGCTCGGCTCCGAGAACGTCACCCCGCTCACCGGAACCTGACCGAAGGAGAACCGTATGACCCAGCCCGTCACCTGGACGGCCACGACTGCCGAGGAAGCCCTGAGTCTGCTGCGGGCGGCGCAGGGCCGGATCGACTCCGCGATGAAGGTCGCCTACCCCGGCGATCCGGCCACCCGGTTGAACGCTCAGTCGACGACCGAGGTTCGTCTCTCGCTGGTCCTCGACACGACCGTCCTGGATCGTCTCGGCGCTGAGCGTCACGTGTTCAACGCCCAGGTCTCGGGCGACGAGAACGCCTCCTGACCTGCTGTTTCTACCGATAGGGAAAGTCTGATGGACATCGACCGGCTGATGACGCAGGACGGGATGCGGGAGTACACCGACGGTCAGCGCGACCAGTGGGCCAGCGACGTGGCAGGCGTGGAGACGCTGACGCAGGTCATCGAGGCGCGGCTCGCGCAGACCGTGTTCGAGGGCGACAGGCCGGGGGCGGCCAAACGCCGCGCCAAGAAGGTTGCAAAGCGGCTGCGTAAGGCATCTCAGCAGGTCAGGAAGGCTGCGGCGGAAGTCGAGGCGGCCAATGCGGTCTTCAACCGTGAGGTGGTCGAGCTGCCCGCCCGTCGTACACGGCAGCAGGAAATCAAGGCGCGGCGTGATGAGCAGCGTGCCAGGCTCCGCGGCCTGGCAAAACTACAGGTCGCGCGGGCGCTGGCGGAGTCGGCACACGGCTTCAACACGGATCCGCAGCAGGTGACCACGCCCGCCGCGCCGCCTGCTCCGCAGCAGGCCCAGCTGCTGAATCCGACGCCGTATGCGATGCCGCCGGCCGCCGGGGGACCGCTGGGCGAGATCACCGACCAGTTTCCGCAGGTTGAGTTTCCGGAGGCGATGTGAACCGGGGGCAGGCCAGGACGCTGTCGAACCAGGCCGATCACTACAACGCGGAGCAGGCGCGAGCGGCCGAGAAGGGGCCGATGCATCTGATCACGTTCTGGACGAACGTCTGCCGCAAGCTCGCCAAGGACGCTCTGGAGAAGGGTGATCCGAGCCTTGCGGAGGCCTACGCCGCGCACTGCCACGACTTCTACCAACGTCACACACAGTCGCCATGACGGGCGCCTTCGTCCTGCGAGAGCGCGCATCCGGCGGCCCCGACGCGCATGCGCAACGCGCACGCGCGAGGGTCCCCGATCCGGTTACAGCCTGTCAACCTCGAGAGGAGGCGCCGTGACCGACGACAACATCATCAACTTTCCGCGGATCGGGTTTTCCAGGCCCTCCGGCGGGGGCGGTCAGGTACCGCCCCCGCCGACGCAGCCTCCCGCCGCGGGCGGTACCGGCCGTCGAAGCCCACTGCAGATCGCCGCCGCGGTTGCGAACCCGCCCGCGGTACGCCAGGGCGGCCAAACACCGACCACGTTCCGGGCCGGCGCACCCGACGACACCGGTGCCCGCCTCGGTGCGCTGTCGATGGCGGCGGTCCTTGCCGTCGCGGTGGCGGCTCTGCGCGGCACAGTGACGGTGCTGGAGGACCAGCGTCAGCGGCGCATGCAACGCGACCTGGAACTTGCCCCATTGCGGGCGGCCCGGATCAAGAACCAGCTGGCCAGGGAGCAGGCGCAGCACGCCGCATGGGAGGCAGCCGCCAAGAACGCCTTGGACCAGAAGCAGGCGCGCGACAAACACAGTCTGGCGATGCGGGGCATCGGCGATAAGGCTGCCGAGCAGCGCGCCAAGGACAACGGGAAAGCGCCCCGCGGGATCCCCTCCAGCCAGGAGTTCGGCCGGAAGGCTGTCGGCGGGGGGAAGGGTGCGTCAGGCGGAGCCGGAACAGGCAACAAGAGCGCGGGCACCGGGTCGGGCCGCGGGAGCAAGGCGGGCGCTGGGACCGGGCCGCAGAGCGGCAAGGGCCGCGGTGCAGGAGCCGACAAAGGCGCAGGCGGCGGGGCGAAGAAGCCGGAGCTAGGCGGCGGGCGCGGCAGCAAGCAGGACAGTGCAGGGAAGGGCCCGAACGGAGGCAAGAAGTCCGGGGATTCCAAGCGGGTCGACAAGCCGGGACGACAGAAGTCCCCGATGCGGGGCTCGCAGGGCGCCGGCACGGACCTGAAGAAGAAGACCGGGCAGGGCAAGGACGAGAAGGGCAAGGGCGGACGCGACCTCAAGCAGCAGCCCAGTACGAAGAAGACGGACCGTACCCGGCTGCCGCGGGCGCTGAAGGACACCGCACAGAGGGCCGCCGACCGGAGGCTCGACAAGCGGCGCAAGAACCTGGACAAGCCCGCCGCGTGGAAGCGCGACGACCACAAGGCCGGGCCTGACAGCAAGAAGAAGCACGACCTGAAAAAGGACGCAAAGAAGACACCCGACCCCGGGAAGGTCAACCTCACCAAGAAGAAGCCGGTCGACAGGAACGCCAAGAACGGCACGGGTACGCCGGGCCGGACGAAGTTGTGGGACGCGTTCAAGAACGACACCAAGGACGCCGCGAACGACCGCTGGAACAAGCGCGGTGGCGACCTGGGGGTGCCGCCGCTGTGGAAGAACGACAAGAAGCGGCAGAAGAAGCAGGCCAAGCAGGAGCAGCCCCGGCGCGAGCAGCCGAAGACCGACACCACCGGTCCCGGCCGCAAGAGCCGGTGGAGCGCGGCCCGCGACCGTGTTCGCAACTCCGGGCGGGCCAAGGGGCGCGGGTGGATGAACGACGGCTGCTTCGGCGGCACCGCCAGCCCCGGCGCAGGGACCGGCCAGGCTGGCGGCGGAGGCTCCCGGCCCGGAACCGGGTCACAGAGCAGGCGCGGCCCCTACGAGAACGTTTCGCAGTCCGAACCCAGCGACTTCAAGGTCTGGCGCGAGGACCACGTCGGCGCGCAGGCCAAGACCTGGGAGTCGGACGACTCCGGGCATGAACAACAGGCGCTGCCCGCCGAGGGACCGCCCCTGCTGCCGCCCGCACCCGAGCCGCATACACAGCGACCTGGCACGAGTGGACCCATTCCCATGCCGCCTGCCCCCGCACAAGCGCGCACCAGCAAGGAGCCCAGCATGCACCCAGGACCGGTCGGCGCCTACGGCGGACGGCGGATGGACCCGCAGCACGCCACGGAGATCACCCTCGACGACGCCGTCGACGGCGGCATCAAGCTCAAGAACGACGGCCTCAAAACCCACCAGCAGAGCCAGCTGCTGTCACAGCGGGCTCGCAAACTCCGCGACACGCTGCGCGCCTTCGCCGAGCACCTCGCCACCCAGAACAACCTCGTCGGAGTCCTGTTCACCAGCGCCATGGCCTCCCTCGGTGAGTCCATGGAGGTCCTGGCGCGGATGTCCGACGAGATGGAGAGCAAGTCCTTCGCCGCCGCGGAAGAGGCTGAAGGCGCTGCCAACGAGATGGAAGACGCCTACCGGCCCATCACCCAGGCGACCGCCGACGCCGGCCTCACCACGCCGTCCGCGCCCGCCCACAACGAGACCTGAGGGAACCGACCATGAGCGACAGCACCGTCATCGAGCCCACCTCCGTCCAGACCGGCTCCGAAGTCGCCGCCACCGCGCCGGACAATGCCCCGACGCCCCGCATGGGCTGGCGCGAGGCGATCGGCGGGGTCCTCAACTTCGTCACCACCGGCGCCAGGGTCATGGCCTTGGCCGTGGCGGCAGTCCTCCTCAAGGAGCGCATGCACCTGCTGAAGGCGCGCATGCACCGGGACGCAGCCTTCGCTCACCGCGTCGCCGAAATGTGCGGCCAGGCGGGCGTCGACGGCAGGTTCGTCGCCCGCTACCACGAGGTCGGCACCTACTTCGTGGGCGTCGCAGAGTGCGCCGATGGCGTCACGGCCGCCGCCGACACGATGGAGGCCCGCGCACGCGGCGTCGTCGACGCCCACGACCGCGAGTACCGAGGCATCTACGAGAGCGTCCATGCCTCCCCCTACCAGCAGCCGACTCCCGGATTCAACCGCGTCCCCTGACCCCACCCACTCCGCGCAGAGGAGGAGCAGGCCATGGCCGTCACCCAGCAACAGCCCGCAGTGCAGGCCGAGCCGCGCCTGCTCGCCGCCCGCAGTATCCGACGCCGCAAGCGCGGCGAGCGCCTCGTCCACGTCGTTACCGCCGCGGGCCTGGGGTATGCCTCGCAGACTCCTGACCTGTGGCTGGCCCACCTCGGCGCCGCCGCACTGGGTATCTCCACCGCACGGTGGCTGTGGCGCCAGTGCGGCGCACTGCTGATCGACGAAGGATTGACTCGCGCAGCCCACATCGCGGTGCCGCCCCTCACGGCGGCTGCCGCCTATCTGACCAACGTCCTGCATTCCGGTGCCCCGTGGTGGGAGTGGGCACTGGCGCCCGCATGGGGCGCGCTTATGGTGGCCACCACGCCGTTCACGAACGCCGCCCGGCTCGGCGAACTGCCCCTTGTGGCGGCCCAGTCGGCTCCGGCGATCGAGGCGGCGCCGGGCGACTACCTCGCCTACCGGGCCCGGCAGTGGGAGAACGCCAAAGCGACCGGCACGACCCGGCTCGTCGGCGTGCACCAGTACACGGATCAGCAGGGGCAGCTGCTGCAGGACTTCTGGGGCACCGTTGTCGCCGAGCAGGGCGAGGCCGTCCCCGATCTCAACGAGACCGCCCTGGCTGCGGTGTTCGACCTGCCCGTCGGCACGGTGTGGCTGCAGCCCATGGATGGCTCGGGGCCAGGCCGCAAGCACCTGCTGGCCCGTCCCACCCTCGGCTCCAGCGCGCAGTCTGCTGATCCGATCCACCGCATCTGGAATGCCAGGGTCGCCGGCCCGAACGGCGCCGCCCCCGGCATGATCCTCGACGACTACCGGCTCGAGCCGAACCGGATCGCGCTGCGCGTCACCGCCCCCGAAAACCAGATCATCAACCTCGACCAGAAGAAGCTCGCCCGTGCCTTCAAGTACAAGGACCTGACCCTGGTCACGGTCGAGACCGACGGCCTCGGCGACGGCATCATCTCCCTGTACAAGACGCACCCGCTGATGCATCTGCGGGAAGCGACCGTCGCAGACCTCACCATGGCCGACGACGGCACCATTCAGATCGGCGTGCGCCACGACGGCCGGCCCGCCCGCATGGCCCTCTACGACCCCGTGATGGGGGCCGTTACCGACCTCTTCGCCGGAGCGCCGGGCGCAGGTAAGTCCGTCACCCTCAACTACATCCTGGCCGCCGAACGGATCTCCGGCGTCGTGTCAATCGTCGCCGATGCCCAGAACGGCATGAGCCTCCCCGAGGCCGACGGGCGCGTTTACCACTTCGGCAAGGGCATCGCCGCAACCGGGGCGACCCTGGCAGGATCCAACGCCCTGGCGAAGTACCGCGAGGAAGTCTCCGCAGCGAACGGCTGGAGCTCAGCCGAGATCAACGACCCGTGGCCGCTGGTCAACGTCACCCTCGACGAACTCAACCGGATCCTCGCCGAGGACGCCGACGTCCCACGGCACTTCCGCAAGTGGGTCACCGGCATGGTCGGCGACGAGCAGTCCACCGGCCGCAAGCTCCTCAAAGGCATCCGCTTCGCCGCCCAGTCCATCCACCTGGAAGACCTCGGCGACAAGGACCGCATCCGCGCCAACGCGAAGAACGGCCTGGTCTGGCTGGGCCGCACCAACTCCTCGACCACGCAGCACATGGCCACCGACGGGGTCCTGCCGCCCGGCGTCACCGTCGAGCCCATTTCCCGGCACTTCAGCGTCGGTAGCAGCAGCGACATCGACGCCGCTTTCCACGGCAAGGACCTCAAGAAGGGGCCGCTCACTGCCGGTCTGGCCAACTACATCCAGGACGGGGTCCTCTTCACCGCCCGCACCTGGAACGCCCGCAAGGAGAACAAGACGTATCCGGGGATCATCGCCCTCTACGAGTCGGCGCCTATCCCCGTCCTCACCCCCGAAGAAGACCGCGTCTTCAAAGAGGCCTACGCCAAGGCCCTGGAGTACGCCGAGCTGCTCCTCTCCGGCGCGAACCCCAAGAACATCGGCCACGGAGATTTCACCGCCGACGAGGTAGCCGAAGCCCAGGCCCTCATCGGCGAGGACGAAGACGAGGACGGCGACGATCTGCCCGTCCACGTCATCAAGCACCTGGTCCTCGAGCTGCTGGCCGACGGCCAGGACTGGGAGATCCGCACGATCCGCGCGCGGATCAAGGGCGCGAACCCGCTGCTCGTCAACACCGCCGTCGGCGAGCTCCAGAACGACGACAAGAAGATCGAATTCGCCGGGCGCCGCGGCGCCTACCGCCTCGCCTCAAACCCCATCCCAACGGACTGAAGGACCGCCGACCGCCATGACCATACGCAAGCGCAGCATCAACGGATGGGCAGCTATCGCTCTTGCCGTGCTCGCCCTGACCGGGTTCCGCTGGGCGCTCGACAACCTTCTCCTCGCCATCGGGATGCTCGCCCTGGGCGCCATCGCCATAGTCATCGGGGTGAAGGTGCGGCGCCGGACGACAGGGGCCCGGCGCCAGCGGATGGCCGCGAACCTGCAGCGGCTGGGGCCCGCCGAGTTCGAGCACTTCATCGCCGACCTGTGCCGCCGCGACGGATGCCGCAGCGTCCGGGTGGTCGGCGGCGCCAACGATCACGCCGCAGACGTCCTGTACGTCGACCCCCGCGGCCGCCGCGGCCTCATCCAGGCCAAGCGGTACAAGCACGGCAACAACGTCGGCAACGAGCACGTGCAGATGGTCAACGGCACCTACCGAGACGCGCACGGCTGCACGCACGCCTCCATCGTCACCACCAGCCGATTCACTGCCGCCGCCCGCCAGTTCGCCGACCACGTCGGCATCGCGCTGGTCGATGAAACGCGCCTCAACGCATGGATTGGCGGCCAGCGCGCCGCCGCTCCATGGAACTGACCCAGCCCTCAACCGAAAGGAGAACGAGCCCCGATGAACAGTCCGCCGCCTGAGCGGTACCAGCGCTACGCCGCCCCCGCCGGGCAGCGGCGGCACGTCGTCCAGCCGCTTGAGATCGAACTGTATGGCGAGCACGACCCCGTCGTGTACGTACCGAACGCCTACGGCGAGATGGTCCCCATGCGGAAGTCGCAGGCGCCCGTACCCATGCAGGCGCCCCCGCCCCGCGATCTCACCCCGCAGCCGCTGTTCGACCCGCTCGCCCAGCGCATGGCCGGGGCAGGCATCGGCGCCGGATCGGCCGGGGCGGGGATCGGCTGGGGTATCGGCCAGGCCGCTGCCGGGATCGCGACCATCGGCACCACCACCGCAGTCGTCGCCATGCTCGCCCTGTGGCTTCTCGCCAGGGCAGGCGGACGCGTCGTCAATCACGTCCACAACGAAACCCACAACCACGTCCAGCAGAAATGGCTCGGACGAACCAGCGTCACCAACGTCAACAACCAACCCTGAAGGAGGACCGCATGATCCGAACCATTCGTCGTGCGTTGAGCACAGTCGTCGAATGCGGCTGCGGGTTCAGGCAGACCGCAAACAGCGACGCCCGCGCGGACGGCATCGCCCGCAACCACACCTGCCAGCCCCACCAGCGGCCCACCACCCGCAACGCAAACCGCACCAGCCGAAACGACTGAAGGAGAACCCCCATGACCACCAGCACAGCTGGCCCCGCAGCCCTGAAGGAGCGGGCCGTCTACCTGCTCGTCGAGGCGCGCAAGGCGAGTTGGGCGGGCGCCGACGCCGTCGAGGCGACCGTCTTCCAGCACGTTCCGGCAGCCGACGGCAACGCCGTCGCGGCCTGAGGAGGCGTCGTCATGTGCAAACTCAGTTGGCGCGACATCCTCGGCTGTGTCGGACTCGCAGCCTTGGCGGGATGCAGCGCCGCAGTTCTCGAACACTTCCACGTCAGCCAGATCGTCATCGCCGTCATCTGCTTCGCCATGGTCGTCGCCGGAGGCATGCTCGTCATCCGCCTCACGCTGTCCGCCATCGCCCGAGAACGGGACGCATTCCTGCGCGCAGAGGAGCACCGGGTCCAGCAGGAGCCGGAGGTGTCGTGATGCCAGACATCTGGAATGGAAAGCCGCTGCCGGAGCGCAACGTCACCCACACCAACATCAACTACCGGCTGTACGACCGCCGAACCGGCACCCTCCTCAGCATCAACTCGACGAACAGCCTCGACTGTGTCGTCACCGACGTACTCCGCACGCAGTCCGAACACCCCGACGCTCAAATCTTCGCCGTCGAATACGACGGCCCCGCCTGGCGATAGGAGAAGGCCCGTGCGCATGACCCCGACCATCTGCGGCTACATGGAACTTTCGCTCGCCGACGAGGTCGGCCACGATCTCGCACCCGACTGCTGCGACGACGAGATGACCGGAAAGGTCACCGACGGCGGCCACAAGGAATACACGCGCGGCGACTGCGGCACCGTCCTCGAAGTCGACGACCTCGGCCTCGTCTGGGACATCCGAGAGAAGGCCAACACGGTCGCCGCCTGACCTACCTGCTCACGACGGGCCCCGGTCGTCGACCGGGGCCTTCGTCATAGGTGGGATCGCGCGGGCCATCCACCTGTCGTCGGTGACCTGCCGCGGGTACAGGGCGGGCTCCAACCCGAGGCTGGCGCACAGGAGTTCTAGCGCCTGCTGCACTCCCGCTCCGTGTCAGCCTGAACCCCGAAGCGGACCGCCATGAGGGCAGTGTGGCGCGGTGGGCGGGGGAGCGGGGCGGGAACCGGCAGATTAGGCG
>NZ_SRIC01000118.1 GCF_004684775.1 Streptomyces sp. MZ04
CCGCCTGGACCGCCCGCAGATCATCCTGCCCACGGAACTGGTGCCGCGAGCCTCGTCCTGAGGGCTCTGGGCCTGCCCCTCCCCGCCTGAGAAGATCACCAGGACTTGTACGAATACGGGGATGACGAATACGGGGATGGGGACCATGGCCATTGTGGTGTTGCTCGGAGTCCTGGCGCTGGCCGTCGGCGGATGCGTGTGTGTGGTGTGGGCGGAGCGCGGCGGCCCCCGCTGGGTCCGCGTGGTGGCGTGGCTGACGCGGGGCGTGGGCGAGCTGCTGAGCAGCGCCGGGAAGAGCGGGAGTTCGAGCCGGTCGTCGTCCGGCGGCGACGGCGACTAGGCGGCCGCTCCGAAGTGACGAAGCCCCGCGCCTGATCGGGTGCGGGGCAGATGGAGGGGTGTTCAGCGGAGGGGCGGCAAGGCCCTCCCCGCGTGGTCGATGACGTTGCCGTCGGAGCAGTTGTTGGCGTGGTCGCCCACCCAGTCGCCCAGGGCCGGCACTACGGCCACTTCCTGAAGGCAGACGGCGGCGGCGGTGAAGTTCCAGTTGTTCGCGGCGTTCATGCCGCCGCCGAAGTTGTCGTCGTTGTCGGCGTGGGCGGGAGAGGCAAGGGCCAGGGTGGCGATGCTCAGGACGGCGAGCGCGGTGATCTTCTTCATGGGCTGTCAACGAAGATCACGTGAAGGCGTCACCCTGCGGCTCGGGATGAGTCAGGCGGCATGAAGAAGGCCCGACCCGCTTTCGCGGATCGGGCCTTCTTCATTCAGGGTGAGTGACGGGACTTGAACCCGCGGCCACCTGGACCACAACCAGGTGCTCTACCAACTGAGCTACACCCACCATGTCCGGTCTTTTGTCGTTCTTCTGACCGGCCGAGAAAAAGTGTACAGGGTCCGAAGGGGTGCTCGCGCACACGTTTTGCGGACCCTGTACACAGGGCTTCCGCGGAGGTTACTCCGCGGGCACGACGTGCTTGGCCGCGATCGTCTTCGCGGTGTCCGAGTCCGGGCCGGGCTGGGGCACGAAGATCGCCTCGCGGTAGTAGCGCAGCTCGGCGATGGACTCGCGGATGTCGGCGAGCGCCCGGTGGTTGCCGTTCTTGTCCGGGCTGTTGAAGTACGCCCGGGGGTACCAGCGCCTGGCGAGCTCCTTGATCGAGGAGACGTCGACGATGCGGTAGTGGAGGAACTCCTCCAGTGTCTGCATGTCGCGGAGAAGGAAGCCGCGGTCGGTGCCGACCGAGTTCCCGCAGAGCGGAGCCTTGCGCGGCTCCTTGACGTGCTCACGTACGTACGCCAGGACCTGCTCCTCGGCGTCGGCCAGCGTGGTGCCGCCGGCCAGCTCGTCGAGGAGCCCCGAGGCGGTGTGCATTTTGCGCACCACCTCGGGCATGGTCTCCAGCGCCGCGTCCGGCGGGCGGATCACGATGTCCACACCTTCGCCGAGCACGTTCAGTTCCGAGTCGGTGACCAGTGCAGCCACCTCGATAAGTGCGTCATCCGTCAGCGAGAGCCCGGTCATCTCGCAGTCGATCCACACCATGCGATCGTTCATGCGTCTTACCCTACGGCGCACTCCTCTGCCCGGGCAGAGGCGGACGGCCTGGCGCGTACACATCTGAGCTCGGCTTTCCCGGATCCGCCGACAGCGAGGCCGTCGGTCCCAGGGCACTCGCAGCCGCCGTACGACGCGTCTGCAGCGGTACGGGACCGCCCTCGGAGGCAGCGGCGGGCATCGCCTGCGCGCTCGCCGCTGCCGCGGCGGCCTCCAGGGATCGCTCGCCCTGCGGCCTGCGGGCGCGGTAGGCGGCCCGGTAGGCGGCGGGCGACGAGCCCAGCTGGCGGCGGAAGTGACCCCGCAGCGCCACCGGCGAGCGGAAGCCGCAGCGGCCCGCGACCTCGTCGACGGAGTAGTCGGAGGTCTCGAGCAGCCGCTGCGCCTGCAGTACGCGCTGGGTGATCAGCCACTGCAGGGGGGCGCTCCCGGTGAGCGAGCGGAACCTGCGGTCGAAGGTGCGCCTGCTCATGTACGCGCGCGCGGCCAGGGTCTCCACGTCGAACTGTTCGTGTAAATGCTCCAGCGCCCAGGCGACGACCTCGGCCAGCGGATCCGCGCCGATCTCCTCGGGCAGTGACCGGTCGAGGTAACGCTCCTGTCCGCCCGCCCTGCGCGGTGGCACGACGAGCCTGCGGGCGAGCGCGCCCGCCGCCTCGTTGCCGTGGTCCGTGCGCACGATGTGCAGGCACAGATCGATCCCGGCCGCGGTCCCGGCGCTGGTGAGTACGTCGCCGTCGTCGACGAACAGCTCGCGCGGGTCCACATGGACGGACGGATATCGCTTGGCCAGCGTCGGCGCGTACATCCAGTGTGTGGTCGCCGGACGGCCGTCGAGCAGCCCTGCCGCGGCGAGCACGAACGCACCGGTGCACAGACCCACGATGCGCGCGCCCTCTTCGTGCGCGCGCCGGAGCGCGTCGAGCGCCTCCGGCGGCGGCGGCGATGTGATCGACCGCCAGGCCGGTACGACGACGGTGCCGGCCCGCCCGATCGCTTCCAGGCCATGCGGTGCGGTGAGTTCGAGACCGCCGGTCGTACGCAGCGGTCCCTCTTCGCCGGCGCAGACCAGCAGCCGATACCGGGGGACCCCGGCGTCCTGCCGGTCGATGCCGAACACGGAGAGCGGTATCGAGCTCTCGAAGATGGGGCCCCCGCTGAACAGCAGCACCGCGACGATCTCCCGGCGTCGCCGCCCGGAGAGTTTCCGAGCCGCGGCCTCTTGCACGGCAGTGGAGTCGTGGCTCATGGCGCTAAGCCCCCCTCGGTCGTCGCGGCTCCCTGTTCCTGGCGCGCTCTGCGTGTTCTGTGTTCTCGGCGCTCTTGTCGGACCTGTCGCTCCTGCACGTTTCCCCTCGGTCCTCCACCAGTCCCCCGCCGTAATACAGTCATGATCGAATCTACTGCGTCCCGTGGTGCCGGGGTGACCAGTTAAGGACCCGGCACTATGTCGACATGGCAACTTGGCGTGAAGCATTCGATCACGAAGCGTTGCACTCACGGGCGTTGCAGGGAAGTGCGCCTCCGCTCCGTGGCCGGTCCCCGTAGGGTGCCAGAGCCTTTTTCACACCTTTCAGCCCTGGTGGGACCGGGGTTGAGTACCCGTTCGGCCAAGGAATGTGCGCCCACCGGAAGTTGGCTGAAAAGCAACGGGTGTGTGTGCGCGAATCGGTCAGTCCCCCGGCGTGGACCCACCAGCATGCCGACCGCCCCTGTGCGCCCCCGCACCCGTCCGCCCGTGCCGCCCCCGGTGGGCACATCCCTGCTCGGCGATCAGCCGCGCCGCCCCTCGCTCGGACTGCCGCAGGAGCACCCGGCAGACCCCCGTCACGGCGGCGAGTCCGACGGCCGACCCGGCGGCCCCGGCCAGCGACGTCCCGTACCCGACAAGGACGACGGGCACCAGGACGCAGCTGAACGCGGCCCAGCGGACGACATCGCTCGCCGATTCCTGCGCCGGGGCGACCGGCGTCTCCTCGTCGCGCGGCGCCGGCACGCCGGCCCGTCGGCGCTCGCGCGCCCCCTCGGATGTGCGGCGGCGGCTCTGTGCGGCGAGTGGGGACGCGGTCGGCGGTCGTGGCACGGCGTGCTCCCTGTGGCGGTGGTGTTCAGAGGTTCAACGCGTGGCCGCGCGGCCGGTCACTGGCGTGAAAGCGGGGCCACGCGGGTAGGTGCCCAAACCGCCTGTACGAGGCAGCAACCATTGCCATACGGGCGCTGCTCATGCATGCTCCGGTGAACGCCGTGAGGCTCCCGCAGGTCCTGTCCCCATCCGTGGACAGGACCTGGGCAGGAGAGGAGTGTCGCCGTACCCTTGGGGGTATGGGGTTGGGAAGATGATTCCCGGACACAGCTCCGGTGCTTTCGCAGCTCTCTACCCGTCCCTGCCCGATCTTGTTCCGTCTTGTTCCATACTGCGTCGTACGACCCGAAAAAAGCCGACCCTCCCACAGAGGACTCCTTCGCCGAGACACCCATGGCCGGTCACGAATTTTCCGAACCCGCGGACCGCAAGCGGCAGGTCGCCGATCCGACAGCGACCCCCCAGGCGGCGGAAGAACCACGTCACTCCTGCGATCCGGCCTTCCGGCACGGGGTCGTCGTCGGTTTCGACGGCTCGACCTCCAGTGAGCGAGCGCTCTCGTACGCGATCGGGATGGCCCATCGCTCCGGCTCCGGCCTGATCATCGTGCACGTCGCCAACCGGCTGCCCACCACGGTGTGGGCGGGCTGCGAGCCGCCGGTCTTCGTCGATGTGCCGGACCACCGCACGGAAGTGCTCGGTCTCGAGCTGGCCTGTGCGGACTATCTGGCCGAAGTGCCCTGGATCCTCGTCGAGCGGGGCGGCGACATCTGTCACGAACTCGAAGAGGTGGGCCGCGAGTACTCCGCGGACGCCATCGTCGTCGGATCGACGCACGGGATCGTGGGGCGCATCTTCGGTTCGGTCGCGGGCCGGCTCGCGCGCCGCGCGCAACGGCCCGTCGTTGTCATTCCGTAACGTCCCGTCGTCCCAGGTGAGATGCGGGTGCCGCGGCGTCAACTTCCTTGCGGTGTAGATAAATCTACTCGTGCGTAGAGGTGGTTTGTGCCCTTGTGAAGGGTACGTACAGGGGGCACAACAACTGCACACCGCACCTGAAGGGAGCCCGCCGTGGACAAAGACGTCTCTGCGGGAAGCATCACTTCGACTCTCGGCCATCTCGCCCTGGGACTCACGCTGTTGGCCTTCGGAATCGGTCACACCGAAGTGATCGACGGAGTGACGGCGACGGACGCCGCCGTCCTCGCGACGTTCGTCGGCGGCGTCGCGCTGTTCGTCGCCGGCCTGTTCGCGTTCCGCGACAGTGACGCGTTCACCGGTACGGCCTTCACCGCGCTCGGCGCGCTCTGGTTCACCTGGGGCAGCACGGCGGACGTCAAGGCCTCCGCCAACGCCGCGGGCCTCTTCCTGCTGCTCTTCGCGCTCGTCACGCTCAGCCTGACCCTGGGGGCACCCGGTGGCGCGGCGCTCGCGCGGGGGACGTACGGACTGCTCTTCGTGTCCCTCGTGCTGATCGCCGTGGCGCTGTTCGGCGACAGCGCGGGACTCGCGAAGGCGGGCGGCTGGTTCGCCGCGGTCGGCGGCCTGCTCGCCTGGTACGGAGCGACGGCAGCCCTTGCCGACTGGCCCACGGCTCTCCCGGGGCGCGGGCGGCCTGCCGGCCGGGGAGTGACGGCTACTGGCTGAGGCAGGCGCGGGTCGGGGGAATGGGCGCCCCTGGCCCTCTGGGGACGGGCCCCTGCGTTGGTGGCACGCGTGGGGCCCGTTCCGTTTGGCTGTCGGGTGCGGGGCGTGGGGGCTTGTCGCGCAGTTCCCCGCGCCCCTGACGGGGCGCCCCCCGACGGGTGTGCTCCTACTCCACCGTCACCGACTTGGCCAGGTTCCTCGGCTTGTCGATGTCCCTGCCCAGGGCCAACGCCGTGTGGTAGGCGAGCAGTTGGAGCGGGATGCCCATCAGGATCGGGTCCAGCTCGTCCTCGTTCTTCGGGACGACGATCGTCTGGTCGGCCTTCTCCTGCTCCTGGTGCGCGACCGCGAGGATCTTGCCGCTGCGGGCCTTGATCTCCTCCAGGGCGGCGCGGTTCTTCTCCAGGAGGTCGTCGTTCGGGACGATCGCGACCGTGGGGAGCGCGGGCTCGATGAGAGCGAGCGGGCCGTGCTTGAGCTCGGAGGCCGGGTAGGCCTCGGCGTGGATGTACGAGACCTCCTTGAGCTTCAGGGAGGCCTCGCGGGCGACGGGGTAGCCGCGTACGCGTCCGATGAAGAGCATCGAGCGGGCGTCCGCGTACTCCTTCGCGATCTTCTTGATCTCGTCCTCCCGCTTGAGGATCTCCGAGATCTGGCCGGGCAGCTTGCGCAGGCCCTCGATGATCCGCTTGCCGTCGGAGACCGACAGGTCACGGATGCGGCCCAGGTGCAGCGCGAGCAGGCCGAACGCGACGGTGGTGTTGGTGAAGCACTTGGTCGATACGACGCAGACCTCCGGGCCCGCGTGGACGTACACGCCCGCGTCGGCCTCACGGGCGATCGCCGAGCCGACGACGTTCACGACGCCCAGGACGCGGGCGCCCTTGCGCTTGAGCTCCTGGACGGCGGCCAGGACGTCGTACGTCTCGCCGGACTGGGAGACCGCGATGTAGAGGGTGTCGGGGTCCACGACCGGGTTGCGGTAGCGGAACTCGGACGCCGGCTCGGCGTCGGCGGGGATGCGGGCAAGCTCCTCGATCATCTGGGCGCCGATCATGCCCGCGTGGTACGAGGTGCCGCAGCCCAGGATCTTGACGCGGCGCACCTTGCGGGCGTCGTGCGCGTCGAGGTTCAGGCCGCCGAGGTGCACGGTGGAGAAGCGGTCGTCGATGCGGCCGCGCAGGACACGGTCCACCGCGTCGGGCTGCTCGAAGATCTCCTTGTGCATGTACGTGTCGTGGCCGCCCATGTCGTACGACTCGGCCTCCCACTCCACGGTGGTCGGCGAGGCGGTCGTGCGCGAGCCCTCGGTCGTGTACGTGCGGTAGTCGTCGGCCTTGAGGGTGGCCATCTCGCCGTCGTCGAGGGTGACGACCTGGCGGGTGTGCGAGACGAGCGCGGCGACGTCCGAGGCGACGAACATCTCCTTCTCGCCGATGCCGAGGACGACGGGGGAGCCGTTGCGGGCGACGACGATGCGGTCGTTGAAGTCGGCGTGCAGGACGGCGATGCCGTACGTGCCCTCGACGTGGCGCAGGGCCTCGCGGACCTTGTCCTCCAGCTTGTCCGCCTGGGCGCGGGCGATGAGGTGGGTGAGGACCTCGGTGTCCGTCTCGGAGAGGAACTCGACGCCGTCGGCGGAGAGCTTGGCGCGCAGCTCGGAGGCGTTGTCGATGATGCCGTTGTGGACGACGGCGACCTTGTTGTCGCCCGACATGTGCGGGTGGGCGTTCTCGTCGGACGGCGCGCCGTGGGTGGCCCAGCGGGTGTGGGCGATGCCGGTCGTGCCCTTGAAGCGGGCCGGGACCTTGGCCTCCAGGTCGCGGACGCGGCCCTTCGCCTTGACCATCTTCAGGCCGGTGGCCTTGGGGCCCGTGATGACGACGCCGGCGGAGTCGTAGCCGCGGTACTCCAGGCGCTGCAGGCCTTCGAGGAGGAGCGGGGCGACGTCACGCTTGCCGATATAACCGACGATTCCGCACATAGAGGGTGTCCTAGCCGTAGAGGGTTGGGTGTTTCTCAGCCGTAGATCATGCGGCGCAGCTGTCTGAGACTGAGCTCGGGCGGCGCGACCGCGCGGTATTCGAGGTCCGCCGAGATCTGCTCGAAGATCGCCGCGTTCAGCAGGCCCTGACCTTGCAGTTCACGGTGGCGGCGACGGACGAACTGTTCGGTCGTCTCGTCGAAGTAGGCGAGCACGTCCTGGATGACCCGCAGGGCTTCGCCCCGCTGGAGCGGGGTGCTGCGGGTCAGGTGGTCCACCAGGTCGTCGTGCATTCGTTGATCCTGGAGGAATAGGCCTCCGGGTGCAACAATCCTGCCCGATTCCGGGCAGGGTCGTGGCGGAATCCGGCCCGATGCGGGGCAATCGAGTGGGTGGGCGGGGAAGATCCGCCGCGAAGCGGCGGGCTAGAGGCGTTTCAGGACGGCCTGCTTGGCGGCGGTGAACTCCTCATCGGTGAGTATCCCGGACCGGTGAAGCTCCCCGAGCTCCCGCAGCCGCCGAAGCAACGCGTCGTGATCATCCTCCGCCGGCGCGGCAAGCGGCGCGGGCGTGGGCTTCGCCGCCAGGGCGGGGGGCGCCTCTGAGGACTCCGCCGGGTGAGGCAACCGCACCTGCACAGCGGCAGCGACCAGCGCCATCAGCGGGTCCTTCTTGAAGCCCCACAGCTCGACCGAGTTCGGGTCGTACTTCGGCGGGGCCTTGGTGGGGGAGTGCCGCACGGTGAAGCGGAGGTATCCGTTCTCCAGGCCGGCCGCGGGCTGCCACTCCACCGCGGCCACATCGGCGAGCGCCAGCGAGCGCGTACCGGACGCGGACTTCGCCTCCTCCGTCTTCCAGTTCCACTCCAGGCGGATGTGCTCACCGTCGAAGCTCGCGGTGCCGTCCCCCGCGGAGACCGAGAGCGGCACGGAAGGCCCCGTCAGCAGATAGCTCTCGCAGGGCGCGGACGGCACCTGGTCGAGCAGCAGCGCGTTGCGCACCTCGTCCACGACGTACTCCGCGACCCCGTACCGGTCCGGCTCCACCGTCAGCTGATAGGGGTCCGCGGAGTCCCCGAGCTTGCCGCCGGCGGCCTGGAGGAGCGGGTCCGCGCCGTCCCGCAGGCGCAATCTCAACCGGCCCGACTTCTTGCCCTGTTCGAAGGCGATTCCCGCCAACGCGGCCAGGGGCACGGCCAGTTCGCCCAGCGTCTTGCGCAGCAGAGACACGTTCTTGTCGTGGCCCGGCACAAGGCGCAGCGTCTCTCCGTCGAAGGTCCAGGTCCCGTCGCGCTGGATGATTTCCGCCATGCGACGATTCTTCCATCGGCAGGCGGGAGAAGTGGTCTACACCCTTGACCCGTCACGGGGCGCAAGGTACCCATGTGACCGTTCGATTGCGATGCACCACAGTGAGGCGCCACCCGTGACGTAGCCCCGTCGAAGGGACCCGCTTGTGAGAGAGCACCACAGATCGACCCGCCTGTTCGGCTCGCTGCTGCTCGTCGCCGCGGCCGGACTCTCGTCGGTGGCCGCCGTGCCGTCCGGTCAGGAGGCCGCCACGACCCCCGCCCCGACCCCGCTCGGCCAGGTGATCCCGGCGCCCGCGTCGGCCGTCCCCGGCGGATCGGCGTACGAGATCAACTCCAAGACCCGCATCCGGGTCGACGACTCGCGTGACGCGCGGCAGATCGGCAGCTATCTGGCGGGCGTCCTGCGCCCCTCCACCGGCTACGCGCTCAACGTCACCGACGACGAGGGCCGCGACGGCATCCGCCTTCGGCTCGCCTCCAAGGACAAGTCCCTGGGCGACGAGGGCTACCGCCTCGAGTCCAAGAGCGGTTCCGTCACCATCACCGCCCGCAAGGCCGCCGGACTCTTCTACGGCGTACAGACGCTGCGCCAGCACCTTCCCGCGGCCGCCGAGAAGAAGACGAAGCAGGCCGGACCCTGGCTGATCGCCGGCGGCACCATCGAGGACAAGCCCCGCTACGAATACCGCGGCGCGATGCTCGACGTCTCACGCCACTTCTTCTCGGTGGACAAGGTCAAGCGCTACATCGACCAGATGTCGCTCTACAAGGTCAACAAGCTGCATCTGCACCTGAGCGACGACCAGGGCTGGCGCATCGCCATCGACTCCTGGCCCAAGCTCGCCGAGTACGGCGGCTCCACGCAGGTCGGCGGCGGCAAGGGCGGCTACTACACGAAGGCCCAGTACAAGGAGATCATCGCGTACGCCTCCGCGCGTCAGCTCGAGGTGATCCCCGAGATCGACATGCCGGGCCACACGAACGCCGCGCTCGCCTCGTACGCCGAGCTGAACTGCAACGGCGTGGCGCCCCCGCTCTACACCGGCACCGAGGTCGGCTTCAGCTCGCTGTGCGTGAAGAAGGACGTGACGTACGACTTCGTGGACGACGTGATCCGCGAGCTCGCCGCCATGACGCCCGGCAAGTACATCCACATCGGCGGCGACGAGGCGCACTCCACCAGCCACGAGGACTATGTGGCGTTCATGAACAAGGTGCAGCCCGTGGTCGCCAAGTACGGGAAGACGGCGATCGGCTGGCATCAGCTGACCGGCGCGACACCCGCGAAGGGCGCGCTCGCGCAGTACTGGGGCTACGACGCGACCAGTGCCGCCGAGCGCGAGCAGGTCGCGAACGCGGCGAAGAACGGCACCAAGCTGGTCCTCTCGCCCGCCGACCGCGCCTACATGGACATGAAGTACAACAAGGACACCCCGCTGGGCCTGGCCTGGGCGGGCTATGTCGAGGTGCGGCGCAGCTACGACTGGGACCCGGGGACGTATCTGACGGGCGCGCCCGCGGACTCGATCCAGGGTGTCGAGGCACCGCTGTGGTCGGAGACGATCTGGGAGTCCCGGCACATCGAGTACATGGCGTTCCCGCGGCTTCCGGGCATCGCCGAGCTCGGCTGGTCGCCCGCGTCGACCCACGACTGGGACAAGTACAAGGTGCGGCTCGCGGCACAGGGCCCGCGCTGGGACGCGATGGGCATGGACTACTACAAGTCGCCTCAGGTGCCTTGGCCGTCCAAGTAGCCGTCTGCGTACGTATATGAGTGGGGCTCCCAAGGACCGTCTTGGGAGCCCCACTCGGCTCATGAGGGACGACCGCTTACGCGATCGGGTTCTTCAGCGTCCCCACCAGCTGCAGCGCGCCCGCCGGATCGGCGAGGTCGACCATCTGCTCGTTGTCCCGCAGCTGCAGCCGGTTCAGGCAGGACCGCGCGAACTCCGGGGCGAACAGGTCGTACTGCTTGAATTTGTCGGCCAGTTGGGGCGTGGCCTCCTGGTACGTGGTGACGCACTCGGTGACCGCCGCCCAGAAGCCCTCCTCGTCGATGAGGCCCTCCGTGACGAGGTTCGCCGACAGGAAGCGGAAGAAGCAGTCGAAGACGTCCGTGAAGATCGACAGGAGCTTCTGGCCCTCGGGGACCTCGACGCGCAGCCGCTCGACCGTCGGCGGAAGCACCGCGTCCGGGTCCATGACCGCGATCTCCTCGGCGATGTCCTTGAAGATCGCCCGCTGTACGACGCCGTCCTTCAGGACCAGGATCACGTTCTCGCCGTGCGGCATGAAGACGAGGTCGTACGCGTAGAAGCTGTGCAGGAGCGGCGTCAGGTAGGCGTGCAGATAGCCGCGCAGCCACGCGGCAGGGGTGAGCCCGGAGCGCTCGATGAGGGCTCCCGCGAAGGACGCGCCGTCCCGGTCGGTGTGCAACAGCGATGCCATGGTGGCCAGTTGCTCGCCCTCGGCCAGCGACGGCACGGGGCTCTCGCGCCACAGGGCGGCGAGCATCTTGCGGTAGGGGGAGTAGCGGTCGGTCGCGGCCTCGTACTCCAGGTGGCGATAGCCGACGGCGGCGCGCTCACGGATGATCGTCAGGCCCGTGGACTTCAGGGTCTCGTCGGTGTCGATGAGGTTCGCGAGCCAGTCGTTGATCGCCGGGGTCGCCTCCATGTACGCCGCCGAAAGACCGCGCATGAAGCCCATGTTGATGACGGAGAGCGCCGTCTTCACATAGTGCTTGGCGGGTTCGGTGGCGTTGAAGAAGGTACGGATCGACTGCTGGGCCAGATACTCGTCGCCGCCCTCGCCCAGGCACACCAGGCGCCGCTGGGCGACCTCGGCCGCGAAGGTCACCGACAGCTTGTTCCACCACTGCCAGGGGTGGGCCGGGATGAGGAGGTAGTCGTCGGGGTCCAGGCCCTGGTCGCGGAGTTTCCGGTCGAAGCGGTCCAGGGTCTCCTGGCCCAGCTCGGCCCGCAGGAACGACTCGTACTCCAGGCCCGCGCCCGCCGTGAAGGCCGCCCGCTCCCTGCTCGCCGCCAGCCACACCAGACGCACGGGGCTCGCGGTCTCGGGAGCGTACGAGAGGTACTCGTGCACGCCGAAGCCGAGCCGCCCGTTGTTGGCGACGAAGCAGGGGTGGCCCTCGGTCATGCCCGTCTCGATCTCCTGGAAGCCGGAGCGGGAGAGCTCGGCGGCCGGGATCGCGGGCTTGGTCAGTTTGTAGCAGGTGCCGGAGAGGGTGGAGGAGATCTCCTCCAGGTAGACCGGCAGGATCTCGTCGCTCAGGCCGAGGGCCGTGCGCAGCTCGACGAAGAACTCCAGGGCGTCCAGGGGGAGTTCGGCGCCGTCGCGGTGACGGGTGATCGAGTCGGCGTCGATGTGCCAGTGGTCGAGCCGCAGGCGGCGGGCGCTGAACCGGTAGCGGGTCAGGGCGTCGTCGCTGCGGATGACGTAGGTGGCGTCGCCCAGCGGTTCCGGGGTGAAGAGCCGCTCGTGGGAGAACTCGGCGATGGCCTTGCGGATGAGGAGGCGGTTGGCCTGCTCCCAGCGCTCGGGGGTCAGGTGCGCCACGGCGTCGGACAGGGTCATATCGCCAAATCCCTTTCGCTTACTGCTGCTTCGCGTACTGCTGCTTCGCGTACTGCTTCTTCGCGTACTGCTTCTTCGAACTGCTCGCGGGTGCAGAAGCTCAGCAGGGCTTCCTTCTCCGGCTTCTGGATGACGTGTGCGGGACGGAACCCGACGGCTTCGTTGAGGGCGTGCACCGCCTGGTTGCGTACGTCGGGTTCGACGACGACGCGTCGGGTTGCGGGGTCGGCGAAGAGCGTCGCCATCACCTTGGTGATCACGGCACGGGTGAAGCCGGGGACGCGGACGTCGGACGGTGCGGTGAGGAAGTGCATGCCCACGTCGCCGGGTTGGGGCTCGTACAGACCCACGAGTTCGACGTACGCGGGGTCGTACCGCTCCATCAGGAACGCGGGCACGCCGTCGTGCAGGCCGAGGAACGCGTCGTGGTGTTCGGCGGCCCCGATCGCCATGTACTCGCGCTCGACGTCCGGGAGCGTGGCGTCCTGCATCATCCAGAACGCGGCCTTGGGGTGGGTGACCCAGGCGTGCAGGAGCTCGGAGTCCTTCAGGGGGTCGAGGGGGCGGAGGGTCAGCTCTCCTGTGGTGGCGCTCATACGGCTGCTCATACGGCGAACTCCTGGAAGGCGATGGACTTCTCGACGGGGTAGTACTCGCAGCCGAGCAGCTCGCCGATGATGTAGGCGTTGCGGTAGGGGCCCATGCCCAGGTCGGGGCTGGTGAGTGAGTGGGCGTGCACGGCGCCGTTCTGCAGGAATATGCCGCGCCCCGTGGTGTCGATGGAGTAGTTGCGGGCGACCTCGTAGCGGCCTCGGCCGTCCCAGCGGATCCGGTCGCGCACCGGCTTCAGGAAGTCCGGAGTGACGTACTGATAGCCGGTGGCGAGGATCAGGCCCTCCGAGCTCAGCTCGAAGTCCCTGCCCTGCTCCTCCTGGCGCAGGCCGAGGGTGTAGCTGCCGTTCTCGTAACGGGCGCTCTGCACCGAGGAGTTGGTGAGCAGACGCGTCGGCACCGGGCCGCCGATGTTCTTCTGGTAGAGCAGGTCGAAGATCTCGTTGATGAGGTCGCCGTCGATGCCCTTGAAGAGGGTCTTCTGCTGGTCCTGCAGGCGGTAGCGGGTCTCTTCGGGCAGCGCGTGGAAGTAGTCGACGTACTCCGGAGAGGTCATCTCCAGCGTCAGCTTCGTGTACTCGAGCGGGAAGAAGCGCGGGGAGCGGGTGACCCAGTTGAGTTGGTAGCCGTGTACGTCGATCTCGCTCAGGAGGTCCTGGTAGATCTCGGCGGCGGACTGGCCGCTGCCGACGAGCGTGATCGACTTCTTCCGCTGGAGCTCCTGCTTGGCCTGCAGATAGCGGGAGTTGTGGATGAAGTCCCCGCCGAGGTCCGCGCAGGGCTCGGGGATGTGCGGCGGGGTGCCGGTGCCGAGGACGAGGTGGCGGGCGCGGAAGGTGTCGCCGGTGTCGGTGCGGACGACGTAGAGATCGTTCTCCTCCTCGTACGTCACCTCGCTCACCGTCGTGCTGAAGCGGACCGACGAGAGTTTCGCGGCGGCCCAGCGGCAGTAGTCGTTGTACTCGGTGCGCAGCGGATAGAAGTTCTCGCGGATGTAGAACGAGTACAACCGCCCTGATTCCTTCAGGTAGTTGAGGAATGAGTAGGGGGATGTGGGGTCCGCGAGGGTGACCAGGTCGGACATGAACGGCGTCTGGAGGTGGGCGCCGTCGAGGAACATGCCCGAGTGCCACTCGAAGTCCGGCTTGGACTCCAGGAACAGGCCGTTCAGCTCGTCGACGGGCTCGGTCAGACAGGCGAGGCCGAGGTTGAAGGGGCCGAGCCCGATGCCGATGAAGTCCAGGGTTTCTCGGTGATCAGGAAGCGCGTTTTCAGGAAGCGCGGTCAAGGGTCTCTCCCAGGTACTGCTCGGCGTGGCCGGCGATCAGATCGAGGACGGCCGAGATGTCGTCGGCCGTGGTCTCGGGGTTGAGCAGGGTGAACTTCAGGTACTGGCGGTCGCCCACCTTGGTGCCCGCCACGACGGCGTCACCGGAGGCGAACAGGGCCTTGCGGGCGTAGAGGTTGGCCCGGTCGATGGCGGAGGGGTCGCAGATCGGCGCGGGGATGTAGCGGAAGACGAGCGTCGAGAGCTGGGGCTCGACGACCACGTCATAGCGGGGGTCGGCGGCGAGCAGCTTCCAGCCCTCCTCCGCGAGGGCGCAGACCTCGTCGAAGAGGTCGCCGATCGCGTCCGCGCCCATCACGCGCAGCGTCATCCACAGCTTCAGGGCGTCGAAGCGGCGCGTCGTCTGGAGGGACTTGTCGACCTGGTTGGGGATGCGCTCCTGCACCATGCGGCGCGGGTTGAGGTACTCCGCGTGGTACGTCGCGTGGCTCAGCGTCGCGCCGTCCCGCACCAGCACGGCGGACGAACTCACCGGCTGGAAGAAGGACTTGTGGTAGTCGACGGTTACGGAGTCGGCGTGCTCGATGCCGTCGATCAGATGCCGGTTCTTGCGCGAGGCGAGCAGTCCGCAGCCGTACGCCGCGTCGACGTGCAGCCAGGTCTCGTACTGCTCGCACAGTCCGGCGATCTCGGGCAGCGGGTCGATGGAACCGAAGTCGGTGGTTCCGGCGGTGGCGACGACCGCCATGGGGGAGAGGTCGTCGCGGCGGCAGCGCTCGAGCTCGCGGGCGAGGGCCACGGTCTGCATGCGCTTGTTCTGGTCGGTGGGGATGGAGACGACCGCGTGCTCGCCGAGGCCGAGCAGCGTCGCGGCTTTCTGGACGCTGAAGTGGCCGACCTCGGAGGCGAAGATGCGCAGGCGGTCGTTGGGCTTTCCTGCCTTCGCCGCCTCCTCGCGGGCGAGCAGCAGGGCCTGCAGATTGGACTGCGTGCCGCCGCTGGTGAACACGCCGTCGGCGGCCGGGCCGAGCCCGATGCGCTCGGCGGTCCAGTCGATGAGGCGGCGCTCGATGAGCGTGCCGCCCGCGGACTGGTCCCAGGTGTCGAGGGAGGAGTTGACGGCGGAGAGCACGGCCTCGCCCAGGACGGCGGGGATGACGACCGGGCAGTTGAGGTGTGCGAGATAGCGCGGGTGGTGGAAGTACACGGCGTCGCGCAGGTAGAGCTCGTCGAGCTCGTCCAGGGCGGCGATCGTGTCGTGCAGGGGCTCGTCCAGGTCGACGGCCTCGATACGGGGAGCGAGTTCGTCGACGGAGATGCCGGTGAACGGGCGGGAGGTGGTGGCGATTCTGGCCGCCACCCGCTCGACTCCTTCGGTCACGGAGCTGCGGTAACGCTCCGCGGTGGTGTCGTTGAGCAGGTGCGAGCGCATGAACGGTCCTCTGGGTGAGGTGACTTGGGGAAGTGAGGTAAGCCTAACCTAACTTCCCTGATTCAATAAACCCAGGGGACGTCAGTCGTCACCAGGAGGCACAAAAACGGAGCCGCCCCCTCCGTGATGCGGAGGGGGCGGCTCATGTCCGGGGAGGTCAGGGCGTCAGCTGACCTTCTTGGCCTTCTCGATCGCGTCGGCGAGGCCCTCGAGGATCGGGGCGCACTTGTCGTACGAGTAAATGGGCTCGGTGACGCGGGGGATGACCTGCCCGGCCTTGACCGCGGGCAGCTTCGCCCAGGTCGGCTTGTCCAGGTCGGCGGGCTGGATGGTGGCGGTGCGGTTGTCCATCATGATCACGTCCGCGGCGTGCTTGTTGACGTTCTCCCAGCTCAGGTTCTCGAACCAGCCGCCACTCGCCTTCTTGGCGCTCTCGGACGGCTCGACGAAGTTCACGCCGAGGGACTTGAAGTACTCAAGGTCGGCGGAGAGGTTCGTGCCCGAGACGTAGAAGATGTCCTGACTGGCCGAGCCGACAAGGACCTTGATGTCCTTGTTCGCCTTGGCGACCTTGCGCAGCCGCTCGGCCGCGGCCTCGAAGCGCTTCTTCGCCTTGACGACCTTGTCGGCCTTCACGTCGGCGCCCAGCGACTCGGCGAGTGCGAGGAGGCGCTGCAGGGGCTCGGTCATCTTGCGGTCGAAGACGCTGATGCCGGTGCTCGGGGCGACTTTAAGGATCTTGTCCTTGCTCTCCTCGGGGACGGACCAGAGGGTGCCCGCGTCATCGAACATCGTGGAGACGAGGAGGTCGGGGGCGAGGCCCGCGTACTTCTCGATGTTGAACTTGCCCCACTCGTTGCCGAGGATCGTCAGCTTGCTGATGTCCATGTCGCCGGCCTGGACATCGGGCTTGCCGTCCTTGGTCTTCGTCGGGCCGAAGACGCCCTTGACCTCGATGCCGTAGTCGAAGAGGGCGGCGGCGACGCCGGTGAAGGCGACGATGTTCTTCGGCGTGGACTTGCTCTTGGCAGTGGTGCCGCGGTCGTCCTTGAAGCTCCAGGGCCCGGAGCCCGAGGCGTCCGCCTTGCCCGAACCGCCGTCTTTCTCGTCGCCGCAGGCTGCCAGCAGGGCCGTGAGGCCGAGGGCGCCACCGGCGGCGAGAATGCCGCGACGGGAGGGCTGGGGGAGGCGGGCGTGGGACATGTGGGTCTCTGCTTTCGTGAGGACGGCGGCGGGGCCACTGGCCGGAACCAGCACTTAGGTTAACCTAACCTAACGCGGTGTCCAGTGGCCCCTGGCGCCTGCCATCGAGGCCCTCGGGGTTACCCGGAGTTCGTCGAAGCCCTCGGGGTTACCCGGAGTTCCTCGAAGCCCTCGGGGTTACCCGGAGTTCCTCGAAGCCCCGGGGTTACCCGGAGATCCTCGTAGCCCGGGGCTACCCGGCGAAGCCCAGCTCCCGCGCGATCAGCATGCGCTGCACCTCGCTGGTCCCCTCCCCGATCTCCAGGATCTTCGAGTCCCGCCACATCCGGGCCACCGGGTACTCGTTCATGAAGCCGTACCCGCCATGAATCTGCGTGGCCTCACGGGCGTTGTCGACGGCGACCGTCGAGGAGTACAGCTTCGCGATCGCCGCCTCCTTCTTGAACGGCTCCCCGCTCACCAGGCGCGACGCCGCGTCCCGCCAGCCGACCCGGGCCATGTGCGCCCGCGTCTCCATGTCGGCGATCTTGAACTGGATCGCCTGGTTGGCGCCGATCGGCTTCCCGAAGGCGTGCCGCTCCTTGGCGTACTTCACCGACTCGTCGACACAGCCCTGCGCCAGGCCCGTGGCGAGCGCGGAGATCGCGATCCGGCCCTCGTCCAGGATCCGCAGGAACTGGGCGTAGCCGCGGCCCTCTTCGCCGAGCAGGTTCGCCGCGGGGACCCGGACGTCGGAGAAGGCCAGCTCGCGGGTGTCCGAGGCGTTCCACCCCACCTTCGAGTACGGGGCGGCCACCGTGAATCCGGGCGTCCCGGACGGCACGATGATCGCGGAGATCAGCGGGCGGCCGTCCGGCTTGCGGCCGGTGACGGCGGTGACCGTGACCAGACCCGTGATGTCCGTACCGGAGTTGGTGATGAAGCACTTCGAGCCGTTGATCACCCACTCGTCGCCTTCGCGCACCGCGGTGGTCCGCGTGCCGCCCGCGTCCGAGCCGCCGTCCGGCTCGGTCAGGCCGAAGGCGCCGAGGAGTTCACCGGAGCAGAGCCGGGGCAGCCACTCCCGCTTCTGCTCCTCCGTACCGAAGAGGTGGATCGGCATCGCGCCGAGGGAGACGCCCGCCTCCAGGGTGATCGCCACGGAGGAGTCGACCCGCGCCAGCTCCTCGAGCGCGATGCCGAGGGCGAGATAGTCGCCGCCCATCCCGCCGTACTCCTCGGGGAAGGGCAGTCCGAACAGGCCCATGCGGCCCATCTCACGGACGATCTCGTACGGGAACTCATGGCGTTCGTAGAGGTCGCCGATCTTCGGGGCGACGACGTCGTGCGCGAACTCCTCCACGGTGCGGCGGAGTTCTTCGTGCTCGGGGGACAGACGGTGGTCCATCGCTGTTCACTGCTCCTGGTCGGGCTCTGTCGCTTTCGCGAGGGCGCGGACAGTGCGGGAGGGGCTGGGTCGGCCCAGCTGTCCGGCCATCCACGCGCTGGTGGCGGTGAGACGGCCGAGGTCGACGCCGGTCTCGATACCGAGGCCGTCGAGCATCCATACGAGGTCTTCCGTGGCGAGATTGCCGGTGGCGCTCTGCGCGTACGGGCAGCCGCCGAGGCCGCCGGCCGACGCGTCGACCGTGCGCACCCCGTGCTGGAGGGCGGCGAGGGTGTTGGAGAGCGCCTGGCCGTACGTGTCGTGGAAATGCACGCCGATGCGGTCGGTGGGCACGCCCTCCTCGTTCAGCTCGGCGAGCAGCGCGAGGACGTGACCCGGTGTCGCCACGCCGATCGTGTCGCCCAGGCTGAGCTCCTCGCAGCCCATGTCCAGGAGCGCGCGGCAGACCCTGACCACCTGGGCGATGGGCACGGGGCCCTCCCAGGGGTCGCCGAAGCACATGGAGACATAGCCCCGGACACGCACCTTCTGTTCGCGCGCGCGGGCGACGACCGGCTCGGACATGGCAAGCGCCTCGTCCACCGTGCGGTTGAGGTTGGCGTGGGCGAAGGACTCGGTGGCGCTCACGAAGACGGCGACGCTGCGGACGCCGAGGGCCAGGGCCCGGTCGAGGCCCCGGCCGTTCGGCACGAGGACCGGGAGCTTGGCGTCCACGCCCTCCAGGAGGGGGAACAGCTGCTCGGCGTCGGCCAGTTGGGGCACCCACTTGGGGTGGACGAAGCTGGTCGCCTCGATGGTGGTGAGACCCGCGTCCGCGAGGCGGTGGATGAACTCCGCCTTGATCTCCGTGGGGACGACCGTCTTCTCGTTCTGCAGGCCGTCGCGGGCGCCCACCTCGTAGATACGGACGCGGGGCGGCAGATCCTGGGTGGGGACGACCATGGGGAGGCCGGGCCGCGCTGAGGTGGTCATGTCTTCTCCTCCGCCGGCTCGTCGGGGAGGACCACGGCCAGGACCTGGTCCATGGCGACGGTCGAGCCCGGTGTGACGTCGAGTTCGGCGACAGTGCCCGCGTGCGGGGCGGAGATGACGTGCTCCATCTTCATGGCCTCCACGACGAGGAGGCTCTGGCCCGCGGCCACGTGATCGCCGGTGGACACCTTGACGACGGTGACCGTGCCGGGCATGGGGGCGGTGAGGGCGTCGGCGCCGCTGTGGGCGGAGCCGCTGAGGTTCGCCTCGACGGGGTCGTGGTCCTGGACGTGCCAGGCGTCGCCGTCCCGGCCCAGCCAGTCGCCGGCGCGGTGGAACGTGTGGGTGAGGCCCTCCAGGTGGACCGTGACGCTGCCGGGCTCGACGGTGCGCGGGCCCTCGGCGGCGATGTGCGCGACGGGGTCGTTGCCCGGTACGCGGAGCCAGTGCGTCAGCGGCGCGGGGGTGCCGCCGATGCGCCAGCCCGCCGGGACCGAGAACGGGTCCCGCCAGCCGTCGCCGGTGGGCTCGAGTGCGGCGGTGCGCACCGCCGCCGCGGCCTCGTACACCTCGTCGGGCACCCCGTCGGGCACCAGGGCGTCCGCCTCCCGCTCGACGAGTCCCGTGTCCAACTCCCCGGCGATCACCGAGGGGTGGGCCAGGAGCCGCCGCAGGAAGCCGGCGTTCGTCGGCACGCCCAGCGTCACCGTCCGGGCGAGCGCGGCCCGCAGTTTCCGTATGGCCGTCGCGCGGTCGGGGCCGTACGCGATGACCTTCGACAGCATCGGGTCGTACAGACTCCCGACCTCCGTGCCCTCGCTCAGCCCGGAGTCGGTCCGCACGCCGTCGCCCTGCGGCTCGTGCAGGGCGAGCACGGTGCCGCCCGACGGCAGGAAGCCGCGCGAGGGGTCCTCCGCGCAGATGCGGGCCTCGATCGCGTGGCCGGTGAGCGTGATGTCCTTCTGTTCGTAGGGGAGTTCCTCCCCGGCCGCCACCCGCAGCTGCCACTCCACCAGGTCGAGGCCCGTGATCAGCTCGGTCACCGGGTGCTCCACCTGGAGCCGGGTGTTCATCTCCATGAAGTAGTACGACGAGGGGTCCTTGCCGGGCACGATGAACTCCACCGTGCCCGCGCCCGCGTACCCGCAGGAGCGGGCCGCCTGGACCGCCGCCTCGCCCATCGCGGCGCGCGTGGCCTCGTCCAGGAGGACGCTCGGCGCCTCCTCGATGATCTTCTGGTGGCGGCGCTGGAGCGAGCATTCGCGCTCGCCGAGGTGGATCACATTCCCCCGGCCGTCCGCGAGGACCTGGATCTCGATGTGCCGGGGGCGGTCGATCCACCGCTCCACGAGCAGCGTGTCGTCGCCGAAGGAGGCGCGCGCCTCGCGCCGGGCGGCCGCGATCTCGTCCGCGAGGAGCGCGGCGTCCCGCACCAGGCGCATGCCCTTGCCGCCGCCGCCCGCGGAGGGCTTGAGCAGGACGGGGGTGCCGATCTCCCGTGCGGCGTCGGCCAGTTGGGCATCGGTCAGGCCGCTGCCCGAAGAGCCCGGCACGACCGGGACGCCGGCCGCCTTGACCGTCTCCTTGGCGCGGATCTTGTCGCCCATGAGGGAGATGGCCTCCGCGGGCGGGCCGATGAAGGCGAGCCCGGCGCCGGCGCAGGCCCGCGCGAACTCCGCGTTCTCCGCGAGGAATCCATAGCCGGGGTGCACCGCCTGGGCGCCCGTCCGGGCCGCGGCCTCGAGCAGGCGCTCCACGGACAGATAGCTCTCGGCGGCCGGTGCCGGGCCGATCCGTACGGCCGTGTCCGCCTCGCGCACATGCCGTGCGTCCGCGTCCGCGTCGCTGAACACGGCGACCGAGCGGACGCCGAGCGCCCGCAGCGTACGGATGACGCGGACCGCGATCTCGCCTCGGTTGGCGACCAGCACGGTGTCGAACATCGTCCCTCTCCCGCTGAAGTCACTCCTGCTGAAATCGGTCATCGTCCGCCTCACATCCGGAAGACGCCGAAGCCGGGCTCGCCCAGCGGGGCCTCGGCGCAGGCGGTCAGGGCGAGGCCGAGGACCTGCCGGGTCTCCATGGGGTCGATCACGCCGTCGTCCCAGAGGCGGGCCGTGGCGTAGTAGGCATTGCCCTGCTGTTCGTACTGGGCGCGGACCGGGTCCTTGAAGGCTTCCTCGTCCGCCGCCGACCACTGTTCGCCGCGCGCCTCCAACTGGTCGCGCTTGACGGTCGCGAGGACCGAAGCGGCCTGCTCGCCGCCCATCACCGAGATCTTGGCGTTCGGCCACATCCACAGGAAGCGGGGGCTGTAGGCACGGCCGCACATCGAGTAGTTCCCCGCGCCGTACGAACCGCCGATCACCACCGTCAGTTTCGGTACGCGCGTGCAGGCCACGGCCGTCACCATCTTCGCGCCGTGCTTGGCGATGCCGCCCGCTTCATAGTCCCTGCCGACCATGAAGCCCGAGATGTTCTGCAGGAAGACCAGGGGGATGCCGCGCTGGTCGCACAGCTCGATGAAGTGGGCGCCCTTCTGGGCGGATTCGGAGAACAGGATGCCGTTGTTCGCGATGATGCCGACCGGGTGGCCGTGAAGGTGGGCGAAGCCCGTCACCAGCGTCTGGCCGTACTCCGCCTTGAACTCGGCGAAGCGCGAGCCGTCGACCACGCGCGCGATGACTTCCCGGACGTCATAGGGGGTGCGGGAGTCCGTCGGCACCGCTCCATAGAGCCCCATCGGGTCGACCTTGGGCTCCTCCACCGGCCGGACGGACCACGGCAGTTCGCCGCGCTCGGGCAGGGTGGAGACGATCGTGCGGACGATCCGCAGCGCGTGCGCGTCGTCCTCCGCGAGGTGGTCCGTCACCCCGGAGACCCGGGAGTGGACCTCGCCGCCGCCCAGCTCCTCGGCCGTCACGACCTCGCCGGTCGCGGCCTTCACCAGGGGCGGGCCGCCGAGGAAGATCGTGCCCTGATTGCGGACGATCACCGCCTCGTCGCTCATCGCCGGGACATACGCACCGCCCGCCGTGCACGAGCCGAGCACGGCCGCGATCTGCGGGACGCCCGCGCCGGACATCCGCGCCTGGTTGTAGAAGATCCGCCCGAAGTGCTCGCGGTCCGGGAAGACGTCGTCCTGCATGGGCAGGAAGGCGCCGCCGGAGTCCACCAGGTAGAGACACGGGAGGCGGTTCTCCAGGGCCACCTCCTGGGCCCGCAGGTGCTTCTTCACCGTCATCGGGTAGTACGTCCCGCCCTTGACGGTGGCGTCATTGGCGACGATCACGCAGGTGCGCCCGGAGACCCGGCCGATCCCGGCGATGACACCGGCGGCCGGAGCATCCCCGCCGTAGAGCCCGTCGGCCGCCAGGGGTGCCAGCTCCAGGAAGGGCGAGCCGGGGTCGAGCAGGGCGTCCACGCGGTCGCGGGGCAGCAGCTTGCCGCGCGCGACATGGCGGGCGCGGGCCCGCTCGCCGCCGCCGAGCCTGGCCGCCGCGAGCTTGGCCCGCAGACCTTCGACGAGGGCGGTGTGCGCCGCCTCGTTCGTCCGCCATGCCTCGGACGCGGGATCAGCCGCGCTCGCAAGGACTGGTGCTGCCTGCTGCATCCGTCGAGCCCCCTTGCTCGGTTAATGAGCGTTAACGCGTTTCCTCAAGGTTAACGACCGCTAACCGACCTGTCTAGAATTAATTTCATGGCCACCAGAACCGATGCCCCCACCCGTCGTGAGCAGATCCTCAGGGAGGCCGCGCGGCTCTTCGCCGAGCGGGGCTTCCATGGAGTCGGAGTCGATGAGATAGGAGCCGCCGTCGGCATCAGCGGGCCCGGCCTCTACCGGCACTTCGAGGGCAAGGACGCGATGCTCGCCGAGCTGCTCGTCGGCATCAGCGGCCAGCTCCTGACGGGCGGCAAGCGGTGCGTGGCCGACACGGACGGCTCGCCGGGGCGGGTCCTCGACTCGCTCATCGAGGGGCACATCGACTTCGCGCTCGACGACCGCTCCCTGATCACCCTGCACGACCGGGAGCTGGACCGCCTGCGGGACAGCGACCGCAAGCTGGTCCGCCAGCTCCAGCGGCAGTACGTGGAGATCTGGGTCGACGTCGTACGCAAGGTCTACCCGGCCCTCGCCGAGAACGCGGCGCGGGTCACCGTGCACGCGGTCTTCGGGCTGCTCAACTCCACGCCGCACCTGAGCCGCCGCGACGTGCTGCCGAGCCGTGCGGCCATGTCGGAGCTGCTGCACCGCCTGGCGCGCGGGGCGTTCGCGTCGGCCGGGGAGGGGG
>NZ_SRIC01000011.1 GCF_004684775.1 Streptomyces sp. MZ04
CCCCCATACGTCCCCCTGTCCCCACGCGTGACTCCTGCCCCTCATCGTGTCATCGCCCACTCTTGCTGGCGCCGGCCGCCGATGTCGTGGCACCGTTCCCGGGCAGAAGGGACGGCACCCCCTGCCCCACGCGGCACTTTTGACCCGCCTTGGGCGCATTGTCCGTACAGACCGCGGACAATCTTCCGCTGTCCCCTCAGGTTTCTGTTATCGGGGCGGAGACCAGGGATCTCCCCTTCTGTCGGAGGAGACAGGTCCCAGGACAGAGAGTGGACAAGCGTGAGCAGTGAACGTGAAGTCGCGATGATCATGGCGGCACGGGCGGGCGACGAGCAGGCGCAGGACGAGCTCGTCGCCGAGTACCTGCCGCTGGTCTACAACATCGTCGGCCGGGCCCTGAACGGCCACGCGGACGTGGACGACGTGGTGCAGGAGACCATGCTCCGCGTGCTCGGCGGCCTGGAGGGACTGCGCACCCCGGAGAGTTTCCGCAGCTGGCTCGTGGCCATCACGATGAATCAGATACGCGGTCACTGGCGCGGGCGCGGGGCCGAGCCGATACCGGCGGGCGGCGGCCTCGCCGACGCGTACGACGTGGTCGACCCCGGCGCCGACTTCGTCGACCTGACCATCGTCCGCCTCGGGCTCTCCGGCCAGCGCCGCGAGACCGCCGAGGCCACCCGCTGGCTGGATGAGGACGACCGCGCGCTGCTCTCCCTGTGGTGGCTGGAGTCCGCGGGCGAGCTCTCCCGGGTCGAGGTCGCCGCCGCGCTCGAGCAGACGCCGCAGCACACGGCGGTACGGGTGCAGCGGATGAAGGCCCAGCTGGAGACGGCCCGCGTGGTGGTGCGCGCCCTGTCGGCCGATCCGCGCTGTGTCCAGCTGGAGCAGATAGCCCACGGCTGGGACGGCATGCCCTCCGCCCTCTGGCGCAAGCGGCTCGCCCGGCACGCCCGCGACTGCGCGGCCTGCGCGAGCCATTGGTCGAACCTGGTGCCTGCGGAGCGGCTCCTCATCGCCCTCGGTCTGGTCCCGGTGGCGGCGGCGCTCGCGGACCGGGTGATGGCACCGGGCCTCGTCACGGTGGCGAACGCCCACGCGACCCCCGCGGCCGCCCCGTCGGCCCGCGGCCGGGCCCGCCTGGAGCGGGCCAGACGCCGCCGCCGCAACGCGACCGTGGCGGCCGCTGCCGCCGCCCTGTTGATCGGCGGTGGTACGGCCTACGTCCTCGCCGCTCCGGAGTCGGATGAGACCTCGCCCTCCACCGCGGCGGCCACGGAGTCCCCCACGAGCGCCTCGCCCTCCAAGAGCCCGAGCAAGTCGCCAAAGCCCTCCGCGTCCCCGAGCAAGACCAAGGCCAAGCCCAAGCCCAAGCCCAAGCCGAGCAAGACGAAGGCGAAGCCATCGCCCACCCCCACCAAGGCCGAGCCCAAGCCGACGCCGACGAAGACCGCCGCCCCGCCGCCGGCCACGCCCAGCGGCGTCGCCGACCAGGTGATCGAGCTGGTCAACACCGAGCGCTCCAAGGCGGGTTGCGGCCCCGTCACCTCCAACGCCAAGCTCGCCACGGCGGCCACCAACCACTCCGCCGACATGGCCGCCCGCGACTACTTCGACCACACGAACCCCGACGGCAAGGACCCCGGCGACCGCATCACCGCGGCCGGCTACCGCTGGAGCACCTACGGCGAGAACATCGCACGCGGCCAGCAGACCCCGGCCTCGGTGATGGACTCCTGGATGAACAGCGAGGGCCACCGCGCCAACATCCTCAACTGCTCCTTCAAGGAACTCGGCGTGGGCATCCACAACGGCTCCGGCGGCCCCTGGTGGACGCAGGCGTTCGGCGCGGCGCTCTGACGCCGGCTCTGACTCTGGCTCTCCGGCTCAGCTCACTGTGCGGAGACCTTGTGGACGGAAGTGTCGTCGGGGTCAAGACGTCGCCCGTCCGCGGACAGCACTTCCAGTGCGCGCAGGCGATTTCCCTCCCGGCGGTCGACCAACTCTGAGTGCGGTTCACCGGGGGCGAAGAAGTTCTGTTCGCCCCACTGTCGCAGGGCCACGATGACGGGGAAGAGCGCCTTGCCCTTCGGGGTCAGTACGTACTCGCGGTAGGCGCTGCCGTCCGACGCGGGGACGGATTCGAGGACACCGCCCGCGACCAGGGTGCGCAGCCGCGCGGTGAGGATGTTCTTCGCCACGCCCAGGCTGCGCTGGAACTCCCCGAAGCGCCGGCTGCCGTCGAAGGCGTCCCGCACGATCAGCAGGGACCACCAGTCGCCGATCGCGTCCACCGACCGGGCGACGGGACATTCGCTGTCGTCGAAGCGCGTCCTGGTCACCATGGCGCCCCTCACTCTCATGTTGGTTGCAACATGCTACCAAGCAGGGCTACTGTCGCCGCCACTGGTAGCAAGATGAAACCAGATACGCGGAGAAGTACCGAGGAGCGCGGAGGAGTGCTGATGCCCGGCAACTGTGAGGCTGTGCCACGACGGAGTGCCGTTTTCGTCCTGTCCCGTGGCGTCGTCATCCTGTTCGCCGTCGCCTGCGGGGCAGCGGTGGCCAACGTCTACTTCGCCCAGCCGCTCCTGGTGACCATGGGCCACGACCTCGCCATGAGCCCGGCACTTGTCGGCAGCGTGGTCACCTTCACGCACCTCGGCTACGGCCTCGGCCTCTTCTTCCTCGTACCGCTGGGCGACATGGCCGACCGCAGACGGCTCATCGTCGCCCAACTCCTGTTCCTGGTAGCGGCGTTGGTCGTGGTGGCCGTCGCCCCCACGGCGGCGGTCCTGCTCGCGGGCATGGCCGCCACGGGACTTCTCGCGGTCGTCACGCAGACGCTGGTGGCCTTCGCGGCATCACTGGCACCCGCCGCCGGGCGCGGACGCGTCGTCGGTCTGGTCACCAGCGGCGTGGTCATCGGCATCCTGCTCGCCCGCACCGCGTCCGGACTCCTCGCCGATCTCGCCGGATGGCGCTCCGTCTACCTCGCGTCGGCGTTACTCACCGCCCTGCTCGCCCTGGTGCTGCACCGAGTGCTGCCGCGCCACGGCACCCCGACGCCCACGACCCTGCGCTACGGACAGCTCCTGCGCTCCACGGTCACCCTCTTCGCCCGGGAACGACTCCTGCGGATCCGGGCCCTGTTCGGGCTGCTGATCTTCGCCGCGTTCAGCACCTTGTGGAGCAGCGTCGCGCTGCCGCTCAGCGAGGCCCCGTACTCCCTGTCCCACAGTGCGATCGGCGCACTGGGTCTGATCGGCGTCGTCGGCGCGCTGGCCGCGACCGTGGCGGGCCGCCTGAACGACCGCGGGCTCTCCGGCCGGACCACCGGCATCGCACTTGCCCTGCTCGCCGCGTCGTGGCTGCCCTTGGCCTTCACCCGCAGCTCGCTCTGGGCCCTGGCCGTCGGGGTGGTCCTTCTCGACCTCGCCGTGCAGGCAGTCCATGTCACCAACCAGACCTTGATCTACGCGCTGCACCCCGCTGCGGGCAGCCGACTGATCGGCGGATACATGGTCTTCTACTCGATCGGCAGCGCCACCGGCGCCATCGCCGCGACCTCCCTCTACACGGTGGCCGGCTGGGGCGCCGTCTGCGCACTCGGGGCCACGTTCAGCTGCCTCGGGCTCCTGCTGTGGGCGTTCACCCGAGACAGCACCCGCCGGTAACGTGTGCCCAGCTCATCGGACGGGCTCCCGGGGAAAGGTTGTGGCACGGCTTGAACTGCGCTAGGTCGACGATGGCCGCGAGCCGCGAGCCGCGAGCCGCGAGCCGCGAGCCGCGAGCCGCGAGCCGCGAGCCGCGAGCCGCGAGCCGCGAGCCGCGAGCCGCGAGCCGCGAGCCGCGAGCCGCGAGCCGCGAGCCGCGAGCCGGTCGGGCGGTTCGGGCGGTTCGGGCGGTTCGGCGTCGCCCCTCGGGGCGGGCATGAACGCCGGAGGGCCCCTGCGCGTCCCCGTCGGTCACGACGCCGACCGCTGGACCACCTTCCGCGGTGAGAAGACCCTGGTCGTAGCGGCTCGCACGGTGACGTCGACCGTGCGGGTCCTTGAGTGTCTGCCGGTCCTGCTGCGCGGCGACAGCCGGGTGAGTGTCGTCTTCGCGTACGACGGCACATCCGCCTTCAACGACGGAGTCCTCGATCTGCTGCACGACGCCGGCTGCCGGGTCATGCCGTGGGATCAGCTCAGCCGGATCACACCCGACCTGATCGTCTCCGCGAGCGAGAACATCGACGTGCCGGACGGCGCGTGCCCGGTCCTGGTCCTCCCGCACGGCATCGGCTTCCAGAAGTTCGTGCCGGACTCCCGCTCGGCACGGGACCGCCTCTCCGGTGTCGTACCGGACAGGCTGCTCGAGGCGGGCCGGGCCTGGCTGGCCCTCTCGCATCCGGCCCAGGAGGAGCAACTGATCGCCGCCCATCCGAAGGCCGCGGGCCGCACCCTGCTCGTGGGTGACCCGGTCTACGACGAACTGCGCGCGGGCGCGGGGCAAGCCGCCGCGTACCGACGCGCCCTGGGCCTGCGCGACGACCAGCACCTGGTGGTGCTCAGCTCGACCTGGGGCCGCACCTCGCTGCTCGGCCGGGCGCCCGAACTCCCGGCTCGGCTGCTCGCCGCGCTGCCCTGCGACGAGTACCGGGTGGCCGCGATCGTCCACCCCAATGTGTGGGCGGCGCACGGTAGTTGGCAGATCCGGAACGTGCAGGCGGCCGCCCTGGAGGCGGGCCTGCTGCTGGTTCCGCCGGTGGGCGCGTGGCAGTCGGTGCTCGTCGCGGCATCGGCGGTGGTCGGCGATCACGGCTCGGTGACTATGTACGGGGCGGCGCTGGGCAAGCCCGTGCTGCTCGGCGCGTTCGGCGACGACTCCGTACCGGGCACGGCGATCGCCGAACTCGGCCGTGCCGCGCCCCGGCTCGACCCGCAAGGCGATCTGCTCGCCCAACTGACCCACGCCCTCCGAACACCCGCCCCACAGCGACACGCCTCCGTGGCCGACCAGGCCTTCGCCGAGCCGGGTCTCGCGCTCGCCCGGCTGCGTACGGCGGTGTACCGGCTGATGGAGCTGCCGGAGCCGCGAACCGCACCGCCCGCCCCGTCGCCGCCACCTCGCCCCGAACCGGCGGCCGACGTCGTCACGTCCTGGACGGTGACCACATCGGTGATCCGGGACCAGGATCCCGCAGCCGTCGTCGTACGACGCCATCCGGCCGCAGTCGGCGACACGGCGGGCGAAGAGCCGGACACGTTCACGCACTTGGCCTGCGACGACACCGAGCGGGACACGCGACTGACCGAGAGCGCGTCGGTACTGCTGCGCCGCGCCCCGGCAGCAACGGCCGCCGACGCGATCCGCTGGGCGCGGGACACCCTCGCCCGCTTCCCCGGCGCGCTGCTCGCCGCGACGGCGCTGCCCGGCGGCGGTTGTCTGGCCGGGCTGCGGGACGGCCGTCTCGTGGAGGCGTCGGTGACGGGTCCACCGTCCGGCCCCGGCCTCGCGGCCACGGCCGTCTACACCTGCCTGCGCGCGGAACTCCCCCTGGCGGACACCATCGTGACACTGCGGATCGGCGACGCACGCGGGGAGGACGTCGCACTCCGCGTGCGACCACAACCGACGACCGGGCCCTTTGGCCAACCCGCCCCGCCCTAGGGCCTGTCCGATGGGTCAGGCCGGCCTTCGCGCCGGGCGCCGATTCACCAGGGCCGAGCGGGCCCTCGTGCAGCTGCAAGGCGGAGGAGGGCGACAACGCGGAGCGTCGGCAACCGACGACAACGCCGGAGGCGGCACCTCCCTGCTCGAGCGAAGCCGAGAGCTTGGGGGAGCGCATGCCAGGGCCCGCGACCCCGGCAGGACCCATCGGACAGGCCCTAGCCTCCACCGCACGCCAAACATCCCGCTCAGCGGAGGCGGCGACAACCGGGGCGCCTCGACTGCGCCGCCCGCCCCTCGCCTCCACCACACATCACGCGTCCCCCTCACCCGGCATCCGTCCGAGCCACCGCCTCAACTCCTCTGCCTCCGGGTTGCCTTCCGACTCGTAGATCTCCGCGGCCCTCAGGACCAGAGCGCGGCGGCCCGCCGCGTCTTCATCCCCGGCCTCCAGGATCTTGGCCACCGCCACCCTCGCCTCGGCCTCGTAGTGGAACGCCTCCAGTGCGCGCAGGGACTCCGCCGCGCCCTTCAGGGCCGTGATCGCCTCGTCGGTCCTGCCGCTTCGTTCGTGCGCCGTGCCCAGGGCGATCAGGACGCGCGCCGCCATCCTCGGGTCGTCGCAGGCCGTCAGCGCCCGGTGCGCCTCCCGCAGTGTCTCCAGCGCGTCGGCGAGATCGCCGTGGGCGTCCTGTGCGCGGCCCAGGAAGTACGTCGCTATGGCCGCGCCCCGCATCTCCCGTCCCTGGACGTTGAGTTCGAGGGACTTCCGGTACGCCGCCATGGCCCGGGGCAGATCGGTGCGCTCCCAGACGCGTCCGGCGAACTCCAGGGCGGAGGCGTGCACCACGGGGTGCCCCGACACCTCGGCGCAGGCCACGGCCTTCTCCAGTTCGACGCGGGCCGCCTCGTGCTCGCCGAGGCTCATCAGCGGGCGGGAGAGCAGGCTGCGCAGCCTCGCCTCGGCCGCCGGGACCGGCGTGGGGTCCGCCACCGCTGCCGCCACACCCAGCTCCAGGGACTCCTTCCACGCGGCGAGGTGCCGGTGGTGGAGGAACAGCACCGTGAACGCCTCCGACAGTTGCCACACCTGCGTGAACAGGCCCTCGTCGAAGGCCGTGCGCAGCACCTCGAGGATGTTGGGGTGTTCGGCCTCCAGCCAGTCCAGCGGGGCGGGCGCGCCGTCGTCGGCGGCGGCGGCGGCGAAGGGATCGGGTGCGTCGGACAGCAGTTCCGTGAGATCGGCGATGCGCAGCCTGTCGGCTCTCACGGCCCGGTCGGCGAACGCGGTCAGGGCGAGGTAGTGCGTCACCATGCGCTCGACCGCCGCGCGCAGCGTTCCCCGCGTCTCCTCCTGCGCGGCGCGCTCGCGGGCATGCAGGCGTACGAGATCGTGGAAGCGGTAGCGGTCGTCCTCTGTCATGTCCAGGAGCCGCACCTCCTCCAGGGCATCGAGGAGGGAGCGGGCTGTGTCCGTGCCGAGCCCGGCCGTGGCAGCCGCGGCCCCCGCGTCGAACGACCCTCCCGGCAGGCAGGACGCGAGCCGGTACATCCGGGACGCCTCCGGCGACAGCTCCCGGTACGTGAGATCGAACACCGCGGTCACGGAACGCTCCTTCCCCACGGCCATCCCCGCCAACCGGCCGCTCTCATCCGCCAGTTCGCGGGCGAGGCGGGTCATGGTCAGCCGCCGCCCGGCGACCAGCCGGGCGGCGAGCACACTGAGCGCCTCGGGGAGACCCGCACACAGCTCGACCAGGTGCCGGGCCGCCTCCTCCTCGGCCGTCACGGCCTCGTCGCCGCACAGTTCGGCCAGCAACTCCAAGCCGCTGGTGTGGCCGAAGGGTTCCACGGGCAGCAATCTGGCCCCGGAGACGGCGAGTTCACCGAGGCGGGCGTGACTGGTGGCCAGCACGACGCTGCCCGGCCCCTTGGGGATCAGCGACCGCACCTGTGCCGGGTGGCTGACGTTCTCGAAGACCATCAGTAACCGGCGCGGCGCCGAATGCGACCGGAACAGCGCGACGCGGTCCTCGTACGACGCGGGAATGTACGACTCCCCGATCCCGATCGACAGCAGGCACTTGCGCGCGGCCTCGGACACGTCGCTGCCGCCCGAAGGCCCGCCCAGCGAGGCGAAGTCGACGTAGATCTGCCCGTCGGGGAAGAGCGCGCGACCCTGCTCGGCCGCCCAGTGGCAGACCATCGATGTCTTGCCGACCCCGCGCAGGCCGTAGAGGAGCCCGAGACCGACGCGGTCCCGCGTCCGCTCCGTGCGTCCCGTGCCGAACCAGCCGTCGAGTCGTGCGATGTCGTCCCGCCGATTGACGAAACTCCCCAGCACGGGCGGGACTTGGTCCGGCCTGATGTGCGGTCCGGGAGCCTGCGCCTGCTGGACGTTGAAGGTGATGCCGCCGTGCACCTGCCCCGCCTGGACGACGGGCCCGTGCACGATTCCGGACAGGTCGTTGTGCGTGTGCATCTCCAGAGGCTCCGGCGGCCCGTTCGGCGCTTCGGGCTCTTCTGGTCCTTCGGGCTCTTCGCTCGCCATCCAGAACTCCCCCTCGCTCCGCGCTCGGGGCACCTTCCCCAAGCATCACTGGTGCCACCGTAGAGAGCGATCTTCGTCCTGGCGAGGAGGCCCCGGACTGACCCCGTGCGGCGCGGATCAGTAGGTTGATGCCATGACCGACAAGATCACCGTAAGCATCCTCGGCACCGGCATCATGGGGGCCGCGATGGCCCGCAACCTCGCCCGCGCCGGGCATGACGTCCGGGCCTGGAACCGCAGCCGCGACAAGACCGAGCCACTGGCCGCCGACGGCGCGTACATCGCCGACACCCCCGCCGACGCGGTGCGGGGCGCCGACGCCGTCCTCACCATGCTGTACGACGGTGCCGCCGCCCTGGAGGTCATGCGGCAGGCCGTCCCCGGCCTGCGCCCCGGCACGGCCTGGGTGCAGTCGACGACCGCGGGCATCGACGCGGTCGGCGAACTCGCCGACTTCGCCCGCAGCCACCAACTCCCCTTCTACGACGCTCCCGTGCTCGGCACCCGGCAGCCCGCGGAGGCCGGACAGCTGCTTGTCCTGGCCGCCGGGCCGGTCGAGGGCCGGGACGTGGTCACCCCCGTCTTCGACGCCGTCGGCGCCCGGACCGTGTGGACCGGTGACGACGGGGCCGCGGGCAGTGCTACGCGGCTCAAGCTGGTGGCCAACAGCTGGGTCATCGCGGCCACCAACGCGACGGGCGAGGCCCTCGCCCTGTCCCGGGCGCTCGGTGTGGACCCGCAGGACTTCTTCGACGCCATCGCCGGCGGCCCGCTCGACATGGGCTATCTGCACGCCAAGGCCGATCTCATCCTGGGCGATCGGCTGACACCGCCCGCCTTCGCGGTGTCCACCGCGGTCAAGGACGCCCGTCTGATCGTCGAGGCGGGCGAGCGGCACGGCCTCCGCCTCGACGTGGCCGCCGCGGGCGCCGAACGCCTGCGCCGCGCCGCCGCGCAGGGCCACGGCGACGAGGACATGGCGGCCGCGTACTACGCCAGCTTCGAGGACGACTCCTCACCTGACGCGGGCGCGGGAGTCGACTCGACCACCAAGTGACCGGGAACTCGAGCAGCCCCTGGATCGTGCCGCCCGGCTTGAAGGGCTCTCCGGGGAGGTGATGGACGCCGAACTCGCCGACGAACCGGCGCGGCCGCCGCTGTACGGGCTGCGCCGGTTCGCCGCCTGGCCGGGCGAGCGGTGATGTACTCAGTGGCGTGCAGTGGGATAGCGGTGGAACGCACCGGACGCCGCGCCCAATTCCGGCCGCCATCCGTGCAGTACGGCAGCCGACGGCGCGAAGAGTTCGGCCGGTACGTCTTGGGGCGCGAACCAGGCCCACCGCTCGATCTTGTCCGGCTCCCGCACCGTGGCCGCACCCGACGCCGCCGCCACGAGTGCCCCGGCAGTCACCCGGGTCACCCCGCGCTCCCCGTCCACGAAGAACGCGCCGATCCGGACCTCCTCCGCATCCGCCACCAGGCCGGTCTCCTCGGCCAGTTCACGCACCGCGGCGTCCTCGAAGCTCTCGCCTGGGTCGACCTTGCCGCCCGGCAACTCCCAGCGCCCGTCGTGCCCGAGCCCGAGCAGCACACGCCCGCCCGCGTCGAGGACGACGACTCCGACGCCGACGAGCCCGTGCGGGGTGGGGAAAGCCCGCTCGGCCCGCTCTCTCCGTTCGGTGCCGCTGCTCATGCTCGGTACGCCCGGAGAAAGGTCCGCACGCCCTCGACGACGAGTGGCCGGACGCGATCGTCCTCCGCGGCATTCGCGGAACCCAGCCTGTCCAACGCGACGCCGAAGGTCAGCGCGATGAACTGGTCCGCCGCGAGTCGGGGATCGGGGACGTCGAGCAGCCCGGCCGCGGCGAAGGCGGCGAGCCGGTCGGCGATCGCCTCGTCGGGAGTGTCGGCCATGGGATTCCTGCCCCCGTCCGGCAGGTGGTCGGATCCCGCCCGAACCAGTCGTTGCAGCGTCGCGTACTCCGCCGAGCCGAGCATGTCGGTCGCGATGCGCATCGAGAACGTGACCAGGGCGTCCTCGAGTTCGGCTGCCTCGGTGGCGTCGGTGAGGGTGTCGTCGAGCGTGCGCCGGATCGTGGTGATCAGTGACTGGCCGACGGCGTCGACGACTGCTTGCAGCAGCGTCCGCTTGTCGCCGAAGTAGTCGTAGACCGTCCGCTTGGACACCTCGGCCCGGGCGGCGACCGCGTCGACGCTCGACCGGTCGAAGCCGTCGGCGAGGAACAGGTCCCGGGCCGCCGAGAGGATGGCTGCCCGCTTCTGGGTGGACCCCTCGCGCAGTGTCTTCGTGGCCGGCGCGTTCGTGGCTGGCGTCTTCGTGGTCGGCATGGGCACATCCTAACCGTCCTACACTGCACGGTGTAGTGTAGTAATCCGGCACGACGGAAAGGATGTCCATGACCGCAACTCTGGCTCCCCCGGTCCGTATCGGTAAGGCCGCTGTCTGGGCCCTCGGCCTGCTGGCAGTCGCCACCGGCGCCCTGGAGTCGGTGGTGACGCCGACGCTCCCGCTCCTGCAACGCGAGCTGGACATGAGCCCCGCCGAAGGGGCGTTGCTCAGCATCGTGCTCCTCATCACCGGCGCGCTCATCACGCCGGTCGCAGGCAAGTTAGGCGACCGCTACGGCGGAAAACGCGTCCTGATCCGGCTGATGGCGGTGGTCTCGGCCGGTGGCCTGGTGTCCTCCCTGGCGCCGAACCTGCCCGTGCTGCTGTTCGGTCAGGTACTGCAAGGGGCGATGGTGGGCGCGCTGCCCCTGTCGTTCATCCTGGTGCGCGAACACCTCCCCGCGGGAGAGTCGAAGGTGGCCATCGGGGTGGTCAGCGGGTTGTTCGTGGGCGGCGGCATGGCGGGAACGCTGGCGGCCGGGCCCGTGGCGGAAGGGCTGTCCCGGCACTGGATGTTCGCGCTGCCGACGATCGCGGTCATCGGGGCCACCGTGCTGGTGAACCGGCTGATGCCGCTTGACCCGCCGCGCCGGTCGGACGACACCGGGGTCGACCGGCCCGGCCTGGTTCTCCTGAGCGGGACGCTGGTCACGCTCATGCTCGTGCTGGCGACGGCACCCGACATCGCCTCGCAGCCCCTCGTACTCGGCGCCCTCATCGTGGTGCTTGCCGCCTTCGTGACCGGATGGGTCGCCGTCGAGCGCCGCGCGGTCTCGCCGATGGTCGATCTGCGCATGCTGGCACGGCCCGCGATGTGGCAGTCGTGTGTGCTGACGTTCGTGATCTGCCTCGGTACCTCGGTGGCGGTCTATCTCATCCCGCAGCTCTTCGCGGTGTCCGCCGACGCGTACGGATTCGGGGCCGGCGCCACGGAGATCGGCTTCTTCCTGCTTCCCGGCGCCGTGGCCGCCTCGCTTGCCGGGCCGCTCGGCGGGATCGGGGCACGGCGTTTCGGCTCGCGTGCCGTGGTAACCACCGGGGTCGTCCTGATGGCCGCCGCCCTGATCGCCCTGGCGGCCGCGCACACCGAGATCTGGCACCTGGTCATCGGCAAGCTGCTGATCGGGCTCGCCAACGGCCTGTGCGTGACGGCGCTGGTGACCGGCACCGCCACATCCGTCGACCGAAATGACACCGGCATCGCCACCAGCCTGGTCCTGGTGACGCGCGTCCTCGGCTACGCCGTGGGTGCGCAGATCGGTGGCGCGCTCCTCACCGCCGGGACCCCTTCCGGGTCGGATGTCCCGGCCGAATCGGCCTTCGTCACCGGCTTCGTCATAGCCGGCGCCGTCACAGCGCTGTCCCTGCTTGTCGCCCGCACCATGAGCAAAGGAGTCAAGGAATGAACCGCACCGAGCAGTTGAGGGACATCCGTGCCACGCCGAAGCGCAAGGTCCTGATATCCGGGGCCAGCATCGCGGGGCCCGCCCTCGCGTTCTGGCTGAACCGCCACGGATTCGCGGTCACGGTGGTCGAGAAGGCGGGCACGCCGCGTCTCGGCGGTTACCCGATCGACGTACGCGGCACGGCACTTGAGGTCGTACGGAGGATGGGAATCCTGCCGCGACTGCGGGACGCGCACATCGACCTGCGCCGGCTGACCTTCCTCGACGGGGACGGCGGCGAGGTGGCCTCGCTCGATCCGCACACCGTCACCGGGGGTGTCGCGGGGCAGGACCTCGAGGTGCGGCGCGGGGATCTGACCGGCGCTCTCTACGCGGCGGTCCGTGACGACGTGGAGTTCCTGTTCAACGACTCCATCGACACCCTCGACCAGTCCGACCACGGCCACGGCCACGGCCACGGCCACGGGGTCGACGTCACGTTCCGCGGGGGCGGCAGGCGTACGTTCGACATGGTGTTCGGCGCGGACGGACTGCACTCACGTACCCGCGCGTCCCTGTTCGGCCCCGAGGAGCAGTTCCACCGATACCTCGGTTACTGCTTCGCCGGATTCACCATGCGCAACACCTTCGGGCTCTCCCACGAGACCGTCATCTGGAACACCCCGGGCAGAGCCGCGGCACTCTACGCCACAGGGGACAACGACGAAGTGCACGCCTTCCTGAACTTCGCCCGCCCGGAACCGCCGTTCGACGCGTTCCGGAATCCGGAAGCCCAACGGGGCCTGGTCGCCGCGGTCTTCGCCGACGCGGGATGGGAGGTCCCGGGCATGCTTGCCGCCCTGCGCGACGCGGACGACCTGTTCTTCGACGTCGTCAGCCAGATCCGCATGCCCCGCTGGTCCAGCGGCAGGGTCGCGCTGGTGGGCGACGCGGCGTACGCGCCCTCGTTCCTCACCGGACAGGGCTCCAGCCTCGCGCTCGTCGGCGCGTACATGCTCGCCGCTTCCCTGGCCGACCGGGACCACGCCGCGGGCTTCGCCGCGTACGAACACAGCACCCGTGAGTTCGTGACCCTGAACCAGGAACAGGTCGGCAAGGGCGACGCCACCCTCTTCCCCACCACCGCCGGCGCCCTGGAGCAGCGCAACGACATGCTGCGCAAACTCAGCGCCATGCCCCCTGCCCCGGAAGGTCGGCCGGCCCACTCGGCCCTCACCCTGCCCGCATTCACGCCCTGCTGATCGGGGTAACTGACACAGCGCCAATGTGACCTTGTGTCACGTGACGCCACCCGCCGGTGCATCCACATCCGTGTCGATGTTGTGCATCTTTGCAGTCAGGGGCATGGAACCCGGACGAGACCTCCCATCTCGCTGGGGAGCGCGCGTTTCCACCGTGATAACACGGAGTGATCAATTCCTAAGGAGACGACGACATCATGGGTATCTTCAGCCGTCGCCAGACCGCGACCCTCGAACCGGCGCCGGCTGTCGGCCCCAGAAAGCCTTCCTCTGCCGCCGATGCCGCGCTCGACCCGGCGCTTCGTGCGCTGACGGGCGAGTGGACCATCGACCGCCCGCACAGCCGCATCGGATTCTCCGTGCGGCACGCGATGGTCACGACGGTGCGAGGCGCCTTCGCCGACTACACCAGCACGCTGCACTTCGACGGCGCCCGGCCCTCCGCGTCACGGGCCGAGATCGTCATCCAGGTCGGCAGCGTAGACACGGGTGTGGAACAGCGGGACGCGCACCTCATAGGCGCCGACTTCTTCGACGCGCGCCGCTACCCGGAGATGGTGTTCCGCAGCACGTCCGCGGTCCATGAGGGCGGGGAGACCTTCCGCATGGCGGGGGACCTGACCATCCGCGGCGTCGCCCGGCCCGTCGAGCTGCAACTCGACTACCTCGGTTCGGTCGTGGACCCGTTCGGCTACGAGAGGGCGGGCTTCGACGGCACCACCACCATCGACCGCACCGACTGGGGTCTGGTCTACAACCAGCGCCTGGAGGCGGGCGGCACCATGGTGAGCGAGAAGGTGCGACTGCAGTTCGACATCTCCGCGATCCGCTCAACACCCATGGCGTAGCACCCCGTTGGCTCCACCGCGCCCCCTCCCCCTCCCCTCCCGGAGCGGCGGGGGCGCGCGTCGTGCAACTGCCTAGTGCCGCATCAGGCAACGTTCGCCCTGGTGAGGAACCAAGCCAACACAGCCACGCCGATGGGTAACGCAACAAGGTAGCCGACGAGGATACCGACGCCCGGATCAGCCAGCGCAGGAAAGGCCCAGTTCGCTGCTGCAGCCACGAGCAGTCTCACCGTTGCCAGCGCAAGGAGAGCGGTGACAACAGCAAGCCGACGCGGCGGGCCCGCCCTGCGGTACAACTCAGCCGCAGGCCCGATCGCGATCAGGCCCGTCACGAGGCCGACGAGACTGGTGTCGGGCAGCCACCCGAACGGCCACCCCACCAGAGCGACCAACCCGGAGAAAGCGAGGCCGACCAGTTCCAGCGCGACGGTGGACACTACCGGGTCCCACGAGGGGCGTCGGATCGAGCCGCTCCCACTGTCCTTCTCATCGGCCACGTCGTCAGAGTAGCCATCGACAGGGCGAACGTTGCCTGATGCGGCACTAGTTCGACGATGGGGTCTCAGACGATGGGCTCTCATAAGACTCCAGCGCCTTCAGGACGTCCTGGATCCGGGTGACCTCGGCATTGACGTCCTCACGCCGTCGCCTGGGCCTTGACCTCCTCGGCCTCCGCCACCGTGGGGAGGAACCCTCCGCGTAACAGGAGCCCGTCGGTCACATCCCGTTCTGCGTCCTCGCGCCCGAAGTACAGGACGACGACTCCTCGCTCACGCTGATCGACGCGGGATCTCCCGGCACCGCCGGGGAGATGGCAGCGGCGCTCGGGTCCGTCGGGCTCCGTCCGTACGCCCTGCGCCGCATCGTCCTGACGCATTTCCACTGGGACCACGTGGGAGCGGCCGCCGAGCCGGCCGCCCAGTACGGCGCGACGATCCTCGCGCACCGCGCGGACGCCCCGGTCATCCGCGGTGAACAGCCGCCGCCCTGGCCCGACTTCACGGACGCGCCGGACCGGGAACGCGAGCTGTTCGAACAGGTCCAGGGTCCCGGCGGGCCGACCGCCGACCGTCCGGCGATCTCCTGCGCCCCGCCGTGCCCCGTGGACATCGAGGTGGCCCCCGGCGATGTGCTCGAATTCGCCGGGGGCGCCCGGGTCGTCCATGTCCCGGGGCACACCGAGGGAAGCCTGGCCCTGCACATCCCGGCGCACTCCGTGCTGCTCGCCGGGGACGGCCTGGCCAGGATCGGCTCCGACGTCGTACCCGGAGTGTTCAACCAGGACCGTTCCCGCCTGCTGGCTTCCGCCCACCTGCTGACCGGGCTCGGCGCGGAGACGATGTGCGTCGGCCACGGCGATCCCGTCGTCTCCGGTGGCACGTAGGCCGGGGAGGGTGTGCCGTCCCCCATGTCCGCCGCGGTGTCCGGTTCACTCGCCTTCGACGTCGTCGAAGCCGTACGCGTACAGCAGTTGGGCGGACTCGGCGAGCCAGGCCCGCGTGCGTGCCCGCTCGTCGGCTCCGGCTGACCCGCACCCGCATCCCGCGCCACCCAGCGCGCGCAGCGCCTCGGTCACCACCTGTGTCATCCGGGCCACGTCGGACGGCGCCATCCGCCGTCCGGCGACTCGACCTCCACGGTGATCCGGCACGTGACACGGATCCATGGCTTGCTCCTGGGACGGCTGCGGGCGGCGTGGGTCAGCCCAGCGGGGGCCAGGTGAGGACCGCTTCGTTCTGGCTGGTGAACTTGGATTCGGGCGCGAACCGGAAGTAGAGGTCGCGCATCCGGGAGGCGAAGGGGCCCTCCAACTGCTCGGTCTCGCTGAGCGCGCGGGCCGCGGCGACCAGTCCCTCGGTCCGTGGCCGGCGCTGGTCCTCGTAGCCGCGCAGGGCCGAGGACGGATCCGTCGCCTCCTTGAGGTACTCGGCGAGGACGACGGCGTCCTCGATGGCGAGCGCCGCGCCCTGGCCGAGGCTCACCAGCATCGGGTGCGCCGCGTCGCCGAGCAGGGTCATGCGTCCGGTGCCCCACCGCTCCAGGAACGGGCGGTCCTGCGCGGTGATGCTGACGATGTTCTCCTCGGGGGTGACCCGGATCGCCTCCTGTACCTCCTCGGCCCAGCCGGCGAAGAGTCCCGCGACCTTCTCCTTGCCGAGCCGCGGGTTCCCGGTGACCCAGTCGGGGACGTTCTTCGTCGCCCACCAGTACGCGCGGCCGTGGCCGATGTCGGCGAGGCCGAAGCGCTGGCCCCGCCCCCAGTAGTGGGCGGCGTAGCCCTTGGTCATCCGGGGATGGCTGAAGGGCACCGTCGCCAGCCAGCACACGTAGTTGCCGGGCCGGGGCTCGTCGGCGTCGGCGTCCGCCACCTGTCGGCGGATCGCGGAGTTGAAGCCGTCGGCGCCGATCAGGACGTCGCCCGAGGCCTTCCGCCCGTCCTCGAAGGTCACCTCGACCCCGTCGTCGCCGGTGACGAACTCCTTGGCCGCTGCGTTCAGTTCGATGTGCTGGTCGCCTCCGAGCGCGTCGAGCAGCGTCTGCTGGAGATCGGCCCGGTGGACGGCGTGGTTCGACGCGCCCAGACGGTCGGCGAGTTCACGGAACCGAAGGGCCCTGATCAGCCGGCCGCGCCTGGTGAGGAACTTCAGCTCGTCGAAGACCTCACCGCGCTTCTCCAGACCCGGGGCGATGTCGATGTCCAGGGTGCGCAGCGCCAGGACCGCGTTGGACATCAAGGAGACCGCCGTGGTCCCCGGACGCAGCTCGGGAGCCCGTTCGAAGATCTCGACCTCGACGCCGACCCGGCGCAGCGTCGCCGCGGCCGCGAGACCGCCGATCCCGGCCCCGATGACGATGGCCTTGCGTGGGGAGTGCCGCGTCATTTTCCACTCCTGTCGGTCGGGCGCCGATCGAGTCGGTCGGCCATCACTTCTACGATTCCTGCGATTTCCTGGGCGATGACGTTCACGTGCGGTTCCTCCAGGAGGACCAGGTGGTCGCCGGGCACGTCCACCACCTGAAGTCGGCCGGTGGTCAGGGCTCCCCAGCCGTTCGTGGGGTCCTCGTGCAGGCTCTGTGCGGCTCCGTGCATCGGCTGGAGGATCTCCGGCAGTTCCGAGGTGGCGCGGAGCAGCACCAGGTCCTCGTCGCTCGATTCGGGCCGGTAGGAGAGGATCGCCTGCCAGTGCGCCTTGAACATCCCGAACAGGCGCCGCACGGTGGTGCGTGAACTGCCCGCGGGCAGCACGCCCGCCCGCGTGGCGTGTTCGACGATGAAGCCGAACTTCTCCTCGTCGTCGAGACCGTCCGGCAGCGGGACCACCGGCGTGGTTCCGCCTTGCTCCATCCACAGCAGCTCCCAGAAGAACCACTCAAGGAGCGAGTGGTCGGCGACGTCGGGCCGCTCTCCCTGCTTGACGGCGATCGGGTCGATCAGCACGGTGCCCTGGAGGGCATCCGGATCGGTGCGCTGCAGCTGGCGCGTCATCTCGAAGGCGATGAAGCCGCCGAACGACCAGCCGCCGATGACGTACGGACCTTCGGGGCACGCCCGGCGCATCGCCTTCAGGTAGCTGTCGGCCAGCTCGGGGATGGAGCTGAGCGGTTCCGTGCCGGGGACGGTCCCTGCGGCCTGCAGCGCGTAGACGGGCTGGTCTTCCGGCAGTTGGCGGGCGAGGCGTACGTAGCACAGGACATGGCCGCCGAGCGGGTGGACCAGGAACAGTGGCGGCTTGCCGCCCTGGGTGCGGATCGGCACGACCGGGTCGAACTCCGCCGCCGATTCCCCGGCCCGCAGCCGCTGCGCGAGCCCGGCCACGGTCGGCGCCGCGACGAACGCGGAGAGCGGGACGCTGACGCCGTACCGCTTCTCGATCGTCATCACGAGCCGCATCGCGGTCAGCGACGTACCGCCGATGTCGAAGAAGTTGTCCCGCACCCCGACCGAGGGCAGCTCGAGGAGTTCCGCCAGGATGCCCACCAGCGCCTTCTCGTGCTCGTCGGCCGGTGGGGCGGCGTCCGCCGCCGGCGCGGCCAGCGGCATACGGCGCAGCAGCGCGTCGTCCCGCTTGCCGCTGGGTGTCAGGGGCAGGCTCGCCAGCCACTCCAGGTGCGAGGGCATCATGTAGTCCGGCAGCGCCGCACGCAGACGGGTCCGCACCTCGTCCAGGTCCACGGCCGCCGCGTCGCCGACGAGGAACGCCGCGAGGAACGCGTCGCCGCCTTCCCGGCGCCGGGCCACCACCGCGGCCTCGCGGATGCCGGGCTGCTCCTCGGCGATTTTGGCGATGGCGATCTCCACCTCGGCGAGCTCGACCCGGTAACCGCGCACCTTCACCTGGGAGTCGGCGCGGCCGAGCCACACGAGGTTTCCGTCGGGCATGACCCTGGCCAGGTCTCCGGTGCGGTAGAGGCGGGCGCCCGGCTCGCCGGAGGGATGCGGCACGAAGCGCTGCTCGGTGAGGTCGGGCCGGTTGCGGTAGCCGTGGGCCAGGCACACCCCGCCGATGTAGACCTCGCCCTTCGCGCCGGGCGGCACCGGCCGCATCAGACCGTCGAGGAGGTGGATCTCGATCCCGCCGATCGGGGTGCCGATGGGCGGCAGGTCGGGGAAGCCGGCCGGGTCGCCGGTCATCGTGTGATGGGTCAGCAGATGCGTCTCGGTCGGCCCGTACTGGTTCTCCAGGACGGTGCCGGGCAGCGCGGCGCAGAACCGCCGGATCTCGTCGGTGATCCGCAGTTGCTCGCCGGAGGAGATCACGACCCGCAGTGCGCGGGGCCGGATGCCCAGCGCCTGGGACGTCTCCGCGAGCTGCTGGAGCGCGACACAGGGCATGAAGGCCCGCTCCACCTCCTCGCGGTCCATGAGCCGCAGCAGCGCCGGCATGTCGCGCCGCTCCTCCTCGGCGAGCAGCTGGAGGGTGCCGCCGCCGCAGAGGGTGGAGTAGATCTCCTGGAACGCCACGTCGAAGCTGAGCGGCGCGAACTGGAGGGTCTTGCCGCCCGCCGCGCCGCTGGCGGAGGGGATCTGCCACTCCATGTAGTTGGCGAGCACCCGGTGCGGGAGTTCGACGCCCTTGGGCTCGCCGCTGGACCCGGAGGTGAACAGCAGGTAGGCGACGGTCTCGCCGGTGATGTCCGGCAGTCGCGGACCGCCGCCGGGTTCCGGCTCGGCGGCGAGCGGGTCATCCACGGACAACAGGTCGTCGACGTACAACAGTCGGGAAAAGTCCTCGAAGAGGTGCGCGTGCGTCTCGTGCGTGATGATCCGCAACGGGTCTGCCTGGGCGACCATCGCCGCGAGCCTGGCCGGCGGATAGCTGACGTCGAGCGGGACACAGGTGGCCGCGGCCTTCCCGACCCCCAGCACGGTGGCCAGCGTTTCGGGCGAACGGTCCATGGCGATGCCGACGGTCGATCCGGGCCGGGCGCCGGCGCCGATCAGGCCGCGGGCTATCCGGTTCGCGGCCTCGTCGAGTTGTGCGTACGTCCACTGCCGCGATCCGCAGGAGACGGCCACCGCGTCGGGAGTGGACGCGACGTGCTCGTCGATCCGCCGGATGACGTTCGCGGGGGTGTCGCCGCCGCTGCCGGGGGCGGTTCCTGCCCGCAGTGCCGCTTCGGCTCGCGGATCGCGCAGGAAGGCGAAGTCGGCGTCCGCGTCGGGGTGTTCGGTCATCCGCTGGAGGACGGCGAGGTAGGTGCGGCCGATGCTCTCCGCCTGTGGGCGGGAGAAGGTGCGTCCGTCGCAGTCCATGCGCAGCCAGAGGCGTCCGTCCACCGGGTCGATCACCGCGTTGACCAGGAGCTTGAAGTTCGTCTCCTCCCAGGTCCTGAAGTCGGTCAGCTCCATGTCGGTGTGCTCGAAGAACGAGCTGAGGACGTGCGGGTGGACGTAGTTGAAGGCCGTCTCGAAGATGACGTCCCCGCCGCGGTCCTCCTGGATCGCGCTGAGCGGGTAGCGCCGGTGGGGGTGGCTGTCCTGCTCCTGTCGGTAGACCTCGCGCGCCGACTCCATCCAGGTGCGCGGCCGGGTGTCGAGGCGCAGCGGCAGCGTCTCCAGGAAGAGTCCGGTGATCCGTTCGGCGTCGGCCTCCTCCGGCCGCCCGCCGGTGACCAGGCCGGTGGTGATGTCCCCCGTGTCGGAGAACAGCCGCAGGGTGAGGCAGTGCGCGGCGAGCAGCAGGGACTTGACCGGCAGGCCGTGGGTGCGCGCCAGGTCGCGTATCTCGGTGCCGAGGCCGTCCGGCAGCTCCACCTGGTGGACGATGATCCCCTCGTCGATCCCTTCGTCGCCCGCGGGCATGTACGGCCTCAGCCCGTCGATCTGGACCAGTTCGGCGCCGGTGAGCAGCCGTTGCCAGTAGCGCTTGGTGGCGTCCGAGGCCAGGGCCCGCCGTTCCTCGCGTACGTAGAGGGCGGGGGACGGCAGTGGTCCGGACGGGACGGCGGCGACGGGCTGCCCGGCGTGGTGGAGGAAGTCCTGGAGCAGTTCGCGGACGAGGGTGGCCACGCTCCAGCCGTCGAGGATCGCGTGGTGGAAGCTGAACACCAGCTCCACGGAGTCGTTCAGGACGTGCGCGCGGAACAGATAGAGCGGCGGTCGGTCGAGGCGGTACTCGTGGTACCGGCGCTCCTCGATGTGCCGGGCGATCTCGGCCTGCGCCTCCTGGTCGCCGAGGTCGCGCAGATCCGCGATCTCCAGGCCGCCGTCGGCCTCCCGGTGGACGAGTTGCAGGGGTTCGGAGTATCCGCCGAGGTCGAACGCGGAGCGCAGGACCGGGTGGCGCCGGACCAGGCTGTCGAAGGCGCGGCGCAGCGCTTCCTCGTTCCAGACCGTCTTGAGGGAGTAGCGGAATACGTCGTGGTACACGGCCGATTTCTCGTGTTCCCGGCTGTGGTAGAGCAGGCCGAGGTGCAGCCGTGTCGCCGGATAGGCGTCCGCCAGGCCGGTCAGCCGCGCGCGGTCGACTCCGGACACCAGCGCGAACGGCTCCAGCGGGGCGTCCTGACCGTTCGGCGACGAGGTGGTCGCGGTCGCGGCGAGCGCCGCCACGGTGGGGTTGCGGACCATGTCGGCCAGGGTGAAGTGAACGCCCGCGCGCCGTGCCTCGGCCTGGATGCGGAGCATCAGGATCGAGTCACCGCCCAGGGAGTAGTAGTCCTGGTCGACGCCGATCTCGTCGGTCTCGAGGACGACCGACCAGGCCGCCGCGATCTTCGCCTCGGTCTCGTTGGCCGGCGCCGCGGTCCTGGCGTCCGCCTCCACGGCGGGAGCGGGCAGCCTTCGCCGGTCGGCCTTGCCGTTGGCGGTGAGCGGGATCCGGTCGATCCGCACGAAGAAGGCCGGGATCATGAACTCCGGCAAGGACTTCAGGAGTTGGGCCCGGAGCTCCGCGAGCCGCACGTCCTCGTCCGCGACGTAGTAGCCCACCAGGTGGACGCCGCGGGCCGGTGAGTTCCGGTCCACGACGATCGCGTCCCGGACGCCGGGGAAGGCCGTCAGACGGCCCTGCACCTCGCCGAGCTCCACCCGGTTTCCACGGATCTTGACCTGGTCGTCGAGTCGGCCCAGGTATTCGAGGGTGCCGTCCGCGAGCCAGCGCGCCCGGTCGCCGGTGCGGTACATCCGCCCGCCGGGGGTGAACGGGTCGGCCACGAAAACCGCCGCGTCCAGCTCGGGCCGGTCCAAGTAGCCGCGGGCCACGCCCACTCCCGCGATGCACAGCTCGCCGGGCACCCCGGTGGGCTGCAGGTCGCCGTGTGCCCCGACCACGTAGAGCCGGATGTTGTCGATCGGCCGCCCGATCGGTACGCGCCGTACGTCCTCGGCCGCGTCGCCCGGGCAGTCGTAGTACGTGACGTCGACCGTGGCCTCGGTCGGGCCGTAGAGATTGACCAGGCGTGGCACGGTGACCCCGGCTGCGGCGAAGACCCGGTTGAACCGGTTCACCTGGGCGGGCGTCAGCGCCTCGCCGCTGCAGAACACCAGGCGCAGGGACGCGATGTCGTCCACCAGGGCCGGAGTCTCTTCGAGCAGGTCGAGGAAGGGGCCGAGCATCGAGGGCACGAAGTGGGCCACGCTCACCCGGTGCGCCTCGACCGTCTTGAGGATGGCCGCGGGATCCCGCTCGCCCCCGGGCGGGAGCAGCGCGAGTCCGGCGCCGGTGATCGCCCACCAGAACAGCTCCCACACCGAGACGTCGAAGGTCGCCGGTGTCTTCTGGAGCAGGACGTCCCCGCCGCCGACCGGGTAGCCGCGCTGCATCCACTCCAGGCGGTTCACCACGGAACGGTGCTCGACCTGCACGCCCTTGGGCTGCCCGGTGGATCCCGAGGTGTAGATGACGTAGGCGAGGTCGCGCGGGCCGCCGCCGGCGGGTGCGGGCGGCTCGGGCTCGGCGCCCGGGGTGTCGTCCAGGCGGCGCACGGGTACCGCGTCGCCGACCAGGGAGCCGGGAACGGTACGGCCGAGGAGCACGGCCTTCGCCCCGCTGTCGGCCAGCAGGAACCTGACGCGACCCTCGGGATGGCTCGGGTCGACCGGTACGTACGCGCCGCCTGCCTTGAGCACCCCGAGGACGGCCGCGACCAGGTGCGGGCCGCGCTCGGCCACCACGGCCACCCGGTCGCCGGAGGCCACACCGTCGCCGCGCAACTGGTGAGCGATGTGGTTCGCCCACGCGTCCAGCCGCGCGAAGGTGAGCGCATCGGCGGGATCGTCGGCGAGGAGCGCCACCCGGTCGGGCGTCCTGGCCGCCTGCTGCTCGAAGAGCGCGTGGATTGTGGCGTCCTGGGAGTAGTCGGTCTCCGGGCCGCTGCCCACCGTGATCAGGGCGGCGCGCTCGGCGGCGCCGATCATGGGGACCTCCGACAGCGGGCGGTCCGCCCGGTCGAGGGTGCCCTTGAGGATCGCCTCGATGTGGGTGGCCACGGACGCGATGGGGAAGTCCGCGTCGAAGACGTCGAGGGCGTAGTCCATGTCGACCAGGACATCGCTGACGTCGTCCAACTCGTTGACGACGACCGCGAGTACGTCGTCGTCGTGGGCGCGGGCCTGCACGACGGTTTCGTACGCCACACCCTGTACGTCGAGCGGGTTCGGCCAGCGCAGGTAGGCGATGGTGGTGTCGAACAGCCGCTTGGGGCCGCTGTCCTGGAGCGGCACGGAGCGCAGCAGGTCTCCCAGGGAGAAGCGCTCGTGGGGTTTGAGTGCCCGGGTCGCGGCCTGCACCCCGGCGACCAGTTCGCTCATCGTGCGGTCGGGGCTGGGAGTCACCCGCAGCGGCAGGGTGTTGGCGAAATGGCCGACGGTCTCCTTCTGCCCGGCGGTGGGCCGGTTCAGCAGCGGCACGCCAAGGACGACCTCGTCGCTGCCGTGGATCCGGGAGAGATAGACGGCGAAGGCACTGGCGACGAACGCGAAGACCGAATGACCGCGTTCCCGTATGCCTTCGATGAGACCGCGCTCGATCAGGAAGCTGTGGCGGGCGCTCCTCCGTGACCCGGCCGGCGCGGCGCGGCGGAAGAAGGCCGGGGCGACGCCCTTGAACTGCTCCTGGAAGAACTCCCGGTCCCGCTCGTGGTCGTCCGAACCCCGGTAGCGGCGCTCGTCCTCGGCGAAGTCCAGGTACGACGGCGCGGGCGGGCCGCTGAACTCCCCGGTCCGCCGCACCTGGTCGTACTCGGCGCGGACCTGGGACATGAACAGGTTCAGGCCCCAGCCGTCGGCGACGATGTGATGCACCTTGACGTAGGCGTGGACGACGTCCTCGCGCTCCTTGAGGACCGTGATCCTGAACAGCCGGCGGCGCTCCACCTCGAACGGGACGTCGAAGGCGTCCTTGATCCACGCCTCACAGGCCGCACGCGGCGCGGGAGTTCCGGAAAGGTCGACCGTCGGAATGTCGAACGCCTCGTGCTCGGTCCACTGGCACGGGGTTCCGTCCTCCGGGTCGATCCGGAGCTGGAACGCGTCGTTGCGGTCGGCCGCACGGCGCAGGCACTCCTTGAGCAGGTCGACGTCGACGTCACCGGTGAAGCGGTCGGTGATGAAGCAGTTGAACTGCGGGAGATCCGGGAAGAGGGAGTTCGCCGCCCAGATGTCCTGCTGGTAGGCCGTGAGAGAGTTACGCCCCCGGAGATTCACGATCGCTCCATATTCCTCAGCTTTTGCCTTCGGTTTCTGAGTTGCGCGACTTCCTCGGCGAGCATTTCTCCGCGGATCAGAGGACTCAGCCGGCCTCGGGCTTCCGTGCGCGGAGGATGACGTCGAACCGTCCGGGATATTGGCGGTCCATCGGCTCGAAACCCGCTTCCGTGTACCACTGCTCGAATTCCCGCGGCGTGTAGATGCGGCCCTCGGGCGACGCGATGGTGTGGACGTACGCCGACATGAAAGCGGCGTGGGCGGGGCCGGTCTCTTCGTCGTCCTCGGCGCAGGCGACGATCACCATGTGGCCGCCGGGCTCCAATGCCCGGTAGGTCTTCGCGAAAAGGTTGCGGACCTGCTCCGGGGACCAGATTTCGAGGAAGCGGGAGAAGACGACGCAGTCGTGGGACGACGTGGGGAACTCGTCCTGCATGATGTCGGTTCCGACCGCGCGGACCCGATCGGTCAGGCCGGCCTCGGCGATCCGGTCGTTCGCCATCTTCGCCACGTTCGGCAGTTCGAGAATGGTCGCCTGAAGCTCCGGCCAGCGCTGGGCGAAGGCGATGGCGTTCGTCCCGGTTCCCCCGCCGACATCCAGTACACGGCGATACGACGAGAAGTCCACGGCGTCGACGAAGTCCTCGACCACCGAGCGGCTTTGGTGCTCCATCATGGCGGTCCACACCTTCTCGAGGTTCTCGTCCTCGCCGAGAAGCTCGTAGAGCGTGGTCGCCGACTTTCCGGCGAGCAACTCGCGATGCAGGCCCAGGTTTTCGTTGTCCACCAGCGATTCGTAGAGCCAGCCCATCGGCCGGTACAACATCTCGTGGGTGTAGCGGATGATGACGGGCATGAATCCGTCCGGATCGCCCGACAGGAGATCGGTCGCGGCGGTGTTGTGATACCCGTCGCCTTCCTTGCGCACGAGCTCGAACGAGCAACACCCCAGCATCAGCACGTGTCCCGCGCGCGCTTCAAGACCCAACTCGTCGGTGATCTCTTCGAGGGTGCTGCCCGGCCGCTCGTTGAGCAGGGCGAACAACTTCAGGCGCAGCGCGGCGTGCAGAAACGGGAATCGGAAGCTGGTGTACACCAGCTTCCACAGGTCGTCCAGGGCGGTCGCAGACGGTTCGGTCATGGTGATCCCTTCCCAGTATCGCGAGCCTCAGGGGGGCCATGCGAGGCCGGCCCTCCCACTGCCCCATCTTGGGCACGGAGTCGACGGCTGATCCAGGATGCCGTTATCGGAACACTCGCGGTGCCTGGCTGGGACGGCACGGGCGGAGGGAGGCCGGGGCCCGAAGGAACACGGACTTTGCCGTGAAGAACTCGTGGGGCGACAGGCATGACCTGACCGCACACCCGTCAAACATGGAGTTACTCATACCGCGGTACTCCAACTGCTTCGTAGAGTCGGGTCTGCAAGCAGCATGTGTCCGCGGTGAGTTCACTTTTCCGGCTCCGTCCTGAGTGTGCGTTGCAGGAGCCACGAGCAGCTCACCTCCCACCGGAACATCCGGAGGCTCATGAGTGTTCGAGGAAATGCCGACATTGAAGCGGGGGAATGCCGACGAGCGACCAAGCCCGTTGCCTCTGCCCCGTCGTTCACGAGCCCATTTCTGTAGTCATGCGGGCAGTTACGCCGAAAGCCAGACTGCTCAATACGACCTTTCAGGGGGAAAAGTGTCCGACAACTACCTCAGCAGGAAGGCTCTGGCTCACTTTCTGAGAAGCCGCCGCGAGGGGCTCAAGCCCGAGGACATCGGACTGCCCCGGGGCAGTCGTCGCCGCACCCCGGGCCTGCGGCGCGAGGAAGTGGCCGTGCTGGCCGGAGTGAGCCCCACCTGGTACGCACTGCTCGAGCAGGCAAGGAATGTCTCACCCTCACCGCAGGTACTCGACCGGCTGGCACAGGCGTTGGCCATGACAGAGACCGAGCGCCGATACAGCCATAAGCTGGTGCAGAGCCGCACTTTCCCCCAGCCCATCGAGAAACGGCACGCCGGCAGCGAGGCCAGTCTGCAGAAGGTCTGCGAGACGCTGGAACCGAACCCCGCCTACGTCACCAACTCCATCGGCGACATCCTCGGTTGGAACCGGGCGACGATCGAATGGCTCACCGATTTCGGCCAGATACCCGAACCGGACCGCAACCTACTGCTCTGGTTATTCACCTCACCGGAAGCCAGGAAACGCCTTCCCGAATGGGAGAACGAAGCCCGTGTCCAGGTCGCGCATCTGCGCTGGGTGACGGCGAGTTACCCCAGGACGAGTTGCGTATCCAGTCTCGTGGACCGGCTCGAGAAACTCAGCAGGGATTTCCGGCGAATATGGGAGGAGCATCATGTGGAGAAACCAAAGACAAACATCCGGCTACTCCGTCACGACCGGCAAGGGATCGTTCCCATGCAGGTGATCACACTCTGCGACGCGTCCCACCCGTCGCTGCAAGTCGTCCACCACACCCGCGTCTTCGAGGCGGTTGCGCCCAAGACCGGGGAGCTCATGGCCGAAGCACGCTGACCCACGGGTAGCGCGGCGAGCACACGGACAGGGGCCGGAACGTCTGTTCCGGCCCCTGTCAGGTGGAGTCTCAGACGACCCCGGCCCCGGCGATGGTCCGAGGCGAGATCACCTGGTCGACGAGGCCGTACGCCTTCGCCTCCTCGGCAGTGAAGATCTTGTCGCGCTCGACATCCGCGGCGACCTTCTCCACGTCCTGGCCGCAGTGCTCGGCCAGCATCCTCTCCATCAGCCGGCTCAGCCGCTCGATCTCGGCGGCCTGGATCTCCAGGTCGGACACCTGCCCCTGAGAACCCTGGCTTGACGGCTGGTGGATGAGCACCCGGGCGCTGGGCAGTGCAAGGCGCTTACCCGGCGCCCCCGCCGCGAGAATGACCGCGGCCGCGGAGTTGGCCTGCCCCAGACAGACGGTCTGGACGTCGGGCTTCACGAACATCATCGTGTCGTAGATCGCGGTGAGTGCCGTGAACGAGCCGCCCGGCGAATTGATGTAGAGGGAGATGTCCCGGTCCGGGTCCATGGACTCCAGGCAGAGCATCTGCGCCATGATGTCGTTGGCCGAGGTGTCGTCCACCTGGCTGCCGAGGAAGATGACCCGCTCCTCGAAGAGCTTTCCGTACGGGTCGAATTCTCTCGTGCCCGACGAAGTGCGCTCGACAAAGTGCGGGACGACATAGCGGCTCTCTATGGGGAGCCCCCGGCCACCGCGGACGTCACCAGCTGATTTCATTAGGTCCGGCCTCCATGCACGGGAAGTGTTCAGGTCCACTGCGCTCGCGCTACGACTGTTCCGTGCGCGGGCCACCGGGCCGCAACGTCGCATTGGCCTGCGGCATGATGTCGTCGATGAGCCCGTATTCCTTGGCTTCCGCCGGAGTGAACCAACGGTCCCGGTCCGAGTCCACGGTGATCTTCTCGGGCGTCTGACCCGAGTGATGCGCGATGAGTTCCGCCATCTCCCGCTTGGTCTGCCGCAGTTGCTCCGCGTAGATCTTCACGTCCGAGGCGGAACCGGCAAGACCGGCCGACGGCTGGTGCATGAGGATCCTGGTGTGCGGCAGCGAGAAACGCTTGCCGGGTGTTCCCGCGGTCAGCAGGAACTGACCCATGGAGGCGCAGAATCCCATGGCGATGGTGACGACGTCGTTCTTGATGTACTGCATCGTGTCGTACACCGCCATGCCGGCCATGACCGAGCCGCCGGGCGAGTTGATGTACAGGTAGATGTCCTCGTCCGAGTCGGTGGCGAGGGTCAGCATCTGGGCCGTGATGTAATTCGCGATTTCATCATCGACCTCCTTGCCGAGAACGATGATTCGGTCACTGAGCAGACGGCTGTAGACCTGGTCCCCGAACGGAACGTTTCCACCCTTTGGGCTGTAGGCCTGCGGCGCAGTCCGGAGCACCGGGTGGGTGAACTCTGCGTGACTCATGTATTCCCCTGCTCTAATTCGAGTCCCCGCATATCAGGGACTTGCCGTCGAGTGGGCGATAAATGCACGTCGCCCCCTTTAAGCGAGTGATAGCTGTACGTCGGCCCCTTTAAGGGAGTGATAAATGCATCTCACTCCCTATACCTGACGACGCTAACACACCGCAGGGGCACTGCGAGTTGGGTATCGCGGCTCTTCGCTGAGAGCAAAGTTGAACCGGAAAACCGTGACCATTAGGGCGACTTGACCGTGCAGCGAACGCGGCCTGCAATACCACATTGGCCACCGCTGAACAGAGATCACTTTCAGCCAATGCTGCTGCGTGTGGCTCCCCGCCGCCTCCCGGGGTCAGGCCGCCCCGGCCGGCGGCGGCCGTCCGGCCGACTGCACGGGCACCGCTGAACCTGGCACCCGCGATACCACCATCCCGAAGTTCTGGATAGCGGAGGCGGACCGGTGAAGTGTGGGTCGGGCACGCCCGGCCCGAATACGACGCCCGGCCCGAATGAGGAGTTGCCGATGCGGAAAAGGCTCGCAGTAGTCACCGGCGGAACAAAGGGAATCGGACTGAGCATCAGCCGCAGGCTGGTGGCCATCGGGTACCAGGTCGTCGCCCCGTACCGCCATGACCAGGATTCCGCCGAGCGGGCCGCAAAGGAACTGGGCGAGGGCTTCACGGCAGTGCAGGCGGACCTTGCGGACAAGGACGAAGTCGCCCGGATATCCGACCTTCTGCTGTCCCGGTACGGCACTCCTCACGTACTCGTCAACAATGCCGGGCGCAATATCGACCGGCCGTTCCTCGAGATGTCCGACTCGGACTGGGATCAGGTCATCGAGGCGAATCTGTCCGCACCCTTCTACCTCACACGGGCGCTGGCCCCGGCCATGATGGAGGGGGACGGCGGGAGCGTGGTCAACGTGGCCGCCACCACCGGCATCCGGCCGCGCCGGAACGGCGCCAACTACTGCGCGAGCAAGGCCGGCCTGCTGCACCTCACCAAGTGCCTCGCGCTGGAGCTCGCGCCAAGGATCCGGGTGAACTCGCTCATCCCCGGAATGATCGACACCGAAGAGATGAACACCCGGTTCCGCACGGATGAACCGGACTTCCGCGACCGGCTCCTCGCCGAGATCCCGCAGGGGCGCATCGGCAGTCCGGAATCGATGGCCGACGCACTGGAGTTCCTGGTGAGCGACAAGGCCTCGTACATCACCGGGCAGAAGATCATCGTAGACGGCGGGCAATTCATGTGGTGACGGCGGCACAACCCGCCGTTCCGAGCAGTACGGCCAAGCCCCCCTCCTATCCGCCGCACCGGAAGGTGAACCGCATGCAGTCGCGTATGGACCGCTACCAGAGCTTTCTCGTGAACGAATACCGGAAGGGCTTCCTCAAGCCCGAGGAATACTCGCTCGACGAGGTCACCGACGACCTTCGGCTCAAGATGAGGTCAGGGAAGTTCAAGCGGGTCGTCTTCACCGGAATGGGATGCTCCGCGATCGTCTCCGACGTGGTCGCGGCGTTCTTCAACTCCATGGACTCCGGACTGGAGTTCCACGTACTCAACGACTACGACCACCGGTATCTGATGCCGCGCTCCGTCATGGAGGACGAGGCGACCCTCATCATCGTCAGCTCCTACAGCGGCCACTCGAACGAACCTGTGCACGTCTTCCACAACCTCGCCGACGCCCACGACCGGATGCTGCTGCTGACCTCGGGCGGCCGTCTCGGCGAACTGGGGCGCGAGGCCGGGGTGTCGATCGCGCGGTGGGAGCTGAGCGAGCCGGACCGGGAGTACCCGCTGTTCCACGTCGGGCAGTACTTCGCGATTCTGCTGGACATGTTCCTCGGCCTGGGTCTTATCGACGAGGACCACCGCGAGGAGGTCAGCCGGCTCCCCGGTCACCTGGACACCGACTTCACCGACACCCACCGGCAGTTGGCCCGCACCCTGGCCGAGCGCAGCCAGGACGCCAACGTCATCATGCTGGCCTCCCCCAAGTGGCACGAGAGCCTGCTCAAGCTCGCCAAGATGCACCTCAACGAGATCGCGATGGTCCCGGCCGCGCGGAACTTTTTCCACGAGTTCTGCCACAGCGAGGTCGCCACCCTCTCCGACCCGGTCCGCAAACACAGCGTGGTGATCTTCGAGGACGACGACGAGGACGCGTACACCAAGGCCAAGACGGACAACCTCGTCGCACTCCTCACCAGCGACCGCCCGGAGAACCGGAACATCGAGGTCACCCGGGTCGCGCTCACCGAACCCACCTTCATGCGGAAGTACTTCACCGCGCTGGAGCTCGTCCAGTACATGACGCTGGATCTCGGCCGGGCCCGTGAGACCGCCTCGCGCGAGCTGATATCGGAGGCCGCGGGCAACCCCTGGTACCACGGCGACACCATTCGCTCCGAGGAGGCCGGCCGCCAGGACCGGTGACCCCGCCTGCACGGACTCGCCGGTACCGACTACCGAGGGATGCCCATGAAGGCCACGACCGCCCTGCCCGATCTGGAATCCGTCCTCGCACCCCTCGCCCTCATGTCTCCCGAGGGCGTCCCCGTGGCCGAGCCGCCGTTCGACGTGTCCCTCACGCCGGAGGAACTGACCGGGCTCTACGAGTGGATGTTCCTCACCCGCGCCCTGGACGAGGAGTTCATCCATCTGCAGCGGCAGGGGCAGCTGGCGCTGTACCCGTCGTGCCGGGGCCAGGAGGCGGCCCAGATCGGCTGCGCCGCCGCACTCCGCGCCGACGACTGGCTCTTCCCGCAATACCGTGAGCTGGGGATGTTCCTGTGGCGCGGGATACCCGCCGCCGGGGTCGGCGCCGTCTGGCGCGGCACCTGGCACGGCGGCGGATGGGGCTTCACCGAACACGCCTGCGCCCCGCTGAGCATCCCCATCGGCACCCAGGCACTGCACGCGGTGGGTGCCGCGATGGCGGCGCCGCTGCGCGGTGAGGACAGCCTGGCCGTCGCCCTGATCGGCGACGGGGCCACGAGCGAGGGCGACGTGCACGAAGCGCTGAACTTCGCTGCCGTCACCTCCGCCCCGTGCCTCTTCTACGTACAGAACAACCAGTGGGCGATCTCCGTGCCGCTGTCCGAACAGACCCGCGCCCCCTCGCTGGCACACAAGGCGGTGGGGTACGGCATGCCGGGGGTGCGGGTGGACGGCAACGACGTGCTCGCCTGTTACGCCGTGACCGAGCAGGCAGCCCGCCGGGCCAGGGAGGGCGGCGGCCCCACGCTCATCGAGGCGGTCACCTACCGCATGGCGCCGCACACCACGGCGGACGATCCGTCCCGTTACCGCTCCCAGGAGGAGGTGGACCACTGGGCCGCCCTCGACCCGCTGCCGCGCTTCCGCCGCTACCTCACCCACCGGGACCTGTGGCGCGCGGAGACCGAGGAACGGGTGCGGGCGCGGGCCGAGCAGATGTGCGCCGAGCTGCGCGATGGTGTCTTCGACGCGCCGGACGTGGCCCCTTCGGAGCTGTTCGCCCACGTACTCAAGGAGCAGACACCCGAACTGCGGGAGCAGGCCGCCCAGTTGCGCGCCGAGCTGGCCCGGGAGGAGTGACCGCGTGGCAGAGACCATGGTGGAAGCGATCAACACGGCACTGCGCGAGGCCATGGCCGAGGACGACCGGGTGGTGGTCTTCGGCCAGGACGTCGCGCGCCAGGGCGGCGTCTTCCGGGTGACAGAAGGGCTGGCCGAGCGGTTCGGCCCGCGGCGCTGCTTCGACACACCGCTGGCCGAATCGGCCATCGTGGGCGTGGCGTTGGGGATGGCGCTGCGCGGGATGCGGCCGGTGCCGGAGATCCAGTTCGACGGCTTCACCTATCCGGCGTTCGACCAGATCGTCAGCCATCTGGCCAAGTACCGCAATCGCACCCGCGGGGCGCTCGAGGTGCCGGTGACCATCCGCGTCCCGTCCTTCGGGGGGATCGGCGCGGCCGAGCACCACTCGGAGTCCACCGAGGCGTACTGGGCGCACACCCCCGGGCTGCGCGTGGTGGCCCCCGGCACGAGCGCCGACGCGCACGATCTGCTCCGCCAGGCCATCGAGTGCGACGACCCGGTGCTGTTCCTGGAGCCCAAGCGGCGCTACTGGGAAACCGGCGATCCGGCCGGCTCGCAAGGCGCTGTGGACCTGGGCCGCGCCGTGGTCCGCCGCGGGGGCGCGGACGTGACGGTGGTGTCGTACGGCGGCACCGTCGGCGTCGCTCTGGAGGCGGCGGAAGTGGCCAAGCGGGAGCACGACTGGGAGCTGGAGGTGCTGGACCTGCGGTCACTGGCACCGCTCGACTTCCCCACCATCGCCGCCTCCGTCTCCCGGACCGGCCGCTGCGTCGTCCTGCACGAGGGTCCGCGCACGCTGGGCCTCGGCGCGGAGATCGCGGCCCGCGTCCAGGAGGAACTGTTCTGGGACCTGCAAGCTCCGGTGCTGCGCGTCACCGGATTCGACACCCCCTACCCGCCCGCGCGATGGGAGAAGGCATGGCTACCTCACGTGGACAGACTCCTTGACAGCATCGACCGCTCCTTCGGGTACGCCCATGACTGACGACACGGTGCGGGATTTCCCGGTGCCCGACCTGGGCGAGGGGCTTGCGGACGCGACCGTCGTCGCATGGCTCGTGGAGCCCGGCGACTCCGTCACCGTCAACCAGCCGCTGTGCTCACTGGAGACGGCCAAGGCCGAGGTGGAGATCCCCTCCCCGTTCGCGGGAGCGGTGCTGGAGCGGCGGGGCGAGCCGGGCGAGACCCTCGCGGTGGGCACCCTGCTGGTCCGCATCGACACCGCACCGGCGGGCAGTGGCGCCGGGGCCAAAGAGCCGGCGCCGGCGCCGACGCCGGTACTGGTCGGCTACGGCACCCGGGACGGCCGGGACTCCACAGGCAGCACCCGCCGCACCGTCACACGACGCCCCGCGCCCCGCCGGGCAGGAGCGGCCACCGCGACGGAGACCGATGATCGCCCCCGCGCCAAACCGCCGGTACGACAGCTCGCCCGCAGGCTCGGCGTGAATCTGGATGTGCTCGGCCAGGGTTCGGGACCGGACGGCGTCATCACCCGTGCCGATGTGCAGGCGGCCGCCGCTGCTCCCACGGGCGGCGACGCGGCCCCGACGGACGCTCCGCTGCGCGGCGCAAGGGCACGGGCGGCAGAGCGGATGGCCACTTCCCGCCAGGAGATCCCGGACGCACACTGCTCCGTCGTCGCGGACTTCTCCCGCCTACTGGCCCTCCGTGACCGGCTGCGGGCGGATGCCGGAGCGGGTGTCCGGGCAGCGGCCGGAGCGGAGGAGGCCACGCCGTTCGCGCTGCTGCTGCGACTCCTGACGCTTGCCCTTCAGGAGCATCCACGCCTCAACTCCACGTTCGTCAAGGAGCCTCCGGCGGTCCGCACACACCCGGCCATCCATCTCGGCATCGGCACCGCCACCCCGCGCGGCCTGATGGTCCCGGTCATCCGGCACGCCGAGCGGCTCTCCACGGCCCAGCTCGCCGCGGAGCTGTCCCGCCTCGTGACCACCGCCAGGTCCGGCTCACTGACCCCCGGCGAGTTGACCGGCTCAACCTTCACAGTCTCCAACTTCGGCGCCTTGGGCGTCGACGAGGGTGTTCCGGTCATCAACCCCCCGGAGGCGGCGATCCTCGGCGTGGGAGCGGTCAAGAACCGCCCGCACGTGACCGACGACGACCGTCTCGTCGTACGCCCGACGGCCACACTCACCTGCGCCTTCGACCACCGGGTGTGCGACGGCGCAGAGGCGGCCGCGTTCCTCACCTGCCTGCGCGATCTGGTGGAGTCCCCGGAGGCGCCGCTTCTGTGGCGGTGAGGAGCGCCGAGGTACCCGGCAGATTCCCCGGCCAGAGCGCCGATCAGCCGCTGACCGTGCGCAGAAAGTGATCGGCGTCCTCCGGCTCGCCCAGGCGCCCCACCTCCAGCCAGGAACCGTCGGCGAAGCAGAGCCGGAAGGTGGCGTACCCGCGCGGCTGGCCCGCCTCGCCCTCGATACGGGCCTGGTCAAGGGCGAACTCCTTGACGATCCGGAAGTCGTCGGCCTTGGTCGGCGACAGCCGTCGGCGAGGGGACGCGGCCAGGCAAATGCGGTCGCGGGCCAGCATGACGAGACGCTTGGGGCTCGGCGAGTGTCCGTACCAGCGCAACAGCAGCTGGCCCGCGGTCAGATTCCAGTCACCGTCGAAGACACCGGTGCTCTCAGGGGAGGGGCCGCGCCCGGAGCCCTGTGCTTCGGGCGCGGTCCGCGACGATCCGGTCCGACGGCCACGGCTCCGCCCCGGCGACAGCGACTGGTCCAGCATGCGCCCGAGTGTGTCGATCAGGATCACCGGCACTACCACGAAGCAGAACACCACGGCCCCCACGTACACCAACCAGTGGTGGCGCGATTTCAGGCGTCCCTTACCAGCTGCGCGATGAACGTCCTTGGGTGGGGTGGGAATGCGCTTGTGGATCTCACACCAGACCAGGGCCACCGGCTCCTCACCCAGAATCTTCCGCACCCGCCGCTGCACCCGCCGCTTCGCCATGCCGAAGATCCTACTGACTGACCCACGAAAGCCCCGGTCCACCTACCCCACGCGCTCGATCCGCGCCTTGCGGATCAGGAACTTCCCGGCCTCGTGCACCTCCTCGAACGCCGCGTTGTTCAGCAGTACACAGCTGCCCGACGCCGAAGTGACCTCCACCGTGGTGGACTTGGAGTTGTCCAGGTTCGTCACCTTCAGCTGCGTACCGACGGGGAACTCGTTGCTGGACGCGGCCGGCGCACCGTCCTCGCCGGACAGTGTGACGGTGGAACCGGCGCAGACGACCTCGCCCTCCACGCCCGCATCGCCCCCCGGCTCCTCCGCCGGCGGCTGAGCAGCGTCCCCACCGGCACCGGCACCGGCACCGGCACCGGCACCTGCCCCTTCACCGGCCCCGGCACCCTCGCCCGCGCCCGCACCCGCACCCGCGCCGGCCTCCGCGCCCGCGCCGGCCTCCCCGTCCTCACCCGCGTCGCAGCCCGACGCCGCCTGCTTCCGCCTGATCTCCTCGATCACCGCTTCCCGATTGGCGATCCGCGCCGCGGACTGCGCATCGGGGTTGGCTCGCTGACCCGCGATGAACTCCTCGTTGTTGCTCAGCGCGGTGGCCAGCCCGTCACACGCTCCCGAGGCCTGGCTCGTACCGGTCATCACCACCGCGGTTCCCGCCACCAGCGCGGCGGCTCCCACCATGAGGGCGACCTTCTTCTTGCGGCTGAGGGTCTTCTTGCGCGACACGTGCGGCTCCTGTCCCCGGCGGTGTACGCCACCACCGGATGGGTGTGTCCGTGTGCCATCACGTACGCGCAGCAAGCCCGTTCGTCTCAACCACCCCACCAACAACTTCCGTATCAGAGAGGCGAATTAGGGGAATACGCGTCTTCACCTCAACGGGCAAGGCAGGCCAGGGAAAGCAGCAAATGGGCGGATTCAGCGTGGCAGAAGTCGGAGTGCGCACCGGCCGGATTCCACAACCGGCCACGGCGGTAGCGCCAGTGTGCGTCGATGTTGACGAGCCGGTGATCGAGTTCATGCCGACGGTAGGGGACTTCGAGGCGGCGCAGCGGCAGTGATCCGATGCGCTCGGACGGTTCGGCCACTCCGGCGTATCCGATCCCCGGTGTCCCCTCGGCCAATCGGTGCCACAGGCCCGTCGCCCGGTCCGCACGTGAATGCGTCAGGACTACGGGGCCGTTGATCGGTGCGTCGTGGAGGATGCGCCGGAACCGGTCGGCGAAGATGCCGGGCGATGCGGCCATCTGAAAGATCAGCAGTGTGTCGAGCGTATGCGGGTAGCGGGGGTTGCTGCGGTTCCAGCCGAGGACCGGTGGGCGGGCGTCCGCTGCTGCCTGAACCGCCTCGACGAGGAAGCGGCCGCCGAAGGAGTGGCCGATGGAGTGCAGGTACTGGCCGCTCGACGTGCGGAGTGTGGGTGGGGCGCCGGGAAGTCGACGGTGCTCGTTGAGGTAGCCGAGCAGCTGGCCCATGACCTCGGCGGCTCGGCCTCGCGTGGTCATGGCGTGTGCCCGGTCCCGGATGCGGCGGTATCCGTGCGGGAGTGGGTTGCTCATGGAGGGCCAGCGGACGAGCACGTAATGCGCCGACCACGGGCCGAGGGCCGGATAGGCGCCGGGCCGATCCGCGTGGACCGTCTCCACCAGGGTGAAGAGCCGCCGTGCCGAGGAGAGCGCGCCCGCGGGGCTGTTCCGCCAGCCGTGTACGAAGACGACGATGTCGGTGGCGGATTCGGGTACGCGGAGGTGGCGAGCCAGGAACCCGGGTACGGCGACGGGCGGCACGGCCCCGCCCGTGTCGGGATCGAGCAGCTCGCCCTCGGCCGTGAGATCGACAACTGCGTGCGGAGTCATACCGGTTCCTGGGGCCAGAGATGGACGTCGAGGCCGCGATGGAGCGTGAAGATGAGCCCGAGCGGGTTCCCCTCCTCGTCGGCGAAATAGCGGGCCAGCTCCCGCACGCTGTCGCCGAGTCTCGCCCCCTCGTCGAGGAAGGCGGAGAAGAGCCTGGCGGCATACTCCCGGGCGAAGGCGCGGGGGAGATCGATCTGCGGTCCGAGCAGGCAGCGCGCGCCGTTGCGCAGCAGATGGTGTCCCGCGGTCGGGTAGAACACGGAGGACAGCTGTCCGCCCTCGCAGGCTCCGACAAAGACCAACGGCCGGCCCGGCATCGGCTCTTCGCGGGACAGCCAGCTCGCCATCTCGCTGCCGTAGATCTCCTCCCCGTCACCGAGCTTGAAGTAGGAGCCCGTCGTTCCTCCGTTGGGGCTCACCTGGCCGTGGCAGCCGAAGCAGCTGATGTGGTCGTCGTAGGACCGGCTCTGGAAGGCATGGCGCAGTTCGTCCTTGTCGCGGCGTACGGCGATCGACGTCTCGCGAGCACAGCGGTCGAAGATGTCGTGCAGTTCGGCGACGAACCGTGTGCGCGGGTACTCCTCGTCGACCCCTTCATCGACATTCAGTCCGATGCCGACCGGGCCGTCGTGCACGGGGATACGACTGTCAAAGCCCCGGACCCGGGAGATGGTGTGCTCAATGAGGTGCTGGTGGCCCCAGAATCCGGGGAAGGACCACGAGTCGTCGAGCAACAGCCCCTGGTTGTCGTCCCCTTCGGGCGGGGTGTAGAGCAGATTCCACGGGACGAACAGGTGGTCCGACTCCATCGTCATGATGCACTCCCCGTCCCTGATATGCCGGAGCAGTGCTTCTCCGATCTCTTTCATCCCCGGGTCACCGTTGTGGAACAGCAGTTGGAAGAGATGGTTGCCCGCACGCGCCAACCGCAGCCCGATGCGGTCGAGATGGGGGCAGTCGATCGGGGAGTCCGTGTGCTCGTCGACGAACGGGAAGACGGTCGACGGGGCGTCCGGGCCGTGTCCGCGGTGCTCATGGCGGATGACGTGCTGCTGCCACGTCTCGCGCACCACGGCGATCCCTTCCGTCAGCACCTCGACGTCCGCGATCCACCCTCGAAAGCAGCCGTCGCCGTCCGACGGGAAAGCCGACCCCCACGCTCTGACGTCATACCCTGTCCCGCCCCGCTCGCCGGGCATCCTGGTGAAGCAGAGATGCACGGTGCGGCGCCGGTTGTAGTCGTGGTCCGGGATCCGCTGCAAGCCATTGGTGTCGTCGAAGACGACGGTGCTCCGGAGCCGCTCGGTCATCGCGCCCCGTCCACTGCCGCGCTCGATGAGGACTCCGGCTCGGACTCCGTCACCTGGAGACCGGTCTGGATCTCCTGCAGCAATTGGCCGTCACGCTCGCGATAGACGCGGAAGGAGAGGGAGAGATGGCCGGGCGCGATCGGCACGACGGTGAATTCGACGGGCGGTGTCGTGCGGTCCGCTCGCAGTTCGACCAGGTGCGTCATCGGGGTGACGTCCAGCCGGCCGGCGTCCAGGAGAATGCGCAGCTTCACCGGCTGTGGGAGCAGCGGCACTTCGGCCCGCTCGGGCCCGGTGACGGCGGCAAGGGCGAAGCTCACCCTGCTGGGGCGGGCCACCGTCGGCAGGTCGTCGTCAAGGCGCTCGATACGCGCCTCGCTGAGCGGTTGCTGGTAGTCGAAGCCGCACCGCTCGCAGAATCGGCCTCGGCCACGTGCGTGCACGGCGCAGCGGGGGCATTCCTGTCCGGGGAGGGGGCCCGAGAGAGCTCCGGGGAGAGGCGGGTGCGATGAGGTGCGCCGTGGGTCGTGCGTGTGGGTCGAGTACCGGCGGAGGGCTTTAGCGCTGTGGCGAGACTGGCCATGGCTGCCGACCGCCAGGAACAGGGCCGAGTACGACGTGGTGGAGGGCGGCACGCTCTGAGACCACCTGGTGCTGAAAGTCCGGGCAACCGAGCTGTCTGTGGTGCCCCATGCGACCGAGCTGATCGAGGTGGCGGGACGGGCCTGCTCGTCGGCTCCGCCATCCGCTGTTCGGACGCGGACCACTCCGGCCCCGCTGTCGATGACATCGACCTCCGCAGGAAGCTGCGCGGTCAGACCCAGCAGGGCCGCGAGCGCCAACGCGCGCTGCCACTCTCGTGTTGCCCGGAGGTAGTCGCCCGAGTCCAGCGCCTGCCGTGCTGCCTCCATGGCCTGACCCTGGTCGACAGGAGACGGCAACTCACCTGATGTCGCCGCTGCGTGCGGCACCGTCCGGCGGCGCGCGCGGGCCTCCTCCGGCCTTTCGAGGAATTCGGCGCACCAGGCCAGCACCAGGTGCGGCGCGGCCTCCCCCGGCAACGAGGCGTGCACCTCTGCGAAGTGGCGGTATGCGTCCTCGATGCCCTCACACGCCAGCGACATCAGCCCGCGATGCCAGCGCGAGCGCCAGTCACCCAGTCCACGGGATGGCAGCGCGGCCTCCGCACGCCCCAAGTGCCCGGCGGCGGACTCGATTTCACCGAGTGCCAGATCCGCCCGGCACAGCGCGAATTCGATCTCGGGGGTCCTGGGCCTGTCCATCGATCCATCCCTGCCAAGCCACCGCCGTATCGCATCGGGGTCGGTCTCATCGAGCATGTCCAGCAGCTTCGCGGCCGGATCCTCCTGGGACGGCAGCGGCAAGGGCAGGGCCTGCACACAGGGCGGACCCAAGGGGTGAGCCGGCGCGCCCTCCCTCGGGCGGGGAGCGCGGAAGTACCGGGACGCTCTGGGGCGCGGAATCCCGTCGCGCTCGGTGAGCAATTGACGCAGGACACCCTCGAGTTGATCGGCCATGTCAGGGCACGAGGGGAAGCGCAGCCTCGGGTCGGCGGCAGTGGCGCGGTCCACAACGTGGTGCAGCGCCCGCACGGCGGGAGTGGGCACATTGCCTTCGCCGGCTTCAAGCAGGGCCCTCAGTGTCGCGCCCAGGCTGTAGATGTCCGACTGCGGCGAGGGACCGCCTTCACGTCCCCGCGTCTCCGGAGCCTCATAGCCGTGGGTGTAGACGGAGGGCGAGGATCGGTCATCGATGCGGCGCACCGCTCCGAAGTCGATGACCTTGATCCGGTCACCGCACAGAATGACGTTGGCCGGCTTCATATCGCAGTACAGCAGCCCTCGTTGGTGCAGATGGCCCAGTACTTCAAGGATCTGGATGCAGTACGCGACGGCCTGCTCGACGAGCAACAGCCGACGCCCCCGTTTGGCGCCCTTGATCACATCGTGCAGCGAAGGGCCTTGCAGGTACTCCATCACCAGGTAGCTCTCGGCCTCGCCCGATCCGGCATCCGCGTCCCTGATGACATCGACGCTGCGCACGATGCCCGGGTGGTCCAGGTCGGGGCCGGTCAGGATGCCCCGCTCCTCGAGGACGAGTTCACGGGCACGCGCCCCATGGGTACCGATGGACCCCTTGAGTACGACTTCCCGGTCCGGACGACGGATGTCCCGCGCCCGGTAGATCCACCCGGTACCGCCCCGCGCGACGGTCCCGAGGACCTCGTAACGATCGGCCACCACATCACCCCGGCGGAGCCGCGGAGTGAACGAGTATCTGCTGCCGCACCGCGGGCAGTACCCCGCGACAGCACCCTGCTCCAGTCGATCGGAACGGGCGACCGGCGCGCCGCACTCCCCGCAGAACCTCTGCCGCTCGGGAACGGACCAGGACCGCGCCGCGTCGAGGGGCGATGACAGGGCATCCCTGACAGATGACAGGGCATCCCTCACAAAGGAGCGGAGAACAATCGCCGGGATCAATCCGGAGCCGACGGTGACGCCGACGACCGAACCGCTGACGGGGTCGACAAGCGGAGCACCGCTGAGCCCTGGAAACCCGTGGTGCCGCGAGGCCGGCGTGAGGGCGGGGACCGGGGCATCGGCGGACAACGTGGCGATCTCGGCGTACGGCAGGGAGCGGTCCAGTCGCAGCAGGGCGACGTCGTGCTCGGGCAGGCCGGGCCCGCCGAGACCGGTCTTCACCTGCACCACCCGCGCGACGGCTTGCCGCTCGCCGACCAAGCCGACGAAGTCCACGATCCGTTCGTCCCCCTCCTCGGGAGGAAGCTCGCCGGGTGTGTCTCTCAGGACATGGCCACATGTCAGGACGTACCGCTCACTGATCAGGAAGCCGGAGCCCGCCACGCGGTTGTCCTCCGCCCGGATCCGCACTGCCCACGGCGGCGGCGTCGACTCCTGTTCAACCCCCATGCCGGTCAACGATACGGCGAAGACGGCCGGTTGACCTCATGGGCAGCGGTGAGACCAGGCCGTGGGCACCGCGGTGACACCGGCCGATCCGCGGTGTCGGTGCCATGTCGGAGCACTGTCGGGCGCTCCTCGTGGCGACCCTCGCCGAGGGCACGGGTGCGGCCGACCTTGTGCCCCCACCGCACGGTGCCTGCCGGGAGTGAGTCGACGGCGGCACCGTCGTCACCGGCCTGCTGGTCGGCGCGGACGGCGCGTGGTCACGGGTCCGGCCGCTGCTTGTCCCCCGCCACACCTGAGTACATCGGTAAATCGGTCGTCGAGACCTACCTGTTCGACTCCGGCACACGGCACCCGGCCGCCGCGAAAGCGGTCGGCGGCGGGATGCTGATCGCTCCTTCGCCGGGCAGGGAGATCTTCGCTCACCGGGAAAAGGACGACACTCTGCACGCCTACGTGGGACTGTCCGAGCCGCAGGACTGGTTCGCCGCCATCGACTTCGCCGATGCCGCCACGGCCACCGCGCGGATCGCGCAGGAATTCGACGGCTGGGCGCCGGAGCTCACCGCGCTGATCACCGACAGCGACGTCGCACCGCTCCTGCGTCCCCTCTACGCGCTGCCGACCGAGCACCGCTGGGACCGGGTGCCGGGAGTGACCCTGCTCGGCGACGCCGCCCACCTCTCGGCTCCCAACGGCGAGGGCGCCAACCTCGCCATGCTCGACGGCGCCGAACTCGGTGAAGCCCTCGCCGCGCACCCCGACGACATCGAGACGGCGCTCACCGAGTACGAGCAGGCCATGTTCCCGCGCAGCGCCGAGGCCGCCACCGACGAGATGCCCGGGCTCGACTCCGCCTACAACACAGCCCACGACCTGATCAACATGGTCACCGAGAAGGGCCGATGAGCTGGAGAGCTCCCTGCGGACACCAACAGACCCTCCCATCAGTCAAGTTGCCCCGCTCACCCCCGAAAACGCCTCAGGGCCCATCCGAAGATGAGCCCTGAGTTGCGGAAATATCCGACATCACTGTCGGGACGACAGGATTTGAACCTGCGACCCCTTGACCCCCAGTCAAGTGCGCTACCAAGCTGCGCCACGTCCCGGTGCGCGTGTCCCGCGGTGTTCTGCGTGATCGCGCAGACAGAACTTTACCCCACGTTCGGGGGTGGTCCGCTCCCTCCTCTTGGGGTGCGGGGAGGGACAATCGGCAGATGAGTTCCGCACCTGGATCCGATGAACCCGGCCGTGACCGTGACGCGGAAGGGCGGGCCCGCAACGCGCGGCCGCGTGACGGTCTCGGGCGGCCGTTGCCGTACGGCGCCGAAGGCGTGGAGCGGCAGCCCGAGGGGGTCACGCGTACGCCCGACGAGACGATCGCGCAGGCGCAGGCCCTGCTGGACGCCGGGCGGCCCTTCCACGCGCACGAGGTCTTCGAGGACGCCTGGAAGTCGGGGCCCGATGACGAGCGTGACCTGTGGAAGGGGCTTGCGCAGCTCGCCGTTGGTCTCACTCACGCGGCGCGCGGCAACGCCACGGGCGGTGCCCGGCTGCTGTTGCGGGGGGCGGCCGCGGTGGACGCGGGGCGGCGCGAGGAGCGGCCGTACGGCATCGCGGTGGACGGACTGATCGGCTGGGCGCGGGAGTTGGCCGAGCGGGTGGAGAAGGGCGGCTCCCCGGTGGACGCCGCCTCGTGCGCGCCGCGGCTGCGGGGTGCTGCGGACGCGCATGCGGAGGGCGACGCGTAGACCGCCGCGCCACACCCCGCACGGCGCCTCTCGCCCCCCGTGCGGCAGACTCTCGGCGTGCGAAAGATTCATGTCATCGGCATCGGCGCGGGCGACCCGGACCAGTTGACCCTGCAGGCCGTCAAGGCCCTCAAGAGCAGCGACGTGTTCTTCATCCTGGACAAGGGCGGGGAGAAGGACGACCTCGTGCAGTTGCGGCGAGGTCTGCTCGACGAGCACCGTGCCGACGGCGCGTACCGCGTGGTCGAGGCGCGGGACCCGGCGCGGGACCGGAAGGCGGGCGGCGCCGACTACTCCCCCGCCGTCGGGGACTGGCGCAGTCGCCGCGCGGACATTTATGAGCGGCTGATCGCCGATGAGATGGGCGAGGAGGAGAGCGGGGCTTTCCTCGTGTGGGGCGATCCCGCGCTGTACGACAGCACCCTCGGCATCCTGGAGGAGGTGCTCGGCCGGGGCGAGGTGACCTTCACGTACGACGTCGTGCCGGGCATCAGCAGCGTCTCCTCGCTCGCCGCCCGGCACCGCACCGGACTCAATCGCGTCGCGCGGCCGGTACAGATCACCACGGGGCGGCGCCTCGCCGACGGGGGCTTTCCCGAGGGAGTCGACGACGTCGTGGTGATGCTCGACGCCCATCAGGCCTTCCGGCAGTACGCCGGGCGGCCTGATGGCGGCGACATGTACATCTACTGGGGGGCCTATATCGGGACCGCCGACGAGATCCTCGTCTCCGGGCCCCTCGACGAGGCCGCGCCCCGCATCGAGACCCTCCGGGCCGAGGCGCGTGAGCGCAAGGGGTGGATCATGGACACCTATCTGCTGCGGCGCAACCTGGACTGAGCCCTCCGGGGTCCGCCGTCACCGGACCGGCCCGGTCCGGCATGCACCTGCCCAGGGGCGGTGTGAGGGTGACCGTGTGACCACCACCGCCCAGCCGGCCGCCGAGGCCCCGGCGCAGGGCCCGCCCGTCCTGGACAAGCGCCGCCGCAATGTCGTCTTCGTGACGATCATGCTGGGCATGCTGCTCGCCGCGCTCGACCAGACCATCGTGGGCACCGCGCTGCCCACCATCGTGTCGGATCTGGGCGGCGCCGAGCACATGTCGTGGGTGGTGACGTCGTATCTGCTCGCGGAGACCGTCGCCACGGTGCTCGTCGGGAAGTTCGGTGACCTCTTCGGGCGGAAGGTCGTCTTTCAGATCTCGGCGATCGTGTTCATCACGGGCTCGTTCCTGTGCGGGCTCTCGACGAACATGACGCTGCTCATCGCCTGGCGCGCCCTGCAGGGCATCGGCGCGGGCGGTCTGATGGTGACGTCGATGGCGTTGATCGCCGATGTCATCCCGCTGCGTGAGCGCGGCAAGTACCAGGGTGCGATCGGTGCCGTCTTCGGCGTGGCCACCGTCATCGGGCCGTTGCTCGGCGGACTTTTCACCGACCATCTGACCTGGCGCTGGGCCTTCTACGTCAACGTACCCATCGCGATCGTCGTGGTGATCGCCGCGGCCCGCACGATCCCCGTCGTGAAATCGGCGGTACGTCCCGTCATCGACTATCTCGGCATCGCGTTCGTCGCGATCGGGGCCAGCGCGCTGATCCTGGCGACGAGTTGGGGCGGCAACCAGTACGCGTGGGGCTCCGGCACCATCATCGCGCTGTTCGTGGGCGGTGCCGTCGCGCTCGCGCTGTTCTGTGTGGTCGAGACGCGGGCCGCCGAACCGATGCTGCCGATGCGGCTGTTCGCCAACCCCGTCTTCACGGTCTGCTCGATCCTCAGCTTCATCGTGGGCTTCGCGATGCTCGGCGCGATGACGTTCCTGCCGACCTATCTGCAGTACGTGGACGGGGACTCGGCCACTGTCTCGGGCGTGCGGACGCTGCCCATGGTGATCGGGCTGCTCATCGCGTCGGTCTTCAGCGGCAATGTGGTGAGCAAGACCGGGAAGTATCGCGTCTTCCCGATCGTGGGTGCGCTGGTGATGGCGCTCGGGCTGTTTCTTCTTTCGCTGATGGGGCGCGAGACCAGTACGTGGCTCGAGTCGGTGTACATGTTCGTCCTCGGCACCGGCATCGGGCTGTGCATGCAGGTCCTGACGATCGCCGTGCAGAACACGGTCGCGTACGCGGATCTGGGCACCGCCACGTCGGGGGTGACCTTCTTCCGTACGTTGGGCAGTTCGTTCGGGACGGCGGTGTTCGGGACCATTTACGCCAACACCCTTGAACCGAACCTCAAGGACGGGGTCGCCGCCGCAGCCGGCACGGGCGCCGCGGACCCTGCCGTGGTGGCCAAGGCGGCGCAGAGCCCGCAGGGGCTGCACGATCTGCCGTCCGACGCGGCCGCGCCCATTGTCGACGCGTACGCCGACACGCTGCACACCGTCTTCCTGTGGACGGTGCCGGTGGCGCTCATCGGGTTCGTGGTGGCGCTGTTCCTCAAGCAGGTCCAGCTGCGGGACAGCGCGCGGATGAGTTCGGCGGACATGGGCGAGGGCTTCGCGTCGCCGACGACGAGCGGCACCCCGGACCAGGTCCTCGAGCTGGCCGTCGGGAACATCATCCGCAAGACCGGCATGGACACCGCGCGCCGTGTCATCAGGGACGCCGACACCCGTCTGGACATGGCGGGCGCGTGGGCCGTGATGCAGGTGACGCTCTTCGACCGGATGGTGGGCCACGCGAACCTCGGTCTGATCGCGGCGCGGCGTCGGGTGCCGCCCGAGGTTCTCGTGCCGGTCTTCGACCGCATGGTCGAGGAGGGCTTCCTGACCCGCTCCGGCATGCTCTTCTCGCACACCCGGGCGGGCGAGCGCGAGGCTGAAGTGATCGGCAAGGCGTGGGCGAAGTGGCTGGGCGAGCAGGTGGAGAAGGACAGCGGCCGTCCCGCCGACGCGGAGCTCATCAGGGCGGTCGACGCGATCGCCAAGCGCCTCCTGGTGGAGGACCTGGAGCACGGCCTGTCACCCGAGAGTCAGCGGCCGCTCGCGTCGGCCAAGGCCGAGGTGTGATCAGTCAGCGCCGAGGTACGACAGGACGCTCGCCACATCGGGCAGCTCGCGCGCGCCATCGGGTGCCGGCGGGCGGCGGACGATCAGTACGGGTACGGACAGCGCGCGGGCCGCGGTGAGTTTGGCGGCCGTGGCGGCGCCGCCGCTGTCCTTGGTCACCAGGACGTCGATGCGGTGCTCGCACAGCAGTGCCGTCTCGCCCTCGACGGTGTAGGGGCCCCGGTCGAGCAGGATCTCGGTGTGGTGGGGCAGCGGCGGCTCGGGCGGCTCCACGGAACGTACGAGGAAGTGGAGTTCGGCCAGGAACGGCTCCGCGAAGGCGGCGAGGCCCAGGCGCCCCGTGGTCAGGAAGATCCGGCGGCCGAGCGAGGGCAGCAGGGCAGCTGCCTCGGCGAGCGAGCCCGCGTCGTGCCAGCGGTCGCCCGGAGCGGGCCGCCAGCCGGGCCTGCGCAGCAGCACCGCCGGGACGCCGGTGGCCGCCGCGGCCCGCACCGCGTGTTCGCTGATCGTGGCGGCGAAGGGATGCGTGGCGTCCACGACGGCGTCCACGCGGTGCTCGCGCAGCCAGGCGGCGAGGCCGTCCACGCCGCCGAACCCGCCGACGCGTACGTCACCTTCGAGCGCGGCGGGGCGGGCGACGCGCCCCGCGAGCGAGGTGGTCACGCGGACATCGGGCCGGGTGGCGAGGCGCGCGGCGAGCGCGCGGGCTTCGGTGGTTCCGCCGAGGACGAGCACATGCATGGTGCCGAGGCTACGTCGCGCCCGGAAGCGCCTCGTCAGCGGAGCAGCAGCTGGAGTCCGCCCAGCACCGTCGCGCCGATGACCAGCTGCTCGAAGAGCCGCTGGTTGATGCGGTGCACGGCGACCTTGCCGATGTAGGCCCCCGGGACGACGAAGAGCACGAGCGCGGCGTCAAGGAGCAGCGAGTGCGCGTCGATCAGGCCGAGGCCCACGCTGAACGGCACCTTGGAGGTGTTGACGATCAGGAAGAACCACGCCGACGTGCCCAGGAAGCTCAGCTTCCGGAAGCCCGCGGAGAGGAGATACATCGACAGGACCGGGCCGCCCGCGTTGGCGACCATCGTGGTGAATCCGCCGAGTACGCCGTACGAAGGGGCCTTCAGCCGGGAGCCACGGCCGGGCGACTCCCCCGCGTCCCCCTCGTCCGCCGGGGCGGCCCGGCGGCGCCACAGCGTGACGGCCGCCATCAGGAGCAGGATCGCCCCGATCGACGTACGCACGCCGGCGTCGTCGGCCCACATCAGGAAGACGGTGCCGACGACCACACCGGCCGCGACGGCCGGGAACAGCCGCCACAGGGTGGGCCAGTGGGCGTGCCGGCGATAGGTGAGGACGGCGAGGACGTCGCCCGCGATGAGGATCGGCAGCAGGACGCCGGTCGACTCGCGGGCCGGCAGGACCGCCGCGAAGACGGCGAGGCTGACCGTGTTGGCCCCGCTGACGGCGGTCTTCGAGAAGCCGACCAGCAGTGCGGCCGCGGCGAGCGCGGCGAATTCCCAGAGCGATATGTCCATGCCAGGAACAGATGCTAGACCCAACTATCGCCCTGGGACGACACGGCTAGGCTTTGCCGTAGGTGGCGCGCAGCTCCCGCTTGAGGATCTTCATGCTGGGGCCGAGCGGCAGCGCTTCGGTGAACTCCACGCGGCGCGGGTACTTGTGACGGCCCAGGTGTTCCTTGGACCAGGCGGTGATCCCCGCGCCGTCGGGGTCCGAGCCGGGCCTCGGGACGACGACGGCGCAGATCTCCTCGCCGTGCACGTCGTCGGGCAGGCCGATCACCGCGGCGTGCGCGATGTCCGGGTGCCGCATCAGGACCTCTTCGACCTCGCGCGGGTAGACGTTGAAGCCGCCGCGGATGATGACGTCCTTCTTGCGGTCGACGATGGCCAGGAACCCGTCTCCGTCCTTGGTGCCGAGGTCACCGGTGCGGAACCAGCCGTCGACGACGGCCTCCTCGGTCGCCTCCGGACGCCCCAGGTAGCCGGAGAAGACGTTGTGGCCGCGGACGACGACCTCGCCGAGCTCCCCCGTCGGCAGCAGCTCGATGCGCCCCTCGACCTCGGCGCGGGCGATCTCCACGTCCACGCCCCACACCGGGTGGCCGATGCTGCCGGCCCTGGTGCCGAAGACGGGCTGGTTCACGGAGGCGGTGGGCGAGGTCTCGGAGAGGCCGTAGCCCTCGAAGACCGGTACGCCGAAGGCCTCCTCGAAGCGTTCGAGTACGGCGACGGGGAGCGAGGCGCCGCCCGAGACGCACAGCCGCAGCGTGGGCAGTTCGGCGGCGGTCGCCGCGGCGGCCACGAGGTTCACGTACATCGTCGGCACCCCGTGGAAGGTGTTGACGCCCTCCGCGGCCATCAGCGCGATGGCCCGCGCGGCGTCGAAGCGCGGGAGCAGGACGAGGGTGGCGCCCGCGCGCCAGGTCGCGTTCATGGAGACGGTCTGGCCGAAGGCGTGGAAGAGCGGCAGGGCGCCGAGCGCGATGTCGTCGCGGTGCACGTCGTGGGCGTCGAAGGCGCAGACCGTCGCGTTCATCACCAGGTTGAAGTGGCTGAGGACGGCGCCCTTGGGGACGCCGGTGGTGCCGCTGGTGTAGAAGACGACGGCCGGGTCGTCGGCCTCCCGGGTGAGGTACGTCGGCAGGGGCTCGGCCTCGCGCGCCAGGGTGTCCAGCTCGCCGTCCGTGCCGAGGGTGAGCATGCGTACGCCGGTGGCGGCGGCCGCGGCCTTGCCGGTCTCGGCCTGCGCGGGGTGGCACAGGAGCAGGGTCGCGCCGCTGTCCCGCAGGACGTGCTCGACCTCCTCGGCGGAGAGCAGCAGATGGACGGGGACGACGACACCGCCCGCGGCGAGGATCGCGTAGTAGGCGCGCGGGAACGCGGCGGTGTTGGGCGCCATCAGGGCGACGCGGTCCCCCGGCTCGACCCCGAGGCCCACGAGCGCCGCGGCCTGTGCTCGGGCCTGACTCCACAACTCGCCGAAGGAGAGCCGGAGTTCGCCCTCGACGAGGGCGGTGTGGTCCGGCCTGCGGCGGGCGGGCTCGGCGAGGATCGAGGCGAGGGACAACGTGGCCATGGGTGGTGCTCCGTTTCCGTGCGGCCTTGGGGTCTTGCGGTCTTGCGGTCTTGCGGCCTTGCGGCCTTGCGGTCTTGCGGTCTTGCGGTCTTGCGGTCTTGCGGTCTTGCGGTCTTGCGGGGTGACGCGGTGGCGGTCCGGTGTCGGCGCGGGCTCAGCCGCGCTCGACGAGCAGCGCGCTGCCCTGGCCCACGCCGACGCACATCGTGGCGAGGCCGCGACCGGCGCCGGTGCGGCGCATGCGGTGCAGCAGCGTGGTCAGGATGCGGGCGCCCGAGCAGCCGAGGGGGTGGCCGAGCGCGATGGCGCCGCCGGTCGGGTTGACAAGGTCCGGGTCGATGCCGAGGGCGTCGACGCAGGCGAGGGCCTGGGCCGCGAACGCCTCGTTGAACTCGGCCTCCTGGAGGTCCCCGACGGACCAGCCGACGCGGGCGAGCGCCTTCTGGGTGGCGGGCACGGGCCCGATGCCCATGACGTCCGGATGGACACCGGCGGAGGCGCCGGCGACGTACCGCCCGAGGGATTCGAGGCCGAGCTCGTCCAGGGCCTCCTCACTCACGAGGAGGAGTCCGGCCGCGCCGTCGTTCATCGGGGACGCGTTGCCCGCGGTGACGGTGCCGCCCTTGCGGAAGACGGGGCGCAGGCCGCTCAGCTTCTCGTACGAGGTGTCCTCACGGACGCATTCGTCGAGGTCGACGACGGTGCCGTCGGGCCGCGTGACCGGAAGGATCTCGTCGTCGAAGTGGCCGTTCTTGCGGGCCTCGGTGGCGCGTTGGTGGCTGCGCAGGGCGAAGGTGTCCTGGCGCTCGCGGGATACGCCGTGACGCCCGGCGACTTCCTCGGCGGTCTCGCCCATGGCAAGAACCCCGTGCAGCTCCTTCATCGCCGGGTTGACCAGGCGCCAGCCGAGCCGGGTGTCGAAGGTCTCCATCTTGTGCGGCAGGGCCTCGTCCGGGCGCGGGAGCACGAAGGGGGCGCGGCTCATCGACTCGGAGCCACCCGCGAGGACGATGTCGGCCTCGCCCGCGGCGATGGTGCGGGCGGCGGCGGTGACGGCCTCCATGCCGGAGGCGCAGAGCCGGTTCACGGTCGCGCCGGGCACGGACTCCGGGAGGCCCGCGAGGAGGGCGGCCATCCGGGCCACATTGCGGTTGTCCTCACCCGCCTGGTTGGCGGCGCCCCAGTAGATGTCGTCGATCCGGGCGGGGTCGAGCTGCGGGGTGCTCTCGACGATCCCGCGTACGACCGCGGCGGCGAGGTCGTCTGGGCGTACGGAGGAGAGAGCGCCGCGGAGTTTGCCGATGGGGGTGCGGCGGGCGGCGGCGAAGTGGACTGGGCGCACGATACGGCTCCGGATCGTCACGGTTGATCTCACATGGTGGTCTCACGATATAAATTAGCACTGCTAGTTTTGGAGTCTAGTCGGGGGTGGGCGCCGGGGGAAGTGCAGCTATCCCGTGTCGCGGAGGGGCCGCGCAGGGGAACTGCGCGACCAGCCACATCCAGCCCGCAGATTCAGTACCGGCCTTCCGGCGGAGCGCCGGGCTCAGGCCAGGCCGATCCGCACCGCACCACCCGCCGCGTCGACCAATCCGACCCAGGCCCCGGAGAGGTGCAGCGCCCCATTGGGCAGCACCCTGCGCGGCACCCTCGCCCGGTGCAGGCACCGCCCGTCCTGGGTGACCAGCAGGACGGGACGGGTCAGGGTCTCCGCCGTACGCAGCACGAAGCGGGCCCCGGGGGCAGGCCGCTCACCCGGCACCAGACGGTTCGGGGCCACCCACCGCAGGGGTGCGACGGCCTCGACTTGCAGCCCCGCGGACGGCCAGACCGCGCCCTCCAGATGGCGGCGCACCGCGGCCGCCGCTTCCGCGCCCTCCCGCGCCGCGGCCCTCGCCGGTTCCACCGCGTGCAGCACGTTGCCCACCGCGAACACGCCGCGCGAAGCCGTACGGAACGCCCCGTCCACGGCGGGGCCCCTGGTCCCGGCGTCCAGCGGTACTCCCCCGCGCCGCGCCAGTTCCTGCTCGGGCACGAAGTCCCCGGTGAACACCACCGTGTCGCAGGCGATCGCCCCCGGTCGCCCGTCGGCGTGCCGCAGCCGTACCCCCGAAAGGCGTCCCCTGCCCAGGAGTTCGACGACCGTGGCGCCCGTCAGGAGCGGCACCCGGCGCCCCAGCCTGGCCGACGCGGCCCGCGCCCGGCCCACCTGCGGCCGCCTCTCCTCGGTGACGAGCGCGGCGACCTCGACGCCCGCGCGCCGCAGGGCGGTCAGCGCCGCGTAGCTCACCGGCTCCGCCCCGACGACCACCGCGCGGGTCCCGATCCGCTGGTGATGGAGGTGCACCGCCTGTTGCAGTTCACCCGTCGTGTAGACGCCCGCCGGGCGGGTCCCCGGCACCAGGCGTGCGGCGCGCGGCCGTTCCCGCGCCCCGGTGGCCAGGACGACGGCACGCGCGGTGATCCGCTCCAGGCCGTGCGGCCCGGTCGTCTCGACCGCGAGCTCCCCCGCCCATCCGGTGGCACTCACCCCGGTCCGTACGGCCGCCCCGGCGCCGAGGGCGGCCTCGACGAGGCGGTCCGCGTACTGCGGCCCCGTCATTCCCCAGCGCCCGAAGCCCCGGTGGTGGCAGTGGCGCGGCACCCCGCCGGCCCGCTCCTCGCGCTCCAGGACCTCCACCGTGCCCGCGCCGGCCGTGGCCAGCCGCCCGGCCGCGGCGAGCCCCGCCGGTCCACCGCCGATCACGAGTACGTCGACCGCCCGCTGCCGCCTCATCGCGCCGCCCCCGACTCGCCCCATCCGTCGAAGAGTTCGCGCACCGCGGCCCCGCAGTAGAACCCCTGGCACCGTCCGCCCCGCGCCCGTGTCCGCCGCCGCAGGCCGTCGAGCGAACCGGGCGGGACCGTGCTGATCAGGGCATCCCTGATCTCCCCGCGCGTCACGCGTTCGCAGTGGCAGACGATGCTGCCGTAGGCGGGGTCGGTCGCGATGAGGTCGGCGCGCTGATAAGGGCGGGGGAAGGCCTCCCCGAGGTTCGGCATGCGCACGGGGTCGAGGGCACCGGCGTGCGTCAGGTCGAGTTCGGGTCCCGCTGTCTCGGCGAGCAGGTCCACGACGTACGCGGCGATCGCCATGGACGCGGTCAGGCCTGTGGAGCGGATGCCGCCCACCGTGATCCAACGCTCCTCGGCGGATGCGTGGATCTGGTAGTCGTCGTGCTCGGTGGCGGCCCGCAGTCCCGCGTAGACCGTGGTGATCTCCTCGTCGAGCAGCGCGGGCAGGATCCGTCCCCCCTTGGCGCGCAGCGTGTCGATCCCGTCCGCGGTCGTTCCCGTGGCCGTCTTGTCGTCCAACTCCTCGGCCGTGGGCCCGAGAAGGACGTTCCCGTACACGGTCGGCGCGACCAGGACCCCCTTCCCCAGCGCCGTCGGCACCGGCAGGAGGATGTGGCGGACCAGGTCGCGGGCGAGCTTGTCGAAGACGATGAGCTGGCCCCGTCGGGGGGTGACGGTGAAATCGCCATCGCCCAGGCTCCGTTGATCGAGCTCGTCGGCGTGCAGTCCCGCGGCGTTGATGAGGTAGCGGGTGCGCACGACACCCCGGGACGTGGCCAGTTCACGGCATCCTCCGCCCGGGTAATCCTCCCGATCGCCGTCCTCGACATGACAGTTGAGGTGCAGGTCCACTCCGCCGCGTACGGCTTGGGTGGCGTACGCGAGAGTCGTCGTCCAGGGGCAGATGATCGACTCGCCGGGGACGTCGAGCGCGCCAAGGGCGCCGGGCCCCAGGTGCGGTTGGCGGGCCCGCACCTCGTCCGCGTCGATGATGCGGGCTGCCGTGTACGCGTTGCGCCGCGCCTTGTCCAACAGGCTGGGCAGCGCCGCCAGTTGCTCCTCGTCCCACGCCACGAGCAGCGCGCCGACCGGCTCGACGGGGATCCCCGTCTCGGCCGCGTACGCGGCGAGCAGGCGCTGCCCCTCGCGCACCAGGCGGGCCTCCAGGGAGCCCGGCACGGCGTCGAAACCGGTGTGCAGGATCGCCGTGTTGGCCTTGGACGTGCCGTCGCCGACATCGCCGGAGGCCTCGACGAGGGCGACGCGGAGCCGGTGGTGCCGGGCCAGTTCGCGGGCGATGGCCGAGCCGACCACGCCGGCGCCGACGACGGTCACGTCGTAGGGCTCGGACGGCAGTGGACCCTTGGCGGTGACGGTCATCGCGGCCCCTCGATGGCGGCGGTCATCGCGTACCCCTCGGTGGTGATGGTCATCGCGTACCCCTCGGTGACGGCGGTCATCGCGTACCCCTCGGTGGTGATGGTCATCGCGACCCCCCGGTGGTGGCGGTCATGACGACGGCGCGGTGGTGGCGGTCATGACGACGGCGCGGGCGCGCGGTCCAGGAGCGCGGTGACCGCCGAGCGGAAGCCTGCGAGGCGTTCGGCTGCCTGACCGCCGTCGATCCGCGGCTCGTACACGGCGGCCGGCCGCCACCTCGGCACCACGTCACGCACGCCGAGCTTCGGGTCGAGGCCCAGGCGCGCGACGGCGCCCACGCCGAGCGCGGTGACATCGGGCAACGCCGAGACTTCCACGGGGAGTTGGAGCAGATCCGCCTGGGTCTGCATCAGCAGGGCCGAGCGGGTCAGGCCGCCGTCGACGCGCAGGCTCGTCAGGGGCTCGCCCAGGTCGGCGGCCACGGCGTCGGCGAGCGAGACGACCTGGGCGGCGATGCCCTCGCACAGGGCACGGACCAGGTGACCGGGGGCCGTGTCGAGGCCGAGGCCCGTGATCGAGCCGCGCAGATCGCCGCGCCACCAGGGCGCCGCGAGCCCGGCCAGGGCGGGTACGAAGGTGACGCCGCCCGCGTCCGGCACGGCCGAGCCCACCGGGTCGATGTCCTCGGCCCCGGAGATCACCCCGAGGTCGGTGAGCCAGCGCACGGCGGACGCGGCGGTGTAGACCTGCCCGTCCAGGCAGTAGCTGCTCTCCCCCGCCAGCCGCCAGGCGACACAGCTGACCAGGCCGGAGTCGCCACGGCGCGGGCGGGCGCCGGTCTGGGCGAGCAGGAACGCGCCGGTGCCGTAGGTGCACTTGGCGGTGCCGGGCTCGGTGACGTCCTGGGCGAGCAGCGCGGCCTGCTGGTCCACCAGCAGTCCGGTCAGCGGGAGTTCGGGGCCGAAGGCCTTCGTGGTGCCGACCGGGCCCGCTGCGTCGACGACGCGCGGCAGCCGCTCGCCGCCCAGGCCGAAGACGTCGAGGGCCCGCGACGACCAGGCGACGTCGTCCAGGCCGAGCAGCTGGGTGCGTCCGGCCGTCGCCGCGTCGGTGACGAACTCTCCGGTGAGCCGGTGCACGAGCCAGGCGTCGCTGGTGGTGACCACGCCCTCCCGGGTGAGATGGCGGCGTATCCACGCCATCTTGGGCGCGGCGAAGTAGGGGTCGAGCGGAAGCCCTGTCAGCTCCCTCAACTCATCGGCGTACGGAGCGAGTTCCGTGCACAGGGGTTCCGCGCGCCGGTCCTGCCACACGATCGCCTCGGTCAGCGGCCGGCCGGACGCGGGGTCCCAGGCGAGCACCGTCTCGCCCTGGTTGGCGAGCCCGACGGCGGCGACCGGCCCCCCCGCCTCGTCCAGGGCGCGGCGCCCCGCCTCGACGACCGAGGCGAGCAGCTCGGCCGGATCGACCTCCACCCGGCCGCCGGGCAGATGGCGCGGGCGCACCGGCGCTGTGCCGGAGCCGATCACGCCGCGCTCCGGGCAGAGGACGAGCGCCTTGGTGCCGGACGTGCCCTGGTCGATGGCGAGGACGGCCTCGCCGCGCGGAGCGCTGCCATTCGTGATCACCGCGGAAGCCTGCTACAGCGGCCACGAGGGCGTCAAGGGTCCCTCTTCCGCCCTGACTTCCCCTCCGAAGAGACCCGAAATTGCCAACCGGCGCGCCGAGTTGACCACAAATCGATCCCAAAATATCCATGAACCGCCATGGAAACGGAACATCCAGATCTACACTGACCGCCGAGCACCATCGTTGTGCAGCGGGCCAGTTCACACCATCAGCCCTTCCGTCATCCGCCCCCACCGAGGACCCATGCCCATGCCGTCAGGCCGCCCCGTGTATCACCCGGCGGGCCACGACGAACAGTTGCGCGCCGTGCTCCAGGACCTGAAGACGGGTCGCTGGGTGTCGACGCGGAACCTGCTCGACGCGACGCCCGACTGGGGTCTGTGGACGCAGCGCACGCAGATCCTGGCGGCCGCCGTCGCCGGTTCCGACGTCGTCAGGACCTGGCGGGAAGAGGAGCCGCTCAGCGAGGCGGCCGCCGTGCTGCACGCCAGGGTGCTCGTCGAGCGGACGCTGCGCGCCCACCGGGCCGGGCACCGCCACACCAACGAGCTGTGGCGCGAGGCGGCCGCGGCGTGCGGCGCCACGGCGGACGCGTCGCCCGAGGATCCCGTGCCGTGGGTCTGCCTGCTGGCCCTGGCGCAGCTCGACAAGGGCCAGCGGTGGGACGAGCACCGGGCCCCCGCCCCGGAGCCGATGCTGTTCCCCGGCCCCTGGCATCTCCTCGCCGAGGCCGACAAGCGCGACCCCGGAAATCGCGAGGCCTACCACCGCATGCTGCAGTTCGCCTACGCGCGTCGACCCTCGGGACCACTGACCGAAGCGGTCAACTTCGCGCACTGGGCGGCCGGTTCGGCACCGGCCGGATCCGCGCTCCACGTACTGCCCCTGTACGTACGCGTCGAGCGGTACCGCAAGGAGGGCGGCGGCGAGCGCGCCCTCGACCTGCACTGGATCGGGGACGACGCGACCCGCTCCGCGCAGCGCGCCCTGCACCTGTGGTTCGAGCACACGCTGCCCGCGGCGACCTCGCTCCTCGACCTCAACCAGCTGGCCCACGCGTTATGGGGCGCGCACCAATTCCACGACGCCGTACGGGTGTTCACGGTCCTCGACCCGTTCTACACCGTGGCCCCGTGGACGTACCGCACCCAGGCACCCGGTGACGCGGACGCGGCGGCCGACGTGTTCGTCCAGGCACGTGACCGCTGTCTGAGCGCCGTACGAGATCCGGGCTGAGGCCCGAGGAGGCCCGAGGTTCCCTGCCGGGCCCATCGAAGCAGCACCACCCCGCTCCCCAAGTCCCCGCTCCCCGACGGAGGTACATCCGTGTCCCGCACCACCTGGTCGTCGAGCCCAGCCCCGGCCTCGACCCCGTTGCCAGACGAGGAACAGCGACTCAGAGAGCTCGGCTACCAGCCGGTCCTCGCCCGCCGGATGGGCGGCTTCGGCAACTTCGCCATCAGCTTCTCCGTCATCTCCATCCTGTCCGGCTGCATGACCCTCTACGGCTTCGGCCTCGGCACCGGCGGCCCCGCCGTGATGCTCTGGGGCTGGGCGGGTGTCGGCCTCTTCGTGCTCTGCGTCGGCCTCGCGCTCGCCGAGGTCACCAGCGCGTACCCCACGTCCGGGGCCCTCTACTACATGGCCGACCGGCTCGGCGGCCGCCGCTGGGGCTGGTACACGGGCTGGCTCAATCTGCTCGGCCTGCTCGGCGCGATCGCGGGCATCGACTACGGCGCCGCGCTGTTCTCCGGGGCGTTCCTGAACCTGCAGTTCGGCTTCACGCCGACGCCGGAGAAGACCTTCCTGATCTTCCTCTGCATCCTGCTCCTGCACGCCGTCCTGAACCTGTTCAACGTACGTCTGGTGAGTCTGCTCAACTCCATCAGCGTGTGGTGGCACGTGGCCGGTGTCGCCGTCATCGTGGGCGTCCTCGCGATCGTGCCGGACCACCACCAGTCGCCGTCGTTCGTCTTCACCGAGTTCGTCAACGACACCGGGTGGGACAACCCGCTCTACGTCACGGCGATCGGCCTGCTCCTCGCGCAGTACACGTTCTCCGGATACGACGCGTCCGCGCACCTGTCGGAGGAGACCTCCAACGCGTCGGTGTCCGCGGCGCGCGGCATCGTGCGCGCCATCTGGGCCTCGTGGATAGCCGGTTTCATCCTGCTGGCCGGGCTGACCTTCGCGATCCAGGACTACGCGGGCACGCAGGGCAGCGAGACCGGTGTGCCGCCCGCGCAGATCATGATCGACGCGCTCGGCGAGTCCGGGGCGACGGCGCTGCTGCTCATCGTGATCGTGGCGCAGCTGTTCTGCGGCAACGCGGAGACGGCCGCCGCGAGCCGCATGGTGTTCGCGTTCAGCCGCGACAACGCGCTGCCGGGCTCCGCGGTGTGGCGCAAGGTCAGCTCCCGCACGCAGGTTCCGGTGCCCGCGGTGTGGCTTTCGGTGGGCCTCGCCGCGCTGATCGCGCTGCCGTCCCTGTACTCGACGACCGCGTACACGGCGGTGACCGCCATCAACGTCATCGGCATCACGCCCGCGTACGCCATCCCGATCTTCCTGCGGCTTCGCGCGGGCGACCGCTTCGAGCCGGGCCCGTGGAACCTGGGCCGCTGGAGCAGGCCGATCGGCTGGATCGCGGTGCTCTGGGTGGCGTTCGTGACGGTCCTGTTCTGCCTGCCGCAGGTCTCGCCCGTCACGGCCGACACGATGAACTACGCGTCGATCGCGCTCGCTGTGGTGCTGATCCTCGCCACGGTGTGGTGGTTCGTGGCGCGCCGCTCCTACAGCACACCGTCGGCGTACGGATCGGAACGGGAGCAGGCGGAGATCGCGGAGGACATCGTCTGAGCGGCCGAGTCGCCTTATGGCCGGCGGTCGTTGAGGATCCGCTGGAAGAGCCGGTGGTCGCGCCAGGCACCGTTGATGTGCAGGTAGTCCGGCGCGACACCGAACTCCTCGAAGCCGCACTTGGCGAGGACCCGCTGCGAGGGCACGTTGTCGAGGAGGGTGCCCGCCTCGACACGGTGCAGGCCGAGCTCGCCGTCGGCGGACGCGCAGGCCCGCGTGACGGCGGCGGAGGCGAGGCCGCGGCCGGTGTGGTCCACGTCGATCCAGTACCCGAGGAGTCCGCTGCGGAAGGGGCCGAGCGAGATGGCGGACAGGGTGACGGTGCCGACGATGTCCCCCTCCCGGTCGAGCACCCAGGGCGCCGCCCGCCCGGCCTCGCACTCCTCCAACTGGGCACGGAGCCGGGCGGCCTGCGCCTGCGGGGTGAAGTAGTCCTCTGGCCGGGTGGGCTCCCACGGCTCGAGGTGTGCGCGGCTGCGCAGCCGGGCGCGGGCAAGGCCGTCCGTGTCCTCCAGCGCGGCGGGGCGCATGACGACGTCCGGGGCGATACGTGCGGATTCGCGGATCATGCGCCAAGCGTAGGGAGTGCGGTGTGCGCGGGGGCGCGTACCGCTCGGCTCACCTTCCGCTCACCCTCGGCTCATCTTCCGCCCCCTCGGCTCACCTTCCGCCCACCTCCGCTCACCTTCCGCCCGCCACGCGCAGGATCGTGCCCGTCGCGTAGGAGGCCTCGTCCGAGAGCAGCCAGGAGACGGCGGCCGCGATCTCCTCGGGCTGACCCGAGCGGCCCAGCGGGATCCCCGCGGCGAGCTTCGCCGGGCGCTCGGGGTCGGCGTGGAACTCGGTCCAGATGACGCCCGGGGCGACGGCGTTGACGCGGATGCCGTCCGCGGCGACCTCCTTCGAGAGCCCGACCGTCATCGTGTCGACGGCACCCTTGGCGGCGGCGTAGTGGATGTACTCGCCCGGGGCGCCGAGGGTCGCCGCCGCGGAGGAGATGTTCACGATGGCGCCACCGTCGCCGGTGCGGGTCATGTCGCGGACCGCGCGCCGCGCGCAGAGCAGATAGCCGAGTACGTTCACTTCGAGTGCGCGGCGCATGGCGGCGGCGTCGGCCTCGGCGAGGGGGCCCACGGGGGCGCCGACCCCGGCGTTGTTGACCAGTCCCGTGACCGGGCCGAGTTCCGCGGCGGCGGTCTCGAAGAGGCGGTCGACGTCCGCCTCGTCGGCGGTGTCCATCCGGACGGTGACACAGCGGCGACCGGCCTCGCGGACGGCGGCGGCGATCTTCTCCGCCGCTTCGGCGTCGGAGTGGTAGCCGAGGGCTATGTGGTGGCCCTCGCGGGCGAGGCGGGTGCAGATGGCCGCGCCGATGCCGCGGCTGCCGCCGGTGATGACGGTTACGGGGTTCTGCGGCACGGTTCCTCCGAGGGGTGGGGTGGGGTACGGGTTGCTGTTTTGATCGATCATTTCATTCCCTGTATCGCGGGTGTATCGAAATTCGGATACGCCACCACAACGGCCCCGCGTCTCCCATGGGGACATGAGCCACAACCCATCCCTGTCGGAACCGCCCCGCCGCAAGCGCAGGATCGTGCTCCCCTGCCTGGTGATCCTCGGCTTCGCGAGCGCCGTGTTCGCCGCGTTCGCCGTGCGCGGGCCGCTCATGATGTCCGCTCCGATGTGCGTGGCCGGGCGGTGGCACGGCTGCTTCGACACGTTCAACGGAGTGGTGCTCATGACGTTGGTCGCGCTGCCGTTGGCCGTGCTGGTGGCGTGGGCTCTGGCGCGACGTCGGCGTGGCGCCGGCGTCACGGCGGCGTGGCGGATGTCGCTGGCCGAGGTGGGCATGGTGCACGGGACGGTGCCGTTCCTGTGGCTGACCCTGATGCCGGGCGCCGGGGCCGGCGTCGTCCCCGCCCGGGTGAGCCTGGTACCGCTGCGGGACCTGGTCACGATGGGGACGCTCGGGATCGTCGGCAACCTGCTGGTCTTCGCATCTCTGGGGTTCTTCGCCCCGATGCGGTTCGCGGCGCTCGCGTCCGTGCCGCGGATCCTGGCCCTCGGGGCTGGCTGCTCGGTCCTGGTCGAGACCGCGCAGTACGTCCTGCAGCTTGACCGGGTGTCGTCCGTGGACGACGTGCTGGTCAACGCCACTGGCGCCGTGCTGGCCGGGCTTGCGTCGCGCCGCTGGTGGCGCACAGCGGTGCCGGCGGCGTCGGACCGGACTCGCCCCGCGCCGGCACCGGCGGGCTGAGTCACCTGTCCGGTGTGTACACGTCTTTACGTACCTCTTTGCACACGTCTTTGCCTACGTCTTTGCACACGTCTTTGCATACGTCGGCGATATGCCGTGCTGCCTAGGCTTCAGGCATGCGCGTACTGATCGTGGAGGACGAGCCCTACCTGGCCGAAGCCGTCCGTGACGGTCTGCGGCTCGAGGCGATCGCCGCCGACATCGCCCCCGACGGCGACTCCGCCCTGGAACTGCTCGGCGTCAACTCCTACGACCTCGCGGTCCTCGACCGCGACATCCCCGGCCCCTCCGGCGACGAGGTCGCCCGGCGCATCGTCGCCTCCGGCAGCGGCATCCCGATCCTCATGCTCACCGCCGCCGACCGGATCGACGACAAGGCTTCCGGGTTCGAGCTCGGCGCCGACGACTACCTCACCAAACCGTTCGAGCTGCGCGAGCTCGTCCTGCGGCTGCGGGCGCTCGACCGCAGACGCGCGTACGCCCGGCCCCCGGTCCGCGAGATCGCGGGCCTGCGGCTCGACCCCTTCCGCCGGGAGGTCTTCCGCGACGGACGCTACGTCGCGCTCACCCGCAAACAGTTCGCCGTCCTTGAGGTCCTCGTCGCCGCCGATGGCGGGGTCGTCAGCGCCGAAGAGCTGCTTGAACGGGCCTGGGACGAGAACGCCGACCCCCTCACCAACGCCGTACGCATCACCGTCTCCGCACTGCGCAAACGGCTCGGCGAACCATGGATCATCGCCACGGTGCCGGGCGTCGGCTATCGCATCGACACAGCACCCGGCACCGGACGTGAGGGAGGAGCAGTTGGCGGAGGAGGAGTCCGTGGAGGAGGAGTCCGTGGATGAGGAGTCCGTGGAGGAGGAGTCCGTGGAGGAGGAGTCCGTGGACAGAGCGCCCGGGTTGAGCGTTCGCCTCAAGCTCACGCTCAGCTACGCCGGCTTCCTCACGCTCGCCGGCGTCCTGCTGCTCGCGGCGGTGTGGGTGTTCCTCCTGCGTTACGTCCCCGAGCGTGCGCTCATCATCCCCGGATCCACCGGCGCCCCCATGCCTGATGGTGTCTTTCCCATCCGGTCCAGCCTCCTGCGAGTTTTCGCTCCGAGGGCGGCAGCGGTACTGGCGTTCCTGCTGGTGCTCGGCCTCGGGGGAGGGTGGATCCTCGCCGGCCGGATGCTCGCACCGCTCGCGCAGATCACGGATGCGGCACGGACGGCCGGGAACGGGTCGCTGTCCCACCGGATCCGCATGAAGGGCCGGCAGGACGAATTCCGTGAGCTCTCCGACGCGTTCGACTCGATGCTCGGACAACTCGAGTCCCATGTCGCCGAGCAGCAGAGGTTCGCCGCGAACGCCTCCCACGAACTGCGCACCCCACTGGCCATCTCGCGGACGCTCCTCGACGTCGCCCGGAAGGACCCCACGCGGGACCGGGGCGAACTCATCGAACGCCTGCACGCCGTCAATACGCGGGCGATCGACCTCACCGAGGCGCTCCTGCTGCTCAGCCGCGGCGACCGCGGAAACTTCACCCGCGAGAGCGTCGACCTCTCCCTCATCGCCGAAGAAGCCGCCGAAACGCTGCTTCCCCTCGCCGAACAGCGCCGGATCACACTCGACGTCACCGGCGGGGTGGCCCGGACCAGCGGCTCCGCGGAGCTCCTGCTGCGGATGGTGACGAACCTCGTCCAGAACGCGGTCGTCCACAACCTCCCCGCCGGCGGCACGGTGACGGTCCGCACCGAGGCGCACGGCGACACGAGCATGCTGCGGGTCGAGAACACGGGCCGTCGGCTCCCACCGGAACTGGTACCGACGCTCACCGAACCCTTCCGGCGCGGAACGGAACGCGTACGCACCGACGAGCACGCCGGCGCCGGCCTCGGCCTTGCCATCGTGCACAGCGTCGTCCGCGCGCACGACGGCACCCTCGACCTGGTCCCCCGCTCCGCCGGCGGTCTCCTCGTCACGGTCCGGCTTCCGGGCACGCTGTAGGCACCCGTCCCCGAGGGGGCCGTCGGCGGAGCTTCGAGAGGGCGGAACCTCAGCCCGAACGCCCCCGCACAAACTCCCGCAACGTCCCCGGCTCCCTCCCCCCGAACCCCTCGATCGCCTCCGTCACCCGATACAGCTCGTGGTGCGCCCCGATCAGCCGGAACAGCTCCCACAACTTGTCCAGGTGGGCCACCACATGCGCGTCCCCGTAGAGGGACATCGCCCGCTCCCGCCACTCCACCGGCGGGACATCGACGTACTTCAGGCCCCCGCCGAACGTCTCCACGACCTCCGCCACCGACAGCACCTGCCCCGTAAGCAGCACCAGGGGAGAAGAGACCACCGGCAGCGGATCCGCCAGCAGACCCGCGCCCACCCGCGCCACGTCCTCCCCCGCGATCAGCGGAAGCACAGTCTCCGGCGGCCCCAGCGGCATCGCCAGCTCGCTCCCGCCCCCGGCCCGCACCAGGAAGTCCAGGTTCTCGAAGAAGACCCCGGCACGGAGGTGGACCGCCCCGACCTCCGCCCAGTCGAACACCTCCTCGGCGACCCAGTGCTGCCGCATCCTCGGCGTACCCGCGTCCGGCGCGGCCGCCAACTGGGAGACTTCGACGACCCGTTCGAGCCCCTCCTGCCGGGCCGCGGCCGCGAACGCGCCGGTCGCCTCGAGGAGGCCGTCGGTGACCGGATAGGTGAAGAAGGCGCGGCGCACGCCGCGCATCGCCGCCAGCACGTCGGTGATCTCCCGCAGGTCGCCGACCACCACCTCCGCTCCCAACTCCCGCAGCCCGGCGGCACGTTCGTCGTCGGTGTGGACGAAGGCCCGGACGGCGTGTCCCCGCTCACGGAGCAGCCGTACGACGTGACGGCCCGTGGAGCCCTGCTGACCGCCTGCCGCCCCGGTGACCAGGATGGGTGCACCACCCGACCCGCTCATGGCGCGCCCCGTCCCTTCTCGCCGGTGTCGAGGGTGAGGGTGAACGCGCCGAGGCGTTCGAGGTCTCGCAGGAAGGGTTCGGCCGCGAAGGCCTCGCCGGGCGCCAGCACCCCGGTCTTCGTCGGCCCCCTGCCCTCGGCGATCCGCACCGCCGCCTCCACCGAGGCCAGCGCCCCGGCCCGCCACAGATCGTGGCCCGTCAACTGCCCGGCCGCGCCGCCCCCTTCGCCTTCCCGGATCGCCTGGACGGCGATGGTGAAGTCGGTGCCCGCCCGTTCCGCCGCTCCGATGTGCTCGCTCTCGAAGGCGTCCGGTGTCTCGAAGGCACTGTTGCTCAGCATCAGGTCGACGTTGCGGACGGGGACGTGGCGGGGCACCGTCACGACCTCGATCGACGGGAACGGCGCGATCATCGTGCGCGGGCCGAGCGGAGGCGGGAAAGGGAAGACGGCGCTGCGGGGCTCGACGTAGCCCGCGTGCAGTGCGCCGTCGCTGAAGGTGAGGCGTTCGGTCTCGGCAAAGAGGTGACTCGCGGTGTTCTTGGCGCCGGTGGTCAGCCGCCAGCCGTGCACGGCGTACGCGATGACGATCCGGTCGATGCCCGCGATGCCGTCCGCCACCGCCCCGGCCAGGAGGTCGCCGAGACCTCCGTAGAAGCTGAGGCCGGGGATCATGACGGCGCCGGTGCGCTGGGCCGTGGCCTGCGCGGTGTCGAAGACGCCCTTCACGTGGTGGGGTTCGAGGGCGTGGTCGATGTAGTGGCAGCCGGTCTCGGCGGCCGCGGCCGCGACCGGCGCTCCGGTGGCGGCGAAGGGGCCCGCGCAGTGGATCACGACGTCGGCGGCCGTCATCACCTCGCGCAGTGCCGTGGCGTCGTCGACGGTGGCGGTGCGGGTCCGCACCCGCTCCCCCGCGTCGAGCTCGTCGGCCAGCGCGCGCAGCGCCTCGGCGTCCCGGCCGACCAGGAGCAACTCCTCGCCTCTGGCGAGGAGTTCGGACGCCACCAGGCGTCCGGTGTGGCCATAAGCTCCGTAGATTGCGAAGAGCGACTTTGTCATGCTCAACTCGCTTCCATACCGAAGGTATGCAACTGGTGCGGAACCTACGTACCCTGAGTATGTTCGTCAAGAGGAGCCGACCGTGACCCCGCCCGCGCGCCCAACTGCCCGCCGTACCCAGGCGGAACGCTCCGACGCGACCACCGCGCAGCTGATCACCGCGGCGCAGCGGCTCTTCGGCCGGGACGGGTACGCGACGACCTCGATCGCCGCCGTGGCTGCCGACGCCCGGGTCACCAAAGGCGCGGCCTACCACCACTTCGAGGGCAAGGCGGACCTCTTCCACGCGGTGTTCGTCCGCGAACAGGAGGAGATCGCGGCGGAGTTGGAACGCGCGGCGGCCGAGGAACCCGACGCCTGGTCCGCGCTGCGGCGCGGCTGCCGCCGCTTCCTCGAGCACTGCCTCGACCCCGGATTCCGGCGGATCGTGCTGCTCGACGCGCCCGCGGTCCTGGGCTGGGAGACCGTCCGCGCGATCGAATACGCCCATACGTTGCGGGTGTTGACCGGCGGAATGCGTGCCGCGGCGGCCGCGGGGCACATCGGCGACGGGGATCTGGACGTGCGCTGCCAGATGATGTTCGGCGCGCTGTGCGAGGCGGGCATGCTCCTGGCCCGCTCGCCCGATCCCGCCTCCGCCCTCACCTCGGTGACGGCGGAGGCCGAACGGCTGTTGTCGGCGCTGGCCGCCCCCTAGCCCCCTCTTGGGGGCTGCCCCCTAGACCCTCTCGGGTGCCGCCTCCTCGGCGGGCAGGCTGTCCATGAAGGAGGAGACGGAGAACACCGCGTTCCCCGGGCCCGCCGGGCCGTAACCGGGCGGCGACGTCAGGCCGTTGGCCTCCATCGTCGCGCGGTACGCCTCGAGCAGGCGGACGTGGTACTCCAGCGGCGCGCCCTGCGGGTTGGCCTTGCCCAGCGGGGTCGTCGGCTCGGGGCACCAGGTGGTGAAGCGCGGGGTGATGCCGCGCGACATGAAGTACTGGAGTCCCTCGACGGTGGAGTCGATGGCCTCGCCGACCGTCTTGAAGCCGAACGGCTCGGCCATCTCCACGCCCGCCACGAAGTTCGGGATCACATTGCGCGGGCCGAAGACCTCCGCGGAGTCCAGGATGCGGCGGTGCCACTCGTCACGGCCGACATAGCGCTCCTTGCCGGGGCAGTACCGCTCGAACAGATACGGGTCCCACACCTCGTAGTTGGGGTGGTAGATCCGCACGCCGTAGTCGTGGAAGCGCTGCACGTCCGCCTTGGGGAGCGCCTGCGCCACGACCTTGCCGATCCAGCGGCCGGGGAAGCGCTCCTCGATGGCCTTCGCGTACTGCCCGTAGAAGTCGGCCTCGTCCTTGCCGCCGACCTTCGAGGTGACGGCGCCGCCGGTCAGCGTGTACGCCGTGGAGGACTTGTTCGTGTCGTACTTGTCGATGATGGCGAGCGCTTCGAGGACCTCGTCGACGGGCTTCACACCCGTGTAGGGGCGGCCCGCCGCCTTGTGCTGGCGCCAGTTGTGGTTGATGTCGCAGTACTGGCACTCCTCCTTGGCGCCGAAGTACTGGCAGACGCGGAAGACCGTCAGGTAGATGAGGTAGCCCCACTGGATGGTGGGCGCCACCTCCATCACGGACTTGCCGTTCTCCAAGGTGTGCCGGTAATAGTCCGGCATCGGCGGCAGGCCCACGTCGGAGATCCGCACGCCGTCCAGATAGAGACCGAGTACGCCGTCGTCATCGGCCGCCACGCGGTACGGCGATGACGGGTTCACGCGGACCGAGACGACCGTGCGGCGCAGGTCGTACGGACCGCCGGTGAGGACGATCTCCTCGGGCGGGCGGCGCAGGGCCGCGGCGCCGAGTTCGGGAAGCGTGCCGTGGTCGAAGGAGAAGATGAAGTACGACTTCGGCTTGACGTCGCCGCCCTCGTTGTCACTGAGCGCCGATTCGTCGAAGGCGATGCCGCCCCTGAGCAGGTCTTCCTTGATCACCGCCTCTCTGGGCACCTGCGGGAACCGCTCCATGAGTGACTCGACGAGCTGGGTACGGCTCTCGCTGCGGCTTGCCATCGGCCGGGCACCTCGGATCCTGTCGGTGAATTGTGCTTTCCCGTGGCCCCCACGCTAATACCCATCTTGTGCGGCCCGATGTCGGCGCCCACGACCCTGCCCGCCTCCACACGGAACCGGAACCGCCGCGCGGGCCGCCCCGGGGCGCGCTCGCCCTCGCGAGAAACACCCGTGTTAACTCCGTGCGCGACCCCTTGCCAAGGCAGATCGTACGTGTTCGGATTATCTCAGTCGGGGCGACCACCCACCGCCTCATATCCGCAGTTCAGACCCTGCACGGCGGGCCAGTGAGGCCTGCCCGCGCTGCCCCATAGATCCGCCGTCCCCCTCGCACGATGTGTCCGGAGTCGTGCTGCCCGCATGCCCGCATGCCCCCGGCAGCCCGAAAGAAGGGATTCCCGTGTTCGATCTTTCGTCCGTCGATCTGCTCGACGCCTTCACCCGTGAACTGCGCCTGTGCAAGCTCAGCGAGTCGGAGCACGTCGTCGTGCTCTCCGAACCGGGCAGCCGCGGCGACTACGTGGCGGCGGCGTTCGGCGCCGCGAAGGCCTGCGGCGCCCATGTCATCGCCGCGACCGTGCCCGGCGGCAGCCCCGCGCCGATGCCGAGCACCCACACCGGCGCGGGCCCCGGCCTGGTCTCCGTACTCAACGACTCCACCGCCCAGGACCTGCTGAAATCCGCCGACCTGGTCGTCGACCTCACCCGCGAGGGCTTCATCCACGCGCCGGTCCAGCAGGAGATCCTGCGCGCGGGCACCCGCATCATCTTCGTCTGCGACGCGCCCGACGTCCTCATCCGCAATCTCCCCAAGGAGGCGGACAAGGACGAGGTGCTCGAAGGAGTGCGGCTGCTCAAGCAGTCCTCCGTCATGCGCGTCACCTCCGACGCGGGCACCGACCTGACCGTTCAACTCGCGGGCTCCAAGCCCGAGTTCCAGTGCGGCTTCGCCGACGACCCGGGCCGCTGGGACCACTGGCCGAGCACCATGGTGCTGTGCTGGCCGGAGATCTCCGACGGGCAGATCGTGCTCTCCGAGGGCGACATCCTGCTGCCCTTCAAGGAGTACGTGCGTCAGCCGGTGACCCTGCAGATCGCGGGCGGGCAGATCGAGAAGGTGTCGGGCGGCGCCGAGGCCGAACTGCTCTCGACGTTCTTCGACGACGCCGACGACCAGTGGGCGCGCAGCCTCTCCCACATGGGCTGGGGCCTGATGCGTACCGCCGACTGGTTCGCCACCGCGATGTACGGCAAGGACGACCTGATGGGCATGGACGCCCGCGCCTTCGCGGGGAACTTCCTGTGGTCCACCGGGCCCCACCCGGTCCTCGGGCGTGAGTCGTACGCACACCTCGACATCGCCATGCGCGGCTGCACGGTCACGGTCGACGACACCGAGGTCGTGACGGGCGGCCGGCTCACCGAGCGCTGACCCGCGCGCCAACAGCGCACGCGCCAACAGCCCATAGGTACAAGGAAGATGGAGGAAGTGTGGCGTCCAGTCAGTCGTACGAAGTCAGCGTCGTCGGAGGCGGCCTCGGTGGCCTGACCGCAGCCCTCGCGCTGCGGCAGCGCGGTCTTCGCGTCACCGTGCTCGAGCAGGCGCCGCAGCTCGGCGAGGTCGGCGCGGGCATCCAGACCGCGCCGAACGCCAGCCGGATCCTGCTCGGACTCGGTCTGCGGCGGCAGCTGGAGGCCATCCACACCGAGCCGCTGGACCAGGTGCGGCGGCGCTGGAAGGACGGCAGCGTCATCGGCCTGACCTCCCTCGGTCAGCGCTGCAAGGACCAGTTCAACGCGCCGTACTGGCACTACCACCGGGCCGATCTGCACCGCGTCCTGATGGACGCCTGCGTCGACCCGGCGGGCCCGGGACCGGTCGTCGCGCTGCACACCGCCAGCAAGGTCGCCGAGCTCGACCGCACGGACCCCGAGCGCCCGGTGGCCGTCACCGACGACGGGCGGCGGTTCGCCTCCGACCTCGTCATCGGCGCGGACGGCATCCGCTCGGCGGTGCGCGACCTCATGGGCGCCCCTGACACCCTGCGGTTCTCCGGCGAGATGGCCTACCGCGCCCTGATACCGGGCGAGTTGATCGCCGCCGACCCGGCGACGCGCTGGCTGGTGGACCGCTACCAGTCCACCATCTGGTACGGACCCGACCGGCATCTGGTGCACTACATGATCCGCGGCGGCGAGTTCCTCAACATCGTGGCCTGTGTGCCCTGCACCGACGAGGTCGCCGAGAAGTGGTCCGTGGCGGCCACCGCGCAGGACCTCGTGGACGCCTTCCCCGGCTGGGACGACCGGGTCCCGGCGATGCTGTCCAAGGCGAAGGAGGACGTGTCCTGCTTCGCGCTGTACCACCGGCGCCGCGACCCGGTGTGGCTCGACGGCCGGGTCGCCCTGCTCGGCGACGCCTGCCACGCGATGCTCCCCTACCAGGCGCAGGGCGCCTCACAGGCCATGGAGGACGCCGCCGTGCTCGCCGAGGAACTGGGCGCGGTCACGTCCGCCGGTATCGACGGGGCGCTGCGGCGCTATGTCGACCGGCGCGCCAAGCACGCCGGGATGGTCCAGGACGCCTCGCTGCAGAACAAGACCTTCTACCACTTCCCCGACGGACCCGAGCAGCGCGCCAGGGACGAGAAGCTCCGGCGCGACTTCGACGGCGAGTCCGACCTCTCGTACGACTGGCTCTGGGGCGGCAGCCCGCTCAACGACCCCGATCTCGGCGCGTTCTCCTACCGGTTCGCCCGCTGAGCCTCCTCCCCTCCCCTCCCCTCCTTCCCTC